>CAUZEB010000052.1:0-11073 GCA_963578655.1 Dehalococcoidia bacterium | reverse complement strand
GGATTAGTGGTCGAAGTTTCAGATCCAGAATAGTCCTACGACTCTCTAAATCGTTTGCACCTTGGTGTCCTCCAGCATATCCTTGCACTCCAGCGTATTCAAGGCCGTCTGTTTCAGCGATGAGCTTAGCAACTTCCACAGCGCTTTCTTCATCTTCGATGCCTGTTCTTCTTCCCCCCACCTCTACGTCGACAAGAACTTTTAAAGATTTCCCAGAAGCTCGTGCTGACGCCCCAAGTTGATCAACGTTGATTGGATCATCTGTTACAACTATTAGTCCATCCGCTTTGGCGTTCAGGACAGAGAGACGTTCAAGTTTTGGTTTAGTAACGACTGATGTGAAAAGCATGACATCTGAAAGGCCTCCATCAACCATTACTTCTGACTCGGCTATTGTGGCACAGCACGGCCCTCTGCCTCCAGCGTTTGCTTGGAGTCGAGAGATTTCTACCGATTTATGAATTTTGGCTACTGGACGGACTTCATAATTATGCAGCTGAGCGTGCTTTGCCAACCAGCTTATATTGGATTCCAAAATATCAAGGTCGATGATTAATGCTGGAGTTCCTATCTCGTGCCGTGATCCCGGCTTACCGATTAGGTGTTCATTGGGCCCACGGATGCCGATTGTCATTTCTAATTCCCCCTATCCTTTTGTTTAGTTTATATATAGTTAACAGACAAACATAAAGTCTGCTCTTCAAGGAATAGTACCGATAGAAAGAGGTGTAGTCAACCACGCATAACAGGGTGTATTCTGATATACATAAAGTTGTTTGACTTGTTTATGTATACGTGTAATATGATAGTTTCCGACAGGAGTTTTTAGTTAGCAGGTAGTAACGTATGGCTATTGTAGCTAGTATCTTGAATTGGGTAGCGTAATGTACCTAATTAGCTGATCATGTATGCAATCCTTGGTATACTTGTACTCGATGGCGAGAGGTCTCTGTGACATACAGGCGGCCTTCTTCGTCTAACTGGACTGATGCTGGACCCCAGAAAAAAGGTTCAGTCTGAGCCGAAATCCTATAAGCTGAATCAATGTGCGGAGGTAGGTCAGGGGTTAAATTAGCTTCTCTACGAGTTGTACTTTCATCTAGATTAGAATCGAGGAAATCCTGACCCCATTTAGACATGGTTGCTTGGCCACGGAGATTTATTTGGAATTTTCCGTCCGGACTTAGTACTTGTACTCTTTCATTACCCCAGTCTGCTACATATATGTAGCCTTCTGAGTCTACGGCCGGTTTGGCAGGGCGATAAAATTGTCCATTACCGTCTCCTGACTCTCCGAAAGAGGCCAAGAATTGCCCGTCATGTGTGAACTTTTGGACACGGTCATTGCGCCAGTCGGCAACATATACATTCCCGTCAAAGTCGAGCGTCAATCCCCAGGGTAAATTAAACTGCCCTTCTTTGGAACCTGATTCACCCCATTGTAGTATATGTCGACCGTCACTCGTGAATTTGTGAACTCGGTCGTTCTTTTGATCGACAACGTAAACGTTATTATCTGCATCTACTACAAGCCCAGATGGGCCATTTAATTGGCCTTTGCCTGTACCATATTGACCCCAGGTGCTAATATAGTTACCAGTTTCGTCAAATATTGTGATATTGTGATGGTATTCATCTGCGACGTATACTCGTCCACAATTGTCGATTGTCACGGCCGTAGGGAGCCAAAACTGACCTTTTCCATGTCCATAGGAGCCGAACTCGCCCAAGTATTCTTCGTCCAGGGTACAGACGCCGACACGAGCATAAACATCGTGCCTATTCAACACTAAGATACGTCCGTCTTTGTGAACCGCCAAGTCAACAGGATGGCCAAACCCTCGTCCCACCGGATTATTGTTCATTATTCCTATAGTCTTCAAATAAGTTAAATGGAATTTATTTGCTTTACTTGTGTTGGTCAAGTTGTTGTCCTTAGATCCAGGGAATTTAAGTTTGGCACCAGATATATTGTAAAACTCAGGGGAAGTAAAACCGCACAGGCTACTCTATATTGAGGGTTTAACCAGGGTGTTTTGGTTAAACTAATGCCAGAATTGGCTTCATGTCTCTTAAGTTCTATGATATTCCTTTGTTGAAGCGATTAATCCGAGTAAATCACCAACTCTCTGTAAAGAATTGTCATCAGTGTCGAGATTTTGAAGATTTAAATCGCCCCCGTTGGCAACATGTTCAACTAATGCGAATTTCGTATCGTCCTCCGTCATTGTTAAGGGACCCATAAGATCAAGGCAGCGATCCACTATGAATTCCGGAGTCGAATGCTCTTCAGTTTGCCTAGTGAGTTCTGAAATAATATTCTTAACTCCGGGATTATCCACATTGCTAAGTTGCTTGGCGGCGAAGTTAACTCGTTCCACTAGTGCTCCACTATTAATCCACTCTTGTCCTTCATGCCAGCCTTCGACGGACGGAGGATTCAATAAAAATTGCCCCATGTATCCAATCACAGCCCGAGCCTCATTTATCTCTAGGGTAGGTTCAGATATGGCTCCACTGAGTCTAAGAGCTCCTACGACAAATTCGGCGGGACACTTTACTCTGGCGAAACGTGATTGCTTAAAGAAGTCAGAGTTAAACAATACCCTTAACACTGAACTTATATCGTGATTGGATTGTAAATAAGCGTCAGCCAAAATTTCTATAGCGTCTGGGTCCACTGGTGGAACATACGGCCATTGGGGAACAGGAGCTTCATCGGCAACGAAAAAATCGTAGATATGTCTAGCAATAAATCTGGCTGTGGCAGGATTACGACATATTATCTCGATGATGTCGTCTCCATTGAAATTTCCTCTCTCTCCCAAGAATTCTTTGGCACCATGATCGTGATCCTCATCTCGATAGTCGTAATGCCACGCTATGCCTCCGTAAGGCCATATGGAAGCCTTAAGAGATCGGGCTTCCATATATTCGGCGTTATCTAGAGTCCATCCTGTAAAGGCACGGGCACACTCCTTGATGTCTGTCTCTGTATAATTACCTATTCCCATTGAGAACAGTTCTAGGAGTTCTCGTCCGAAGTTTTCATTTATGGCACCTTTATGATTGTCTTGATTGTCTAACCACATAATCATTACTGGATCTTTGGATATCGCCAATAAAAGATCATCAAATTTCCCTAATCCCAGTTCTCTGAATGTTTCGATTTGAAGAAACAATGAGGGACCCTGTTGGGTTTTACTGAAACCAGTGGCAAAGATACCATGCCAAAATAGTGCTATCTTTTCTTCTAAAGGAGAATTCGTCGTCACCATTCTGTAAACCCATTGTGAACCTGGGGCCTCAGGAATTCGTGATTCATGAATGTCTGAATGGTAGCGACGTATAACATCATCTTCCAAATGCCTACTATCAGAGTCAGAGGGCTGAAGGTACGTCTCTATCGTTGATTCGTATCCTTCTGATAATTGTTCTTGAATTTCAGTGTAAGTGGCTCCAAATCCCGCTCGCCGTAACAAATGTGCCATTAACTGAAATCCTTCTGTTGCAATCATACGGTTACTCCTATATAAAGTTAAACTGCTCGAAACGGCCATTTACGATATGAACAGGATCTAAACCGAGCCAGCGATCCAGTATTGTAGAATACGTCTCTCTAAAGTCATTGTTAAAACGGAGATCACCATCGAGTTGGTTTTGTTCCTTTAATGAGGGATATTCGCCATAGAATCCACCTTCTACGGCTCCTCCAATGCAGAAGGCTACGCCACCTGAACCATGATCAGTACCTGATCCATTGTCTTTAATACGGCGCCCAAATTCTGAAAACATTAGTATTAAAGTATTGTCATATCTGCCATGTTCCTTAAGATCATCTGTAAAATCGCCGATTGCAGAGGCGACCTCAGACCAAAGTGTTGCATGGACAGGTAATTCGCCTCCATGTGTGTCGAAACTGCCGTGTTGCGCGTAAAACACTCGTGTGCCAAGATCCGCGAACATAACTTGGGCGGCATCTCTGAGGCTTTGTGACAGAGGATTGGCAGAATACTCGACACTAGACATGTATTTTTGAGGAGCTGTTCTTAGAGTATCAGCTCCTTTAATAGCGTAGTTACCGGTCTGGCTTATGAATTCTGAAACGGCGTCTCGTCCGACTGTCCCTCCATACATCCTAGTAAAGGTATTTAAAATTTCTAAGCGCGCGGCTTCATCTCTTGCATCTGGGAATAACCCGTAATTCTCAAGACTACCTACAGAAGCCACTGGAACACCTTTGCAGGCTAACGCTCTTGGGAGTCCACGTCCCAAGTTGAGACCTGTTAGAACATTGTCACCTGACGGATCTATGTCTCGTATCGCTCTAGCAAGCCATCCTTCATTGATTACTTTCGTGGGTTCTGCTGTATGCCAAATATCCATAGAGCGGAAATGAGAGCGATTAGGTTCAGGGTACCCTATACCATTTATGATTGCCACATTGCCTTCGTCCCACAAATCTTTGATTGGACCCATGCTGGGATTTAGTCCGAGAGTATCATCTAATTTTATGACTTTATCAGGATTATGATAAACATGAGGTCTATTATCGAAATACAATTCGTTGTTGTAGGGTATTACAGTGTTCAAATAGTCATTTCCACCGGTAAGCTGTATAACAACAACTGCACGATCATCATTTGTTGACATGGATACAGTCCTCCGCTATGAGAATAGCAACTACAGTTTGAATACAGATTCCACGCTTCAAAAAAAACGATAGCATCACTTTGTTCCGTAGTCAACTACTACAGGATTTATTCCGGAGTTAATAGTATATATAGATATATAAAACACGAAAAATCAAAGTTATGATAAACGAAAATATTATTAGCCATAGCGACTGTTGCATCGTTATTTACAGAGTCTGTGAAAATATTATGATTCTCTACTGATTGTTACTAAAGCCACCTCCTGATGCGAGTGATGACAATCAACTGTGTATCGACATTGATTATCACTATTGGTAGAATGCAATTGCCCACAACTCTTTCTGTTAGGAGGGTGAATATAATATGGTAGTCGCTTTCAAACCTGATTTACTGGAGCATTTCAATGAAATGGGTTACGTTGTGGCTAGAGGGTTACTCGATATAGATCTACATATAAGGCCGGTAATAGATGAATATGTTTCAGCAATCGACTCATTAGAAAGGAAATGGTTTAGTGAAGGTAAGATAGATAGAACGTACAGTAATCTGCCTTTCGATAAACGGCTTGGTAAATTGATTATTGAGACCGAAGGTGAGGTTATATATCACCTAGATGTTGCTCTGAAGTCTAGATCAATGGTGACCTTATCGGAAGACGACCCGAACATACACCATGGCCCAGCCGTGTTTAATTTACTTACCAATCAGATTCTTTTGGATGCTGTAGAACAATTTATTGGCCCGGAGATTTATGTTAATCCGGTGAATCGATTACGTGTCAAGCCTCCAGAACGGCTTCTGCCAGCAACAATGCGTAAGAACGACCAAGTCTCAAAGACCTTTTGGCATCAAGATCAAGGAGTGATTAGAGAAGATGCCGACTCAACTAATCTACTGACTGTTTGGATACCTTTAACGGAGGCAACCGTTGAAAACGGATGCCTCGCTGTAATACCGGGAAGTCATAAGAATGGATTAGTCCTACACTGTTTCACCGAAGAGTTACGTAAGACTGGTGAAATGGGGATTCCAAAGGAGTCGTTGAATGGGTTAACACCTATACCGATGAAGCCTGGCGATGTTTTTTTCCAACACAAACACAATATTCATGGATCGTTGTCGAATGTAAGTGAACAAGATGTTAGAATCAGTTTTGACTTACGCTACCAGCCTGTTGGGCAGAATACGGGTGTTCATTTAGGTCCCTTCACCTCTAGGCCCAGAGACGTATCGATGGAACCTCTAACTTGGCCAGGTTTCATTGCCAGAAGTAGGAGCAATCCGTCAGCAGAACTAAGAGATAATGAAGAATGGGGTAGGTTGTGGGCAGAGACTCGTTCTAAAATTATTGAAATGAATGCCGTAGGTAAATTGTTGCGTTGGGACCCTGTTGATCCTAGGTGTGGATAAGAAACTCACGTATAGACTGATTTGAATCACCATGTTTAGGCCTTGTGCATTAGAAATTGAGAGATCCAGATAAAATGGCAGCGAAGCTCGCCCAAAAAGTGTTATATATGATTGTTGGGAGGCTACATTATTTGAAAGAATTAATTATCGACGTACCGTTAGGCTAGCACATAGCAAAAAAATGAAGCCAAAGCCAGCCAGAACAACTAATTCAGTTCCGAAATTAAGTATGTTGTGACCATTCAGCATTATCCCTACTAATATATCGACCCCATATCTGAGAGGTAGAACTGTGGAAACTTTTTCGAGCAGCCAAGGCATACTGTCGACTGGTACGATAACTCCTGTAAGAAAAATCTGTGGGACAATGATTACAGGTATGAACTGGACAACCTGAAATTCGTTGTTGGCGAACGTAGATACTAAGATTCCGAGACTAACAGCTACTATAGTTAGTAACACCAACACTGCAAATATTTGCCACACGTCTCCTTGATATGAGACGGGCAGAACTAATATCGTATAAGCAAGTATGACTGAAGATTGCAACATAGCGAAGATCAGGAATCCAAATAAGTAGCCGACAAGCAGATCGACTCTAGACACTGGAGTGACATGTAAACGTTCCAGAGTCCCTTGAGACCTTTCCCTTAAGAAACTCACGCCCGTTAGTAAGAACGTGAAGAATAGTACAAATACTCCAAGTAAGGCGGGGACGATGCGGTTTAAGATTGCCTCCTGGTCAACTAGACTGAATCCCACTAATGACATAACTACAATCGGTGCCACAATAATGAGCGCCAGCGATCTGCGGTCTTTCATAATTTGATGGGCTACTCTATTCGATATTGCCAGAATTCTATCACAGCTCATTGTGTTTCTTTCACTACAAAATGCAAGAATGCGTCTTCTAGAGAAGCTCCTGCTGACCCAACGGCAGAACGCAACTCGTCTGGGTTTCCGTCGGCGACAATACGGCCTTCTTGCAGGAAAAGCAATCGATGACAATGGTTTGCGTCGTCCATAGTATGGCTAGAAATAAATATGGTAATGCCAATGTTGGCAAGAGAAATGAAATGGTCCCAGAAATTGGCTCGAAGTTGGGGGTCGAGTCCCACTGTAGGTTCATCCAAAACGAGTAAATCAGGTGAATGAACGAGGGCGACCGCCAAACTCACTCTTTGCCGCATGCCTCCACTCAGACTTGATACGGAATCCCCGCGACGATTAACTAGATCTACTAGAGATATAACTTTGTCAACCGCAATGTTTCTCTCATGCTTTGCAGACATCCCATACATTCTGGCGAAGAAATGCACGTTATCCTCAATAGATAATTCTTGATAGAGAGCGGTGAGTTGTGGCATATACCCGATCCTGTTGCGATTGCTTCTCTGAAGTCCATTGCCGAGAATCGTTATTGAGCCCTTAGCTGGCTTGAGAAGTCCCATCAGGAGACGCATTGCCGTAGTTTTACCAGCACCATTCGCTCCCAACACTCCACAAATTTCTCCCCTAGGTATTCTGATCGTTAATTCGCGAAAAATCTCAAGTTTGCCATATGAAAAACAAACTTTTTCGAACTGTATCGCTATGTCCGATGATATTTCCATTGTGTGAACTCCACGAAACGAATTCTCTTTAGTTCCGGTATTTTTTATGGCATTGTATGTGAACTCGTATTTTTACTACAGGTGTGGTCATAAAGTAGATCAGTAATCATGTTTTATTTATAAGGTGTATCAGTAAGAGCCAAGGGTATAAATGATATTGCCCCCAAGTGCCTGATGTCAAAACCCATTTGTTCGATTATAAGTCAGGGTGTCAAGGCTGTAAAAATTCTAAGGAAACGTGACTGAAAAGAGACTCTTAAGGCTTATGTAAAATCAGGATTTGTACTCAGATATATACATATTTCTTCTCAATAACTAGGCCCAGATCACAACGAACTATCTCTTTAAGAGAAAGGGGGAAACCACGATTAGAAAGGCAAATCGTTCCCTAAATGGTCCCCCAAACGGCGAATTAAATTCATTTATCTGGTGCCATAGGCGTTAAGTTACATTATGCTAGTTCTGGTTCCTGAAGTTCTCTTCCAGTAGCATCTGATTCTTTCGTCACAAACATTAATAGGCACGGAAGTATTATCAGAGATGCGATAAGCGCTAAGAAAATCATCACAGCCGTTAGCTGCCCGTATGATGCAAACATAGGCATCGGCGCAAACCCTAGGATTACAAACCCAACGATGCTAGATGCTGCTGATGCCAGCAACGCAACTCCGGTTCCCCTGGAAGCTCCTTGAATCGCAGTTAACCTAGAAGGGTTTCTTTTTAGCTCTTCTCTGAATCTCTCGGTCATATGGATTGAATAGTCAATTCCTACTCCAATCGAGATAGCTCCTATCATTGCTGTAACAAAGTTAAGAGAAAATCCCGTTATTTGCATGATTCCGTAAAGCCATGCAACCACTAGGCCTATAGGAATTACAGTGATAATGGCGTATTTGAAAGAGCGCATCGTTATTATCAGGAGTATGGTAGCGGCTGCTATAGCTATGGGTAATGAAGTGTATAGAGTCCGTGTTGTTGCGGATAGCTGGACTTCTCTAGTGAATGGTGATCCAGTTAATCTTGCTATAGATATTGATGGGTGCGATTCTAAGCCTGCAAGGATCGGGCGAATTGCTTTCCCTGCTTTTGTTACCATTGCTTGGTCTCTCGTACCGGGTATTTGGAATGCGATGGTTGTTAGGTTTTCTTCGCCATCTGAGTGGTATATAGCTCCTTTAACCTGGTCTGGCCTAAGGATAAGTTTTCCGTCTGGGCCAAGTACTCCATTCTTACTAGCAAATGTAAAAACTGTAGCTATTTGTTTTTTGGTATCCGGTATGTGGTCTTTATTTCTGTCCTCAATGGCAATACCTGTAGCATCTTTTATAGCAGCAAGAGCTATTGGGTTTTCCATTATGATATTTAATGTGTTAACTATATTAAGGCCTATTGTTATTTCCCCACTTGGTCTTTCAGCTATATTATCGATGTCTCTTAACGATTCGATGAAGTCCGATATGGCCACAATAGCATTTGGATCCGTCAAATCACCTTCAATATAAGCTATTCCTGGTTCCCCTCCTTTCTTGCCTACATGTTGATCTACTTTGTTCAATCCGATAACCATATCGGATTTAGGATCGAAAAAATCTTTCACATCGAAAGTGGGTTCTAATTTGAGGGCAAGAAAAACTGACACTGCTGTGATCATAGCAGTGATTATTAGTACCACTGGCGAATAGGATGTTGCTGTTGTAACGATTTTTTCGACAGATTCTATAAGTCCGTGACTAGCAGGTCTTAAAGATAGATTTTCAGACACAAGTTGTGTTTTGGCCTGGGTTTTATTTTTACTCAGGGCTAGATAGGCTGCTGGTATACCAATAAATATCAAGCCGGCCACAAGGAGGGTTATAATTCCATATAGTGTGTTTACAGCTATTAGGATAATGACCGCACCTCCACATGCAGATGCCACTCCAATCGAACTAAATATACGGTTTGAAGTATGAAGTTTCCCTTTGAACTGTTTCCCGGAAATCTGTATTAGCTCATCTATACGCATTGTCGCTATGGGTGCAACGATTCCTAGGATCGCAAATGCCGAGAGAACCGCTATGGCTGCTGCACTACCGAAGTGAATTATAGCCTCGATTGTTGAAGATAGATTTGATAGAAAAGCAATACTGTCTGATGCCATAGCGAGAAGTAATGCAACTAGCACCCCTGCTAGACCGATTTTCAGTCCATCTCTCGGAGAATATCCTTTTCCTATTTCTTCTTTGTATCGATGCACAGAATGCACTACAAAATCAACACCAAGTACAATCATACTTATCGGTACTATTAGGTCAACGGTTAATCCGCCTTTAAGTCCAACGAGGGCTGATATACCTTTTAACCAGATAATTAGCATGCCTAGACCAATGCCAGATATAGCGGCAGCCCAGTATGATCTTAAGCTTAGCCCTACTACTAATACCGCGCCTATAATTGTGAAAGTTATAAATGCAGCAGAGGCTTGACCCTCATCTTGTGATTCCAAATTCGCGTCAATTGCAACACCCCAAGCCTCATAAAATTTGGACTTACCTTTCATGATAGAACTTATCTTTCGATTTAAGTGCTCTTTGTTGATTACATCAGGTCCTCCGCCAATGCCAATTTCCAATCCTGCTCCCCCCAATTTGCTGTTATCAGCAAGTGCAGAAAAATCCATTGCAGGCGATGTCCACCAATTGATTTCCTGTCCCAAAACATTTCTTTTTTCGTATCTCGCATGTTGTGAGAGAAAATCAATTACGTAAGATGTGTTTTCATTAGCAAGTAATTCATGAATAGCAAACTTGATCTGTTCTTCAGATGCGGTATCCAGAGTGGCACCCATAGAAGATAGGGTTGCTTCAAGTGGTTCCAACATCGATAGTATTCCCGTAATTTCAACACCGATATCTGGATTAAAGTATGTGTACAGGTAAGATTGTTTTTCTAAAGTTCCGGCAGCCAATTCTCCCTTAGAGTCTAGTAACAGGAGTTGATCTCTGTTTTCTTTGAATTCAAGGAGCACATCGCGCGTAAGAACATCGCCATTTCTAGCATCTAACATGAAATACGTGAAGTGAATAGGGTTGGGGAATTTACTATCAATGTCTGCTTGAAGGTCGTAAACCTCTCCCGGAGGGTTTAGTGAGGCCTGCTCAGAGGGAGACATCTGCAATAATGGGTACAATAGGATTACGGTTACTATTAATGAAATTATGATGACAGGCATCGATCTTTCGGCTAAGAAATATACTATCTTTGTCCTCCAGCCGCTCTCAGTTATATTACCGCTAGTCAAATTGACCCCCCCGTTGTACCTAATCCCTCATGGGACTCTTATCAATTGGCTTCTATCCAGATTTTCTTGGTTAACAACCAGCAAATTCTTTTTATAAAGAAATATAACTGAATAT
>CAUZEB010000051.1:0-11086 GCA_963578655.1 Dehalococcoidia bacterium | reverse complement strand
GTAGGCGCGGTACCAGTTATAGCGGAGATTGATGAATCTTTTGGACTAGACCCAAAGGATGTAGAGGCAAAGATAACGGATTATACAAAAGCTATTGTTATAGTACACATGAGAGGAGTCCCTGCTAAAATAAACGAGTTAGTTAAACTAGCTCGTAAGTACAACCTGAAAGTAGTTGAAGATTGCTGTCAATGTGTAGGAGGTCAATATCAAGGTAAGAGAGTGGGAACTTTTGGAGACGTAGGTGCTTGGAGTCTAAATTATTTCAAAACTATTACTGCAGGTGAGGGTGGATTAACCTACACGAACGATCGAGACATATACGAGCGAGCTAGATTTGCCGCTGACCCAGGCCTGCCTATGTGGACCTCCAACAGGGGAATAGAATGGCAAAACGAACCGTTTCCAAGACAAACATACCGACCCAGCGAAGTGCTTGCTGCCATTGCTAGAGTCCAACTTGATAAAATAGAGGTAATCCTAGAGCATCAGCGAAGGCTGAAAAATATATTTTTGGGAAACTTAGGCGAAGCGAAAGGGTACTCTCTGCAATACGTGGAAGATCTAGAAGGTGACACAGGGGTTTCGGCATCAATTATTGTGGAAGATAAAGAACTGGCGAGAGGTTACGCTCTAGCATTAGAAGCTGAGGGTGTTCCATTCGCATCGATTTACAACGACGGTTTTCCTGATAGACATATATACAGTTATTGGGATTCTATACTTGAGAAACGATCGCCACATCCTACAGGATATCCTTGGAAGGATCCAAGCTATAAAGGTGATGTTCAATATTCAAAGGACATGTGCCCTCAAACTCTATCGCTACTAGGAAGAAGTCTGAGATTCGACTTTAACATGAATATGAGTGGCGAAGATGCACGTTTAATGGCTCTAGCGATTAACAAAGTTGACACCGCTCTCGGATGACAACAAAAATACACCTTCTGATTCATAAACGTTAAGGTCTTCCCATTTAGACGATTGATTACATCTTGAAATGCAAAACCCTGTTGAAATAGGTGTGGTTTCATCTGGTTTGTTTAAACAGTCCCTCCCTTAGACTTAAGGATAAATTCCGTTAGAGGACTAGGAGAAGGTCTAGTCTGAACCATAACTAAGGAAGGCCCATCTACTTTAAAGGCCCTTGAAAGAGCTCCTGGAAGCTGTTCTACATCTGACACATACTCCCCATGGGCACCTAGGGCCTCAGCCATCTTATCATATCGAGTGGGTAGTAGGGTCGTAGCAACACTCCGACCATAAAGTTGCATTTGTTGATGGTAGTCTATACCCCAAACACTGTCATTGCCCATTACGATGACCACAGGTATGTTGTGACGTACTGCTGTGTCTAATTCCATGCCACTAAATCCAAAAGCGCCGTCACCCGTCAATACGACAACTTTTGATTTTGGTGAAGCAATCTTGGCTCCGAAACCAAAAGGAACACCCCATCCTATCATACCAAGGGTTCCATTTGTGAACCAGCGGTTTGCTTTGTATGCGGGGTGGTATGCAGCACCATAAAATGCGAAGTCACTACCCTCAAACACCAAACATGAATCCTCATCAAGAACATCACTGAGAGCCTTGTGTACGGACATCGCGTGTATGGGTGATTTGCTATCCGCTTGGGCTTCAAGGTGGGCGATTTGGCTTTTATATTCGGAAGAGATTTCTTCAACCATAGGATGTTTTTGCCATTTATAAGTCTCAGCTTCTGCGGATAATTGGTTTACTATTGCCCCGACGTCTCCCTGAATGACAACATCAACGCCGCGAGAGAGTGCAATCAGATTGGAATCCGGCTCAACTTGAATAAGTCTCACGTCAGAACGAAAATTCGGTGGATTACCGAAATTTATAGTAAAATCCAGTTTTTTACCTAAGAGAAGTACAGCATCCGCTTCTTTTAACCATGTTGCAGCATTTGATACACGGGAGTCCGCAAATCCAAAACAATTTGGGTGAATATCAGACACGATTCCTCGCGCTGAATCTTCAGTGAAAACTGGTATCCCTGTTATCTCTATTAGCCTAGAAAGACTTTCCTCAGAAGTACTAAATGCTCCCGTACTGGCTATGATCATCGGAGTATTAGCACTATTAAGTAATTCAATAGCCGCCTTAATAGAATTCGGATCGCCCATTATCTGTCCCAGGTTACGATATTCGCGAGGCTCAAAGAATCGTACTCGATTTTCGTCAATCTCTGCCTCTTGAACATCCAATGGAATAGTCAGATGAACGGGTCCACGTCTCCCAGACAATGCAACGCGAAAGGCCCTGGCAAAGTATTCAGGTATTCTATAAGGATCCGTTATCATCCAAGACCCTTTAGTTACAGGTCTAGCCATGCCTACTTGATCAATTTCTTGCGAAGCACCTTGTCCTAGTCTGTCTTGTGGCGCGCTACCAACTATGTTTATTATCGGTGATTCCATGTGATGTGCCAGAGTTAATCCAGGTATGGCGTTAGCGTGTCCGGGAGTAGTGAACATTGTCACACCTGGAATCCCAGTGATGCGACCCCATGCGTTTGCCATATCTACTGCAGCTTGTTCATGCCTGGTATCTATAAAATCGAAACCTTGAATCGACATTAAATCCATTAACGGCAAAGTGTGATCACCAGCTATAGCAAAAATTTTTCCTATCCCTTCAGCCCGCAAAGCGCGATTAATTAAATCTGATCCTGTAAGCTTCAATTCGATCCTCCTATGAATTTCTTTAGCAACCAGTCTGATTTATAGACTTAGTTTATATACAAATATCGAATGTGATGGAAATATAAAACGTAATTCTAATTCTTTTCTGTGATAACTACTCCCGCATCATAGAAATCTCTGATTTCCGTAGCTGAGTATCCGAGTTGTTTTAGTACTTCCAATGTGTGCTGGCCCAATAACGGCGTAGGTCTTACTCCTTCCTCACTGGTGTTATCAAATTTTACAAGATTGCAAGACATCTTATAAGGGCCTATGGTAGGATGCTGGAACTCAAGAACCATATCATTATCTACAGCTTGGGGGTCAACGAAAAATGTTTTGACATATTCATCCACAACTTGTGAACAGGCAATATTTTTAAGCTTTAGCATATCTAACCAATATTCAGACTCCCTTAAAAGAAAAAGACGCTCTAATTCTTTGGAAAGAAGTTCTGCATTTCCTTCGCGTAAAGCAGAGGTCGAAAATCTTAAATCTGTTAGTATACTAACATTCCCTAATGCTTCACAAAATTTTGTCCACAGCTTATCTTCATTAACGACTATATATATCCATCCATCTACCGTCTGATATAGTCTATGAAGAGGGTTAAGGCCATAATGATTCTTATCAGCATGGACTCTGGCAGGCTTACTATCATAGACAATAAAATCTTCGGAATTGATTAATATGGCAGAATTTAGTAAATTTGTCTGGACTATGCAACCGTTAGTCCCGTTACGTATTCGTCCTATAAGAGCCAAAATTGTCCCTAGAGCCCCTAATGCTCCTGCAAGATAATCTGTGGGTGCAATTCTGTGCAGAAAAACGGGTGGGTTCTCTGGACCACCTTGTGCACGTTGCAGGCCAATTAATGCCTGTGCAAGTGGATCTAATCCCGGTCGATGTGAATATGGTCCGGTCCATCCAAACCCCGTTACATGCGTTTCTATGATATCGGGATTGAGTTTTGCCAACGTATTTGTACCAATACCCAACCTATCTGTGGCACCTGGCCTCATATTTGCTACCAAAACATCCACTTCAGACACAAGTCTCTTCAAAACCTCCTTGCCTTCTGCAAGACGTGCGTTAATTGAGACTGATCGCTTATACGCATTCAAATGATAAAAATATGGGGTAGCAGCAGGACGGGATATATCGCCACCTGGAGGTTCCACTTTAATCACGTCAGCACCTAACGCAGCCAATAATTTAGCAGCCATAGGCCCAGCTATGACATTGGCAAGCTCTAGAACTTTAACGCCATGAAGTGGTCGAGGCTGTTCATTCCATTCATGTGGGTCTTCATTACTATTTGAAGAGAGGTGCAGGCAATGACTTGCTGAGGTTGTAATTGGTTTCTGAGTACCTTCTTCATTTTTTATCTTATCATTGAACATGAGTTTCACAGGTAACCCCATTGTGGTTATAGTACCCAGGCTACTGCTTTCCAAAGAGACGATCATATCATTCTCTTTTACTTGTGCATCATTCATCGATTCTTCAGTCGTACAAACCTTAGCGTAAGGTACATCAGCATTCTCGAATGATTCTGCCCATTTACCGTAAGGCAACTGTTTGATGCAGCCTTTTATAACATTAAATAATTCATTTCTAGACTTTTCGTCTCTAATTCTAAGCCCGTCACCAAACCGGGGTTCAGACATCAATTCGTTTATCCTCATCACATCTGCAGCTCGTTTTATGAAACCACTGTGAACGCATCCCAACTGTATCCAAATACCATCAAGACATTCAAATGAGCTATAGAACGGGCCTCCTCCAACGGTGGAGCCTCCTTTCAATTCCAGTAGGCTACCATGTACCTTAGGTGTAAACAGTAGTGTTCCCGCCATCAATGAAGTATGAATTGTCATTCCTTTACCATTAATTTCCCGTGAATATAGAGCTGCCAATATGCCCTGTGCTGCTAATACACCCGCTCCAATACTAGGCAATTTGTGTATGATATGCACGGGTCCTTCACGAAATGACGGCTGATTATGTAGCATACCGAGCCGTGCCATGATCAGCTCATCAAGAGCAGCCGAATCTTTCATGGGCCCATTCCTGCCATACGCTGTAATAGAACAATGAATTAAATCTGGATTAAGTATCTTCAGAAATTTACTGTCAAACATAGGAGTAAAACAAGAACCAGGGGGATAATCTTCGATCAATATATCCGAGCATTTTACCTGTTCGCAAAACTTGCCAAGCGAGCCCATTTCTAGTAGTAGTGCCTGAGATGACTCCGTATGTATCAGAAATTCTTCCAGCGCTTTAAACATGTCTATGTCAATTTGATACTTCCCTCGGTCCCAAACATGAAATCCCGGATTGTTCCTCTCACTTGATTTATCAGAATATGTAGCCCTGTTAACTTTTGCACCATTGTCAGACAAGAACATACCGGCTACAGCTCCGGCTATGCCGGTAGACAAATCTAATACCGTTATATCTTGTAAAACATTACTCATAGTGGCTTTCAAACATTAAAAGTAACAACATTTTGGAAAACAATAATTTATATGGGCAGATCTCCATAGTCTTTCTCTGTAGTATATCCTAAGACTCTTACCGTCCTATCTTGTTAAGTGTTACTATAGCAAGGTTCTCGTCTATCCACCATATTATCTAACGGTGTATGATACGGTGTATGATATTTTCAACAAATCAAAGTGTTGGAAATGAACTAAAAATGAAATGACTTTGTAAGAGTCAGATTAGTCGTAAATTAGCCGCAAAATAGAACACGCTGTCTATGTTAGACCACCCCGGAGATGAGATATTATGGTCGGTATAAAGCCACATGTTGTTGTTGTTGGTGCCGGTATCATGGGATCTACCATAGCCTTTTATCTTTCACGCCATAATGTAAATGTAACTATAGTCGACAGCTTCGCATCTGGTCATGGAGCAACTAAACAATCATTTGCATACATAAATGCCTTCGCTAAAGATCCCAGAATGTACCATGATCTTAACAGACGTTCTATGGATGCTTGGGAACGTATAGCCCGGCTTATAGATAGAGATATAGGATTACGATGGGGTGGCCAAGTAACATGGGTAAATAATCTAAACGAAGCCAAAAAGCTTAAGGCACGCGTGGATTTAGTGCAATCCTGGGGTTATGGAAGTCGTATAATAAGTCAACACGAGTTAGAACTTTTAGAACCTGAACTGTCGTTAGGCAAATGTAGTATGGCTGCTTTGAATTATACAGAGGGACATGTTAACGCTCCGATCGCTGCGCAGGTCTTGACAGACGAAATAATAAAAAATGGTGGAGTAGCGTACCTTAACACCAATGTGACAGGATTAAACCTTGGTAAAAGCGGCGATATGAAATCTAAAATAACCTCTATTCAGACTAGTCAAGGCGAAATTACTTGCGATAGTTTAGTTTTAGCTGCAGGTGTAGCTAGCACAAATATCGCTTCAACTGTAGGCATAAAAATACCACAAATCAAGAGCCCGGGATTTGTGGTTCGTGTCAACCCAGTGAAAGAACTATTTGCTAACATATCTGTTGTATACGCCCCGTCGTCGGACGACAAAGAGCTACCAGTCCATGTAAGGCAAATGAAGGACGGTTCTCTCATGATAGGTGAAGGTTCAAGTAAACTTAATAATCCTCAGTCAAACTTATTAATCAAGGATTCGCAGTACCACGCTAATATGATTATGGACTCAGTAACAAAATTTCTTCCAGCTTTATCCGAAGTTAAAGCTACGCCTCTTCCAATGGGTTATAGGCCAATGCCCCTAGACGGTCTCCCCGTTATTGGTTTCACAGATGAGATCCCCAACTTATATCTCGCAGTGATGCATAGTGGTGTAACCCTAGCACCTATTATAGGAGAATTAAGTACGATAGAAATTATCGATGGAGTGAAAGTGGATTTACTAGAACATTTCAGGGTCGAAAGATTCCTCCTCAATTGACCTCGATCTGAATAACGAAATGCAATTTAGGAATAAAAAGGCTAGCGAAAAATATTAAAAGGAGTGGCCGCAGATGGTTTTATTAGGTACCGGTCTCTACACGTATGAAGTCTCAGGAGATAATTGGGGGGATTTACCGCCGGGATGGAGTTACAAAGAAGCTACAACAGTAGCCGTAGATTCAAAAGATAATGTCTATGTTTTTCATAGAGGATTACACGATCCGATAATTGTCTTCGATTCTGCGGGTAATATAATAAAGACGTGGGGAAGGGGTATTTTTACAAATCCCCACGGTATCACCGTCGGCCCGGACGACTCCATTTATTGCGTAGACAACGGTGATCATACCGTTCGTAAGTTCACCCAAGATGGGGCACTATTAATGACTTTAGGTGTTAAGGACAACTCATCTCCTGCTATGAGCGGTATCCCATTCAATAGACCAACCTATGTTGCAATCGATCCGACAAATGGAGATATTTTTGTAGCTGATGGCTACACCAATGCGAAAATACATAGATACAATGCTGATGGTGAATTGATGTTTTCTTGGGGTAATTCCGGCACAGGGCCTGGAGAATTCAATATAGTTCACGATGTTTGTATAGATAGCCAGGGCAACGTTTACGTAGCGGATAGAGAGAATCAGCGCATCCAAATATTTGATAAGAAAGGCAATTTTATAGACCAATGGGTTAATCTATCGAGGGCCGCTTGTCTACATGCTTGCCAAACTGAAACAGGTTCATTGATTTATGTGGGAGAATATTTTTGTGGCATCGAGACAAATTCTATGGGTAAAAATTTAGGCCCAAGAATTTCAATATTTGACAGCAACGGGGTTCTTTTATCTAGAATAGGTGAGGAATCATATGGAGAGGAGCCTGGAAGATTCTTCTCACCGCATGGTATATCTGTCGATTCTAAAGGTGATATATACGTGGCCGAAGTGTCATGGAGTGACTATGGCAGTAAAATGGTCCCTCCAAAAGAACTTCGCTCACTCCAGAAACTTATTAGACAATAACTAATTCGAACTCATGTAGCTATATGATAAACATTGCTCATAACACAAAAGGGATAGTTTACAGGAATATATGTTTGCAGACAGTTGACGGACGGATGGAATATTCATACAATCGGCAGGGAACTTAACAAAACATGTAGGTGGCAAAACCGATGGCCAAATCTATAAAAACAGACTATTTAACTAAAGTGCAGAAGCCGGGAGACTTCGATCAGTTCTGGAATGAAGTTCTGAGCGAAGCGGCGAACATACCTTTAAACCCGTCTATACACCCTGACCCCTTAAGATCAGACAACGATGTCGAAGTCTTCCAAGTCTTTTATGACAGCATAGACCACGTTCGGATAGCTGGATGGTATTGCTTGCCTTTAAAACGACCCAAGAAGCTTCCAGCTATTCTTCTTCTTCCAGGATATCAAAGTGATCCCCAAATCCCTAAAGAATGGGCTAAACTAGGATATGCAGCCCTTTCTGTAGCTCCAAGAGGGAAGCTTAGGAGCAACAGACAATTTAACCCAGGATACCCAGGCCTTTTAACCTATGGCATCATTGACCGTAACGTCTATTCCTATAGAGGTTTCTATGTAGACACTTGGAGATCTGTAGACTACTTGATAAGTAGGGAAGAAGTAGATCAGAATAGAATAGGTGTTACGGGTAGTAGCCAAGGAGGAGGTCTAACTATCACAACTGCTGCAATGAGACAGGAAATCAAAGTTGCCGCAGCAGGAGCACCATATCTATGTGGTTTGATTGATTCAATTGAGCTTACAGACACTTACCCATACCAGGAAATCAACGATTATATAGCTAGCAACCCTGATAGATTTGATTTAATCAAAGAAAATTTAGCTTACTTCGATGGTATTAACTTTGCCGATAAGATAAATTGTCCAATAATCGTCAATATTGGCCTGCGGGATAACGTTTGTCCACCAGAAACGGGTTTCGCTTTGTTTCACTCCATAGGCAGCACCCGTAAGAATCTTTATCCTTACGCCGGTCATGGTCACGACGCGGGTAGACACAAACACAATAACATCATTGTAGACTTTTTCAATAAAGAACTTAACCCATGAAGTACGAAAGTTGTAGAATTGTCGTCAATTAACGAACAACACATACATGCCTTTGATAAATACTGGAGAAATACGCTATCAACCTTGCAACGTTACCCAGCGAGTCCTGAGTTGGAAATTATACCAATGCGATCCACTGAATTCGCCACCATGTATAGCGTTAGGATCACTAGTATAGGCCCATACAGACTATTCGGCTACTTAAGCATCCCAAATAGCGATGGTCCTCATCCTGCTATTTATTACGCCGGCAAGTATGGTAGCGTTCTAGAAACCATACCCCAGGGAACTTCAAACTACATCCGCAGTAGATTTATAACCTTTTCAATTGGTACACGTGGCCAAAGGAATTCTGACCAGCCCTTTTCCGCAATGTTTCCTGGACTACTAACAATAGACATTCATAAACATCAGAACTATATATTTAGATCAATAGTAGCGGACTGCGTCAGGGGAATAGAATTCTTGATGTCCAGTGACGATGTGGACCCCACTCGAATAGTTGCAGTAGGAAACGACCTTTCTCTTATATCGGCTGCACTCCATGATGGTATAACTCACGTTGTTTGTACCCCTGACCTATTCCATAAAACTATGAGTCGGGCCAGTAAAACCAGTAGCTACCCGCTCGAAGAAATTAACGATTATCTGAGATTACATAGTGAAAACGAATCAGAAGTCGAAAACACGCTAGCCTACTTTGAACTTGGATTATTCGCTCGTAATATTAAATCTAATACCCTATTAATGGCTGGACCTAATGGGTCAGAACTCGATAAACGTTCTCTAGAGTCTATCAAAGTTGTTTCACAGGAAATATTAACTATTCACGAATCTGAAAATTCGACTTACTTAGATGGTCTGTTTTCCACGAAATGGATAACCGACCAATTTGGATTCAAACAACCAATATTGCCCGCACATTGGCAATAGTTAACTGGAAATCTGAATGGAGTAGAGCCCCACATTAATCTAATGGCGACCCAACACGAAATACAAAAAGTATTGAACGCTCTTTCCAGCTACACTGGTTGTTCTCGGTGTGGAACTAGGATTAGATTCGGTGACTTTGAATGCCCCCATTGTGGACAGGATATTGAGGACGATCTGAGCTGGTGGGCGGAGAGGCTAATCAACGACTTACGTGGCATAGATGATAACCTTTAAAAATAGCCTAATTCCCATATTCTTAACATTAATTCAAATCTTTATAAATTAAGGTGGGATTAAATTCATGAGCAATCAATCACCAAATAAAACCGAAACGGGACGCACGGAGCTGTACCATGGACCTATAACTTTACCAGGCAGTTTCGAACCCATAGATGCCACGCTATCTCTAAATAAATCATGTAAACAAGTTACGGTTATATTCGATAAAAGTGTAGCAGATTCACATGAGTGGCATGGTAAAGAAGTCAAGGTTTTTAAACGCCTAAAATTTTACGAAGTACAATTTTTAACAAATGATCTCCCGAAGGAAAAGATAACGTTAACATGGAAATTCAACGCTTCGCTGCTAGACGACTCATTGGCTGGAGTTATTATACCTCGTGCCAACGACCAAAGAATTTCAGGAGAGAAAGGGTTCGTTCTTATCAAGAACTGATCCTATGAAACTTAGCTGCAACATTGCATTATGGATGTATGTGAGGAGCTCTATGTAACTATTCTTCTAGAAGAATCCCTCTTCTCAGAAATGTTTTGTCAAGTACTTAATGTGTGAAAATATATGGCATGGCCTTTGTGAATAAATTTAAGTTTATTAGTATTTATAGAGGTTGGTATATAGTAGGTGCTCTTTTCCTTTCTACCTCAATATATATAGGCGCCTCGCAATACGCCTTCGGCATGTTTATAGAGCCTTTAGAAGAACAATTCGGTTGGAGTCGGACACAGATAACAGCTTCCCTTTCATTTACGGCGGTTGGGGCTCTTGCATCACCCATACTAGGAAGAATAATGGACAGCCACGGATCCAAGCCGGTGTTATCCATTTCGCTGTTATTGGTAGCGATTAGTTTTTCACTAAGACCCTTAATGACCGAATTATGGCATTGGTACGCTCTTAGCGCCATTCAATTTATAGGTATGTCTGGTGGGACAAGTCTTCCAATAGGGAGGCTTATTGGATTATGGTTTCCTAAGACCAGAGGGAGAGTATTCGGGATAACCTCTATGGGGAATAACTTTGGTGGTCTAGTCATCCCACCGCTTATAACGGGTATTTTAGCTGTCTCATCCTGGGAACTAGGTTACGCGGTCCTTGCATTGCTATCAGTAGCTATAATGATCATAGCATTGATTTTTAT
>CAUZEB010000050.1:0-11198 GCA_963578655.1 Dehalococcoidia bacterium | reverse complement strand
GGAACTGATAATGTTCGGTCCCGAACTTTCGTTGATTATGAAACTGTTGCTGGAGGGTACGGAGCTCGCTCATATCGTGATGGAATGGACGCAGTTAGAATTCACGCATCTGGCGCCGCGAACCTTCCTATTGAAAGTTTGGAATTAGCCTATCCAATGCAAGTGGTAAGATATGAACTTATTCAGGATGGAGGAGGCCCTGGCGTTTTCAGGGGCGGACTACCTGTAAGGAGAGATACAAAAATGTTAACAGAAGACGGGACTCTGTCAATGTCAGCTGATAGACAGAGTATGCCTGCTAATGGATTGAATGGGGGTTTGGCCGGTAAACCTGGTAGATTCGTTTTGAATCCCGATACAACTGACGAGAAGCCTTTGCCTTCTGTCGGTACAGGCATTCCTCTTCAAATAGGCGATGTTGTAAGTGTTTCTACACCTGGTGGTGGTGGCTACGGGGATCCTATCCGTAGAGAAGTAAATGCAGTATTCCGTGATGTATTGGATGGCCGTGTATCTGTTGCAGAGTCGGAGAGAATTTATGGTGTAATCATTAGAGGAAATGTTCTGGATCAAGGAGCTACAACAATCAGGCGAAAAAAAATGAAATCAAAGACTAAAGGTAGTGAGTAAAGGATCGGCATTTGCTCTATTCATTAAGACAATAGAGCAAATGCCGGTCTAGTTGAAGTGGAGAATAGCGAACTGATAATTTAACAAGAAAGGGGCAGTAACATGGAAACTGTAGGGTTTATAGGACTTGGAAACTTAGGGTCTCCGATGGCCCAGAATATCCAACGGCGAGGATACCAGATGGTGGTTTACGATATACAGGAAGGGGCTACAAAACCCATGTTGGAGAGAGGCGCAAGACTAGCCGACTCGCCCCGTCAAGTTGCTCAACTTAGTGATGTGGTCTTTACGTCAGTACCAGGCCCTAGGGAAGTGGAAGAAGTAGCTTTAGGTTCTGGAGGTATAATTGAAGGAATTAGACCAGGGAGTGTATATATCGATTTATCCACTAGTAGACCTTCTTTAATCCGAGAAATAGGGAAGCAATTTGCCCAAAAAGACGCAGAAGTTATAGATGCACCGGTTTTTGGGGGTCCCGGTGATGCAGAAACCCGTTACATGATTGTAATGCCCAGTGGGGATCGAAATGTATATGAGAAATTATTGCCAGTATTTGAAGCTTTCGCGGATAAAGTCGTATATCAAGGCGAACTTGGTCAAGGTAGTGTCTGCAAACTGGTTTTAAACATGATGACCCTGAGTGTCAGGCAAGTTGCGGCAGAAGGCCTATCTCTGGGCATTAAATCTGGCCTTAATTTGACGGCTCTCATGGAAGCGGGAAGTAGAGGGATTTTAGCCACCCAGGCTGACCTGTTGAACGAAACAGTCTTCTTAGGAGATTTTGACTCTGCAGGATTTCGTCAAGCGTTGTCTAGAAAAGATCTTGGATTGGCCACTGAATTGGGAAAGGAAGTGAACGTTCCTTTACCTGTGGCCAACGTCGTGGAACAAATAGCAATTCAATGTACAAATAGAGGATGGGCAGACAAAGGTACTCAAGTGATATATCGTTTACAGGAAGAAGCATCAGGCATAGAGATGAGGTTGTCTTAATCGAATCCCTGACATTAATCTCATTATCATATTACAAGCAATCAGCCAGATTTTGGGGATGCTGAATTTGCAGATTGACAGTGTGAACACCCTGGTGTTAGGGTCTGTGGGTCCCATAAGGTACATGAAGATTACGATATTCAGTTTAAATTTATGATTATAGTGAGTAAGAGATTAGAATGAATACCAACGAAGCGGTGGCCAGAATATTGAAAATCGAGGGGATAGAATGGATATCTTGTTATCCTTCAAATATCCTGATTGAAGCGGTAGCCAAAGAAGGTATTCGTCCAATAATGTTTAGGCATGAACGAGGAGCTATCATGGCGGCTGATGGTTACAGCCGTACGAGTGATAGACAACGTTTTGGAGTGGTAATAACCCAGGCTCAAGCAGGGGCAGAGAATTCAATGGGAGGTATAGCCCAAGCTTACGCTGATAACATACCGATTTTGTGGCTTCCTGCAGGTCCTCCGATGAATCAGGTTAGTGTACGGCCTAATTTTTCTGCGATTCAAAATTACAGGGGGGTAACAAAGGTTGCGGAATCGATTACACGTCCTGACCAGGTAGCCAATATCATGAGAAGAGCTTTTCATGCTTTGAGAAATGGCAGACCTGGACCGGTCGTAATTGACATACCAGCAGATGTTGGTCCAGAAAGTGTTCCAGATTTGGCATTCAATTATCATTCACCAAAGGCTTTCCTTCAGGTTCCCTCGTTTGATGATGTTAGAGATGCAGTCAAGGCTCTTCTAGAGGCAAAAAACCCAGTCATATGGTCTGGAGCAGGAGTGCTCTTCTCTGGTGCAACAAGTGAGTTAAAAGAATTGGCAGAACTTATGGAAATCCCTGTATTTTGTACTATGCCGGGTAAGTCGTCATTTGATGAACGACATCCCTTGTCTTTGGGGGCTGGGAGTGGGGCTACTACGTTAGCAGCACATAAATGGCTACAAGAATGTGACTTAGTGTTCGCACTTGGGTCCAGTTTAACGAGAACAAGCTATGGTCAGTCGATTCCACCAGGTAAAATAATAATACAAAATACAGATAGCATAGATGACATAAACAAGGATGAATCGATAAATATAGGATTGCCTGGTGATTGTAGACTGACCTTGAAGATGATTATTGCTGAAATAAAATCGAAACTTGGGAATAATGGTCAAAAAGAACGGGTTAACATAGCAACAGACATATCAGAAGTGAAACATAAATGGATGGAAGAATGGAGTCCATTATTGTCGTCTGAAGAATTACCTATAAACGCATATAGGGTTATTGGTGATATCAATAGGACTTTGGATTGGGAAAATAGTATTGTCACCCATGACGCGGGAGCTCCCAGGGATTCAATAATTCCTTTTTACACGGCGACAGTACCGCACAGCTATGTAGGATGGGGGAAAACGACACACCTTGGTTTTGGGATACCACTAATGATTGGTGCAAAATTAGCTCATCCGGATAAGTTTTGCTTAAATCTTATGGGAGATGGGGCCTTTGGGATGTCTGGATTGGACATAGAAACCTCTGTGCGTAGTGGGACTCCTATTACGACAGTCGTTTTAAATAACGGTGGAATGGCAACGTATCCCGGGGGCTATCCAGTGGCGAGGGAGCGATATGGTGTCACGTATATGAGTAGCGACTATGCCAAGATAGCCGAAGGTATGGGAGCGGTTGGTATTACTGTGAAAAGGCCGAATGAAATTGTTAGCGCTCTTAAGGATGCTCAAAAATTAAACGCTGAAGGACAGACAGTTTTGATAGACGTTCATTCAAATATGGAAGCGCGCAGATCTCAATGGTGATGGTCAGTGGAACGATGATACACGATTGATGTTAGTCAAACTCTAACGTGGGGATGAAATGAAGCCTAATAAGCTCAGAGAAAAACTGAACAAATCTCAACCTACTCTCAGTACGCACATCCATAGTACTTGGATGCCTGCGGTTGAAGCACTAGGTTATACAGAAATATATGATTATGTTGAATTTGTAGCAGAGTATGGTACATTCGATCTGCACGATCTTGACAATATTTGCAGGACGGCTGAACTTTATAATATGGGATCCATGATTAAAGTGGACCAGAGCCACCAGGTTTTTCTAGCTCAGAGAGGAATTGGAGCAGGATTCAATAGCGTATTGTTTACAGACTGTCGTACTGTTGAAGATGTAAAGGAATGTGTGAGAATAGTCCGACCGGATACTCCACACGATGGAGGTTTGTATGGTGTAGCCACCCGTCGTAATACTTATATGGGATATGGTGGCTCTCCTGACTATGTCCAATCATTAAGGGATGTGGTAGTGGCAATCATGATCGAAAAACGGACGGCAGTGTCAAACTTAGAAGAAATATTATCAGTTCCAGGTATTGATATGATTCAGTGGGGTGGTAGTGACTACTCCATGAGTATAGGTAAGCCTGGTGAGCGTAATCATCCTGACGTCATTAGAGCTCGCAACAAAGTGTTCGGAACTGCACTCAAGTTTGGGATACAACCTAGAGCAGAAATAAATAGTCCTAACGAAGCTGATACGTATCTTGAAATGGGAGTTCGTCATTTTTCCTTAGGTACAGACATAAATATTCTCCATGATTGGTGGAAAGGGAACGGAGAGCAACTGAGAGGTCTTCTGTCTACAGCAGATTAAGAAGCAGATCTCAATATTGCAATTAGTACATTTCTTTGTTCGTATTCAGTCCCAACAGGAACTGTCCGGCCGTATCGTAATGGGTTAACCGTCCCTGGATTTGTTGAGTGATTGCGTGTATGTCTTGAAATCGGCGTTGAATGGGGTTTTTGGTAAAAATGGCATTAGAGCCAGAGAGATTATACGCGACGTCAATCACATGTGCGGATGTTCTTATAGCATGTGTGCTAGACAGGCGTAACTGAATACGCTGGTGCGGGGTCAAGGATTGATTACTTATAGCGGTATTCCACAAAGATATAACGCTGGTATCAAGAAATGCCTGAGCGGCACGCCAAGACGCTTCCGCTTTGCCTATATCTCGATGTGTGGTGGAGGTATTAGCGAGTAAAGTGTCTGTCTTACCGGGTGTTTTTATTGTGGATAATTTGATAGCTTCTCGTAACCCTGAGTATGCTAGGCCAAGCGCCACTGTAGCAAACCCCGAAGCAAAGAGTAAAACTGTAGGTATGTGATAGAGCGGATTATTATTCCAAGGAGGGTCTTCTGGTCCAAATGTATGGTTGTTTGGAACAAAGAGATCAGTCGCCTCGAAACTGAAACTACCCGTTCCCCTAAGACCATTTACTTGCCATGTATCTATTAGAGAGACATCTTTCTTTGGGATCAACATAGTTCGATGGGTTTGAGGTTTTCTAGACAAGTCAGAATGGCTACATGATTCGTGTATAGGAACCAGTGCGGCGACCCATGTTGAGTGGCGACATCCACTGCTGAAGTTCCAACGCCCTGAAATGCTGTATCCTCCCTCCATCATAGTTGCAGAAGCTGAATCATCAGGTGGACCATTAGATACTACAGCTCTCTTGTCGTTCCAAATCTTATGGGCGATTTCCTTAGGCATTCTTGCGGAATTGGTTGCAAATACGTTGTTCTGGTTAACGCACCATGCGGTACTCCCATCGATATGAGCAAACACTTTCAGTATTTTCAGGTAATTAACAAAATCGAGTTCGAAGCCATCCAGTGACTTAGGGACAAGTAATCTAAAAAAGTTTTTGTCGGCTATTTCGTTCGAGATTTCGTTAGGCAGTGCTCTTTCTTTGTCAATATCATCCACTAAGGGAAATATCCTATCGGCTAAATTGCGCGCGGCGTCTAGAAGATGCTCAAATTTTTTCGTCATACTGTCGCTTCCTGAGATATTAATCTTGAGTTGAGGTCCGAAAGTCTGGATACTTGAGTCCTCGTTAGGTTCAACAGATCAGCTGAAATTGTAGAAAGATCTGATCTTGTTACAACTGAGATTAAAGTAAGTCACAAACTATAGTCACAGGAACAAATTCTTTTAATACGTAACATCGAAGTGACTATTGGTTTTTTTCGTTAGTTCCTTTCGTAAATTTGAATTCTATGGCGATTACTCTCAGTAACGTATAATCTGTTATCCTCGTCCAGTTTAACTGAGGTTGGGCCCCAGAAAAACTTTTCTGTATGAGCAGACTCCTCATGAGGATCGCCATTAAATTGTGTTAGTTTCGGTTCTAGATTAGACACAGCCCGTGCGTCGGCTTCTTCGACATTCGTTTCCAGGAATTCTCTTGCCCATATGGAAACGGTAGCGGAACCTCTTAATTTGGTAACGAAACCCCCGTCATGATCTAGGATTTGTACTCTCTCGTTGCCCCAGTCTGCGATATATATGTATCCTTCGCTATCGACGGCAACACTAGACGGTCTTTTCAATTGTCCGTCACCGTTTCCTGAGACACCAAAATAACGTAGAAAAGTGCCGTCTGGAGAAAATTTCTCTATACGATCGTTACGCCAGTTAGCAACGTAGATATTGTTGTATTTGTCCAGAGAAAGACCCCATGGCAGGTACAATTGACCTCCTGTAGAGCCCTTAGAACTAAAATGGGTTAGGTATTGTCCATGTTTAGTAAATTTTTGGATCCGATGGTTACCGTGATCGGCAATATACAGATTGTCATCACTATCGAAAGCTATCCCCGATGGCCCTTTAAAATGTCCTATTTCATCACCAGGTACTCCCCAATGAGCGATAGATTTACCTGTCTTATCAAATATATTTATCCTGTTCGTATATTCGTCACTGATGTAAATATTATCGTCTGTATCTATTGCTATCGCTGAGGGCCAAATGAATTGTCCATCCCCCTCGCCGTGTTCTCCAAATACCCCATAAAATTGGCTGTCCACATCAAATGAGGTCACTCTGCGTGTACGTAGGTCTCCTGGATGTCCCCTGCTAACAGTGAACAATTTACCATTGCTAGCAATCGCTGTATCTGAGGGAAACATGAAGCCTCGCCCTAACATAGTACATAGGCCAATTGTATGACTATACTTTAGAAACTGGGAGTCCTTCAGCTCTGTTGTAGAAGATTTCATGATCTATTTTGTTTGTCCTATGGCTTTTGATAGTCAATCATGGTTGATGTCAGGATCTTTGGAATTCTGGTATTGAGGCAACCATACGAAGGACATCAGAGACCCTTCGCTCTTCGTACTCTTTAGACCCTGAGGATTCTCCGTTTGGTTTGTAACTCTCTTTAACGTATTCGATTAGGGTTTTTCTTGTTTCAGGTTTAATTTCGAATGAGCCTAATTGTTCGAGACACTTGTCTAGAAGCATTTCTGGGGGGATTGACGCATTCTGGTTAGCCAGAATGCGCTGAACTATCGATTTTACACCTGGTTTGTTCAGATTACTAAGTTGTTCTGCTGCAAAGTTCAATCTCTCCATTAATGATCCCGTTTCTATCCAGTCCAATCCTTGGTGCCATCCTTCCACAGATGGCGGATTTACAAGTTCTTGTCCCATATAACCCATCTGATAATTCCTTTCGGTTATACTATTATTCGGACATTCGAACTCTTTCGTAAGCCTGATAACCCCTGTTACCAGTTCTGCAGGACTTTTGATCTTAGCGTATCTGCAATTCGATGAGCGGAAAAAATCAGAGTGGAACAGTGTACGTAACATAGATTTAATTTCGTAACCACTTTCGAAATAAGACTTTACCAGGATATCTATAGCGTGTGGATCCTGAGGGGGTTCATATGGCCATTGAGGTACGGGAGGCTCGTCAGCTACAAAGAAGTGATACATGTGCCTGGCTATAAATTTTGCTGTAGCCTCCTGGCGGCATATGATGTCAATTATATCTTCTCCGTTGAAATTCCCTGTTTCTCCCAAAAAGGTCTTTTCTTTTTCATCATGATCTTCGTCTTTATATTCGAATCGCCAGGCGATTTTCCCGTATGGCCAAATGGAATTTCTCACCGCCAATTGCTTAGTGTATTCCGTGTTAGCAACACTCCAACCTGTAAAGGCACGAGAACATTCTTTTATATCATCTTCTGAGTAATTGCCTACTCCCATGGAAAAGAGCTCTAATAACTCTCTTCCAAAGTTTTCGTTTATCGCGCCGTCGTGATTGTCTACATTGTCCAGCCAAATAAGCATAGCTGGATCTTTTGAGAGTTCTAACAGTAGCGTTTTATAATTTCCAAGACCAAAGCGCCTAAACATTTTGATTTGATCGGTCATAACTTTGCCTACTGTGACTTTGGCATATCCAGTTGCGAAAATGTTGTGCCAGAACAGGGTTATTTTTTCTCTAAGCGGATCATCCGTTGTAATGAGGTGATAAAGCCAGTAGGATCCAGCTGAATAGCTGTCAAAAACGGCTGAGAGATCGTAGTGATATCGCCTAATAAGATCTTCTGGTAGAGACTGTGAATGAGAGCTTTCAAGCAGTTCATTGACTGTGGCCTGATACCCCTTAGAAGTATATTCTTTCAACTGGTCATGACTGGTTCCGAAGCCTGCACGGCGCATAAGATGAGCGATCAGTTGGATATCCTCTTTCATTTCTATTAGCTCCTACAAACGACGTACGGTAAAGTGATGGCTCTCTTAGTTTTCCGTATTGTAGCATCACAGGTGCGAAGCCACAATTACGAATCGTGTTATTGGGAATACCCTTGTCGTGAGGTTGTTTGTTGTTCTGGCATCCTCTTGGGATCTTAAAATATAGTTTACCTAAGTATATGAGCATAACAGTAAATCCGACATAAACGTGGCCTTATAGGTATGGATATCGTACAATGACGCACGTTATAGAATGGCGTAGGATGCTATATGCCTTAGCAATATATCAGGAGAGATACAGAGATGAGGATAGGATTTATAGGACTTGGTAATATGGGAGAAGTTATGGCTGCTAGATTACTGAATGATGAGAGATTATCATTAGTAGTTTATGATCGTAATCGCGATGCAGCAGAACATTTAATAAAGAAGGGAGCTGTTTGGGCAGAATCACTATACCAATTAGCAAACCAGTGCGAAATTATTTGCTCGATGCTTCCTGGACCTATAGAGATGGAAGAGATGACTACGGGTAAAGAAGGATTACTCAAATATCTTAGGTCAGGTGCTATATATATAGATCACACTACAAATTCGCCTGATGTGATCAAATATATAGGTAAGAAAGCAAGTAATGAGGGAATTCACATGCTGGATGCTCCAGTTATGGGAGATCGTCAAAGTATTATTAAGGGTGTTCTCACGATGATGGTTGGAGGAGACGTAAAGGCCTTTGAAAAAGCACTACCAATTATGGAGATCATGGCGAATGAGGTTATAAGGGTGGGTTCCTTGGGTGCCGGATGCATCTCCAAGATATCATTGAATGCTCTCAGCATGAGCACAGATTTACTTATGGCAGAATGTATGACACTTGCCGTCAAAGCTGGGGTCGACCTAGCGGTTTTAATAGAAGCTATGGAAAAAATAGCATCTAATAGTGAAGGTAAGTTTGATGAGGATGCGAGATGGCCTGCCACCCTGTTGCAGGGTAAATTTCTACCTAGTCGATTCTATCTAAAATTAGCTTATAAGGATTACAGACTGTTCCATGAACTGGCTGTTTCAAACAAAGTCCCAGCTCGATTAGTCAGTCTATGTGAAATGGAAACTTTAGAAGCTCTAAACAACGGTTGGGAGAACCATGAACGTACCATAACCGCCACTTTGCAAGAAGAAAGATCCAATGTAAAGCTCAGATATGAGAATATCTCTAGTTGATATGGCCTGAGAGAGTTGTATTAGTCGTAGATATCTACTTAAAATGGGGGATGACTTTCTCGGTGAGTTTACGGATGGATTCTAGTACCAATTCACTGGGAATTTGCCCGCCGTAATTCATTTCTAATACTAGACCAGTTATACCAAGAGTCTCTTTGTACTCTTGGATACGTTCTATTAATTCATTTGGTGTACCGTACATGACTTTGTTCTTGAGGATGTCATCGTATGAAATATTAGCGAGTTTTTGCAGCCTTTTGATCGTTTCATTATTCGGTGCCGACGCAATTTGTGCCGCACTATAGTTAATCATATGCATTGTGCTGTCTTGAGGTTCAAGTCTAGCTTTTTGAGGATCATCTGAAATATATGCAGGTATTCTCAATAAAATATCTTCCTTACTGGTGTGGCCAGCGCTCTTCCTTGCCTCTCTGTAAATCTTTAGGCGATCAGTAAGTTCAGGGATGTCAGAGTTAGTGCTAATAAATATTGGGTATCCTAATTTGCCCACCATTGAGAAAGTATCTTCACTCGCGGTCGCCACGCGGATGGGTGGATGAGGATCTTGGTAAGGCTTTGGTTGGACGCTAACATCCTCAAAAGTATAAAAATTTCCTTCGTAAGAAAAGGGTTTATCATCCCATGCTCTAGTAATGATTTCCATTCCTTCTAGAAATCGACCGCTACTTTCGCTGTAGTTTACGTTGTATCCTTTATAATACCTTGTGAGTCCACTTCTACCTACGCCGAAATCAAGACGCCCTTTGCTTACATGATCCAGTGTTGCTACTTCTTCTGCAACACGCAGTGGGTTGGCTAGAGGTAAAACTTGTACGGCGATTCCTATTCGGATCTTACTAGTTCGTGTGGCTACAGAACTGGCAATGATAAGGGGTGACGATAGCATTGAATAGGGACTAAAATGAACTTCTGCCAGCCATATCGAATCAACTCCCAGCTTTTCTGATTCTTCGATTTGATTGAAACATCGCTCGAATGTCTCAACCTGAGTCGAGCCAGACTGAATGTCGAAATCATAAAAAAGTCCGAATTCCATAAAAGACTCTCCGTTATTGATTGGGTGAAGTAGCGCACACTATTGGCATTATGGACCACGCTGATAACTGGCCAAACTAGACATTAACATTGGAGTAAAATATTGCCAACCTTTCTGAGCAACAGTCAGCATATGCTGTAACCAGTGCGTGATACTCCACCGATGGTATTCGTGCTTGGACATATAGGACTTTAGGGCAGGGAGGGATATGCTAATTACCAAGTTAGCCGGGCATCAACTGGCCAGATATCAACCAATTTATCTCCTTTAACTACGTGGTAGTGCGAATACATATTAACAGTTTGGTAACAGTGTGGAGGCATGAGTTCAACCACATCGCCGATTTGCAAAACGTCGCTAGAGTTCGCGAATTCTATCCGTCCCATGTCGTCGCCGCATAGTTGATATGTTGCTCCCTCAGGCGCTCCTCTAAGTATCTCTGGTGTCAGACCGTTTAAATTGTCAATTTCTTTCAACCCTGCATCGGTTATTGCCAATCCAGGTTTTGAAGTACTAATAACGGTTGATCGGACCGTTAGTGAGGGTTGGAAAGGGAACGAGGAGTCTCTTTGCATTGAGACTCCTTTGTAGTTGACATCCATAAAAACGTAAGTCCCAGCTTGGACTTCTGTCAAGACGCCCATGTCGTGATCTATGTCATAGGTGCCTGTACTTCCACCAGAGATTATATCAGGAGGAAGGTTTTCTTCGTGCAGACGTTCTACGACA
>CAUZEB010000049.1:0-11216 GCA_963578655.1 Dehalococcoidia bacterium | reverse complement strand
AGATTTACGATACCTAATCAAATCGAATATAACTAGGTAACTAATGGATCCAATAAATATGAGAGAGGTTAGAGTACCCAACACAAATATATCGTGGCGGAAGCCCATTAATTGACTAGTCTCATTAAATACCACGAAGCCTGCATTATTGAATCCTGACACTGAATGAAATACAGCAAGCCACAAAGCTTCATTAAGTGGATACATAAAATAAAACCTGAGAAATAATACTATGAATCCAATAACCTGAATTATCGTTGCTATAACGACTATTCCTATCGTTAGACGTACCAGACTACCTAACTGATCTATCAAAAGGATTTCTCTTACCAGTAAACGTTGAGCAATCGTTACTCTTTGACCGACCAGTATTATTAAAAAAGTTGCAAGTGTCATTATTCCCAGACCGCCCACATATATCATTCCTAGAATAATGATTTGACCATATCTCGTCCAGTATATAGCGGTGTCTTGGACCGCTAAACCAGTAACAGTAGTAGCGGAGGTAGCTGTGAACAGTGCCACTAATAGAGGGGTAAACCCTTCTGCCTCATGCGCAAAGGGCAGAATTAAAAGGAAAGTTCCAATAGTTATTAAAGTCGCAAAAAGATAGACGATAATCAGTGGAGCCGCTAGTAATCTGGATCGGTGCTTCCGCCCTTCTATCGTTAGGTGAACTGGTGCTAGTTTTTGATGCCGAGGATGTCCGACTAGCCTATCCACAGTTTTGGATCTCAAGGTTTGTCTCAATCCGTTTTCCTAATCGTGGAGGTATCATTCATTTGTGGTGTAAAGCCCCACTATAGTGAGGAGCCACCCACTTACCCAGCAAACTATAAAAAGTTACGTCAGTCTTATCCTATGGTACACCTTAAGATAACTCAAGGAGGAGTCTCCTACCATATTCATCAATCCAGCGGTTATACGTGTCCGTAGACATGAATTCTAAAAGGATCCTAACAAGATCGGAAGCCATTTAACATAAGGAGAAATCTCTTATATTCGAATAGCAATAATCGAAACATTGTAGCTATTTGCTCAGCTTCTAATCCTGTCCAAATTTCATTATTTCATCCTGCATCTCCTTTGTAACACCTTGCGGAACTTGCCCAGCCTCAATCTTCGCAGTTTGTACTTGATGCCTTATCTCTTCAACCACTTCAGGATTAGCCAAAGTAGTTGTGTCACCTACATCCATAAAATTGGAAATGGACGCGATTACGCGACGCATTATTTTACCTGAACTGGTCTTAGGGAGATCACTCGCTACCCAAACATGAGCTGGTGTTGCTATGGACCCAATAATTTGCCTAATTGCATTCGTCACTTCGACTGCAATTTTGGTGTGCGACTCGTACCCAGGCTTCAATGATATATACATCTCCGGCACTCTACCTTTAAGTTCGTCAAACGCCGGCACTGCCGCTGCCTCTCCGACAGCTTCTACTGTCAATGCAGCGGACTCCAATTCCTTTGTTCCCAATCTATGTCCAGCTACATTAATGACATCATCAAGACGACCAACAACGCGTAAGTATCCGTCAGCGCCCTGAGTACCACCATCACCTGTTACATACGGCCAGTCTCTCCAATCTTTGCTTCCCACCTTAGCATACTTAGAATAATAGGTGTCGACAAATCTATCAGGGTCGCCATAAATCGTCTGCATCCGACCAGGCCAAGGATTGCTCATACATATATTGCCAGCCGTACCTGAACCCGGTTCTATCTTATTCCCATCATCATCAAGAATCACGGGAACTATACCCAATGCTCCGGGACCACAGCTTCCCGGTTTCATAGGCTCTAAAGCAGGTAATGTCGTACCAATAAATCCTCCCGTCTCCGTCTGCCAATAAGTATCCACTATTGCAGCATTTCCTTTACCTACTACATTGTAATACCATCTCCATACTTCTGGTTCTATAGGCTCGCCTACAGTGGTCATATGTTTGAATTGATAATCATACTTAGCTGGTTCATCTGGCCCTGCTTTTCTCAGCATGCGTATAGTAGTGGGAGCTGTGTGGAATATATTAACACCAAGTCTTTCGGCAATTCTCCAAGGTCGACCTGGATCTGGATAATTTGGTACTCCTTCAAAGAGAACACTACTTGCTCCAACCGATAGTGGTCCATAAACGATATAGGAATGTCCTGTAATCCAACCGATATCAGCCATACACCAATAAACGTCTTCTGGGTGTATATCCTGATAGAATTGCGTGGTACCTGTCACATAAGCCATGTATCCTCCAGTGCTATGCTGACAGCCCTTAGGTTTAGCTGTGGTACCACTGGTGTACATTAAAAACAAAGGATGATCAGCAGGTAGAGACACTGGATCTATTCTCTGACCTCTATAAGCTCCAAGCAGATCGTTAACAAAGTAGTCACGACCATCTTTCATAGCAGTCGTGGATGACGCTCTACCAGGGTATCTTTGCCATATGAGTACTTTATTTACATTTACATCAGATTTCGCTGCCTGTGCTACAGCTTCGTCAGCCTTAATTTTATGATCAAGCAATTTCCCACCACGATAGTATGCATCTGCTGTTATGAGAATATGACTTTCCGAATCAACTATACGATCACCACATGCAGGTCCGCTAAATCCTCCAAATACTTGGGAATGAGTAGCTCCTAATCTGGCTAAAGCTAACATCGTGACCGGTAATTCAAGTATCATGGGCATATGCAGTGTTACGCGATCTCCCGTTTTAACTCCAGCAAAGTCTCGTAGCAAAACTGCGAACTCATTAACCATTACCCACAACTCTCGATATGAAACGACTCTGTCTTGCTCCTCCTCGATTTCTGATATCCAAGTGAAAGCAATCTTATTCCCGTGGTCTTTGAGATGTCTATCAACACAGTTATAAGAGGCGTTAAGTTTTCCTCCCACGAACCAGTTAAAGAAAGGAGGATTTGATGCGTCCAGAGTAGTGTGCCAATATTGATCCCAGTCAAGGAGGTCTGCATATTTTCGAAAACTCTCAGGAAAGTTTTCCGGGCTAAATTGTTCTCGAATCGTAGAATCTGCCATATTGGCCTGAGCAATAAAGTCTGTACTTGGGTTAATGAGCTCTTCTTCCTTCCAATGAGAAGCTATTTGAGCTTCACTAACTTCTACTTCTTCACTGTTGTCAGTCATGATATGGTTCCTCCAAACTAGATATTCTTATCATTATATTGAATCCTCAAAAGGTTACGTAATTTATCCCTGTGGTTAGAGGTCGGGTATAATTGAATCCATTCTGAATATGATTTGTAATCTTGTCTCACCCAACCCAAATCACTCACCCACGCCGTCTTTGTCGACCTGCGCCAAAGCATACCAGGCCATGGGAATAACTTTCAATCCTTTCATATAGAAAGACAATACATACACTGACGACGACATTTCGGTTCTATAGACTTCGAATTAATCCTTATAAAAGCCACTATTAATCATTAGTCCTATCTAGGTATGATTGGTAAAGTAATATGCGAAGGTCGTTCTAGGTCGTGGAAAACGGTCTGGTCGGCAAGCTTAATTTCTGTAGTCATACCAGGCTTATGTGAAGTATTCAAGTTCCTGTCAAACCTAGGGAAATTGCTACTAGAAACCTCCAAGCGTATCTGATGCCCTGCCTTAAAAACATTGCTTGTTTCCCACATATCAACAGTTAATTCATACTCATCACCTGGCTCCATTAAAGTAGGATTCTCTATTGAATCTCTATACCGACATCGAAGGAGACCTTCACATATGATGATTGCCTTACCGTCAGGATATACATCAACTAAGGTACCCGTAAAATCTGTGTCTTTTGCGCTAGAGATTATATGTAGCTTAAGAGATACTGGGCCAGTCACTTCTACATCTTCATCAAGAGTTGTACTAGTATAAACTAGTACATCATCACGACGCTCCACCGGCCTCCTGTCCCATGGGCCACTAACGGTCATTTGGATAGCCATGATTTGACCACCAAGAGTGGATACAGGATTGTTGGGATCATATGTGTAATGATCGGGCGGCTCATCACCTGGTGACACAGTAGAAAGTGATCCGTTTCCATTCAAGGAATTAGCTCCTCCATGACTGCGCAGATAGTATTTCGTATATTTGGTTCGAGCCAATGGCCATTCATTTTCGAAACGGAACTCATTGTCACCCATCACAAAAATGTGGATCGGCGGTTCTTCATCCATCCCATTTTTAATACCTTTCAATCTTCTATCAAACCATCGAAGTTGTTCTTCTGCGAAATCCATACCTGCAGAATTTCCAAACCCTATAGTACCGAATGGTTCACTAGTACCTATATTATTATGACTCCACCCACCGATAAGTAGCTTACTAAGATTCCTAGGTTCTGATCCACGGGATCTAGTACTCCATCCTTTATATAATTTAAACGCCTCATGCACAAGATTGTCATACCACCCTGATACAATAAAAGCTGGAGATTCAATGTCTTCATATTTATATCTCATACTATAGCTTTTCCAGAACTCATCGAAAGTGGAGTGCCGAATAGCTTCTCTATAAAAAGGTAAATCAACAATATCATCCATGGCCGATACAAGAGGAAGTCTCCGATAAAACTCTTCGGAGTTCATGGCATTTCTACTACCTCGTTGCATTGTTCTACCAGCCATATTAATAAAATTAATGGCCACATGTAACTGCAATCCTCCATCGACATAGAAATGTCCGAAATTATCCTGTTGTGACACAGTTGGGATGAGGGCCTTCAAATATTTACTTCTTAACGGTGCGGTTACAGACTGAGTGAATCCAACATACGAGGTTCCAAATGTACCTATGTTTCCATCACACCAGTCTTGTTCTCCAATCCACTCCTGGGTATCGTAGCCGTCCTGCGCTTCATTAATATAGGGTTGCCACTCCCCATCAGAATCAAACCTCCCGCGACAGTCCTGTAAAACAACAGCATACCCTCGTTTGACAAATGTTTCTGCCAATTCAATAAGATGAGTTGTTTGATTATCATATATGGTCCTCAATAGGAGTGTAGGAAATGGTTCACCACTTTTAGGCCTATAGATATCTGTGGATAAGGCTACACCATCTCTCATAGATACCCGAACATCAATTTTAAGATTGAAAGGTTGCGATAACGAAAAGGTGTCTTTACCCGAAACGGTCATTTCTTACTCTCCTTAAATATTACGAATATCCATTTTTAATTCAAAGCCATTGTTATGTTCTCGTACACGATGTCGTTACCTATAAATTCGACTCCCTCTAAAACTTTCTTGGCCGAATAAAATTGATATGTGTTTTAGTTAATAATGAGAGGAGTTTTGCTTCTGATACTCATCCCATTCCATTGGCATCAACTCTGGCACACTATGAAGGAATCCAGGAAATATATGCTCTGTAATTAAAGTGTTTTGAGAACGATATTCCTTAATATCCTGCTCTTTATTTGGGTATTAAGGGTAGAACGATGTGAGATGGATATTCTGCTGAATGGAAAATTGTCTGTGTTGCGACTTCTATTCTAACACCGGTCCCGACATCTTCGCCGGTATTTAAATTACGACTAAACCGAGGAAAATTAGAACTTGAAATATCTACGCGTAAACTATGACCACTGAAGAAAACGTTGCTAGTAGGATAAAGTTGAATTCTGTATTCCTCAACTTTGCCTGGTTGCAAGAATTCCTCCTCAGTATATCCATTCCTGAATCGTGCCCGAATGATGCCTTCAGCCATCATAATAGAACGTCCATCTGGATATACATCAGTCAATCTTGCTGTGAAATCAGTGTCTACGGCCGAAGATGAAGCGTATAAAATAACTTCTAAGGGTCCAGTTAGTTCCATGTCTTGGTCTAATGGGTCACTGGTATAGACTAACACATCGTGTCGGCTTTCAATCGCCCTCTGTTCCACAGGACCGACAACTATTGGTTCGACTCCGGTCTCTGTCCATGGCCAAGATGCTGTGGAATGATTGCCACCTATAGTTGGAACAGGGCGTTCAGGATCATATTCATAAGAATCAGAGTTTTTGTCTGTTGGCTTTATAGTGGATAGTTTCCCGTTCCCATATACCGAATTTGCCTGACCTACACTGTGAAAGTAGTATGGAGTGAACTGGGTACGGGCAAGAGGCCATTCCGATTCGTATCGCCACTTGTTTATACCCATAACAAAAAGATGAATAGGTGGCTCGCTGTCAATCCCATTGTCAATTCCTCTTAACCAATAGTCAAACCAGCGTAATTCTTCTTCAAGGATAACTTTGTAGGAATCGGGACCAAAATCTAAATCGCCCAATCTAGTACCTTCGGGTTCTCCATGTGTCCAAGGCCCCATAAGAACTTTTTGTCCTCGACGAGCCTGCTCTGAAGCACCACTCTTTGTCATGCCGTTCCATAATCTGAATGTCCCGTCAGGATAAGCATCAAACCATCCGCAGCGAATAAACACGGGTGCATCTACATTACTATATTGGTGGGTAGTATCTATTTGTTGCCAATATTCATCATATTTTGAATGCTGAAGCCAATCTCTGTACCATGGTATTTCCTTTCCAATGGTCTGGATATCAATATCTATTAATGGTAAATGACGCCACACGCGACCTGAGTCAAAAATCTCGGCGAATCCAGGAATAGGCATATTAGTGGTAAACGTAATTCCGGCCATAACTGAAAGACCGAGCTGAAATGCGCCACCTACATAATGATAGTTACTGAAATAATCGTCGCAAATAACATGAGCAGCCATAGCAGAAATGTTTGTAGAATCCAATGCGGCAGACTGCCATTGAACAAGCCCACCATAGGATCCACCAGCCATCCCAATTTTCCCATCGGACCAAGACTGATTGGATATCCACTGAAGAGTGTCAACACCATCCTTTCCGTCTGGATGATAGGGATAAAATTCGCCCTGTGACTCATAGCGACCTCTACAATCTCCTGAAATAAAAGCGTAGCCACGTTTAGCCCACCACACTCCTCTGTCAAGTGACTTCTGACTGGAACTTTCATAGGGGGTTCTTAGATAGACAGACGGGAATGGCCCCCCCTTACTAGGCAAAATAACATCAGCTGATAAATCAAACCCATCTCTTGACGGTATTTTTTGATCTATAAGAAAACGAATTTTATCTGAATGTTGTGCCGGTTGGTCGGAATTAATGTTAATCATAATACTCCTACTATAAGCATATCAATATTGAAGAGTAACTCTCCAGCAACGAAATAGTTCTTAGGACAGTCACTGATAAACCATAAATCATGTTGTCTAAGATTATTAGACTGATGAGTTAAATATAGATGTAATTTAGACGAATATTTATAAAATTGCAAACCAAAATAATAATAGGTGTCAGAACACTGACACCTATTATTATTAAAACCAGTTTTGTTAGAAGCTTTTAGTCACTCAACCAAGCTTCAGTATATTTGAAGTTACCGAATAAATCTCTTAAACCATTAAGTGACCTGCTCTCTCCATGAAAGTTGGGTCTCCAGCAACAGTTAAATGCAGGATACAGCGGTTGGTAGACTTCTTGATATTTATAATAAGCTTCTCGCCTATCATCATTCTCCATAGCGGCTCGCCCAGCTTGGGACCACTTATCCATTTCTTCACTACACCAGCCAGAAGCGAAGTGATTGCCGCATTCCCATCCTGTTATAGCACGAGAGGGTTCTGGCGGAAGGAACCTGATATTAGGAGCGAATGAGTCGTCATCTCGCCATGGCTTGGTTCTGAAAGAGGATATATAACCAAACCATGTCTCAAGAGGAATCAATTCCACTGTCAGATCAACACCGGCCTTGGCCAAGCTTTCTTGGAACACTAATGACATTGGCCTAAACTCTGCGTTCGAAGAGGTGAATAATCCTCTGAGAGAACTCACACCTGCTTCCTTGAATAATTTTTTGGCTAATTCTGTGTCTTGCGGGAGCTCTTGGATATTAGGATTTGTGAATGGTCCGTTTGGAGGGAAGTTAGCATTTGACCAGTTAGCTTGTGCTAAACCTTCATATCCAGCGTCAACTATACCTTGTCTGTCCATAGCTCTGACAAAACCTTCTCTAACTCTTGCGTCCTGAAAGATGCCTTTGTCCATTTCAAAGAAGAAAGATGTGTAATTTGTTGAAAAGTGTGACCGTACTGCTTTCGGTTTGGTCATATCATTTTCATCTAAGTTTACAACAAACTTCGGAGTCATCTGCCAATATGCATCAACAATACCGGTTATAAGGGCTGTAAATACGGCGGTTGAATCAGCGATAGTTAGAATGCTCACGCCATCTAGATAAGGAAGCGCTCTTCCATCAGCTCCTGTTTCCCAGTAATCTGGAAACTTCTCTAGAGTTACTCTGTCATTGACCAAATAACTTACGAATTGGAAAGGACCAGTCCCTATCGGATGTTCGTTAAAATTATCTGCATCCATGTTCTCTTGAGCGACTATTCTTGCATCAATCAATCCAGAAAGAAGGGCTCCAGAAGTCTTCGAAAGATTCAAAGTGATCGTGTGATCATCCACTACATCGGAAGACTCTATCTCCGAAATATACTGGGCTATATAAGACTTTTTGTCTGGGTTAAATATCCTGTCAAGGCTAGCTTTGACGTCCTGTGCCGTCATAGCTCTACCGTTGTGGAACTTCACATTCTTATTCAAATTAAGAGTCATCGTAAGTTCAGCAACGTTAAAGTCCCACGACTCAGCTATTTCGCCTTTTGCCAAGCCGTCGTAACCCCAATCTGTCAACGAATTAAAAAGTCCGATGAAGGCGTTTCTGTTATTGGCTAGTCCGCCCCTATGAGGATCTAAAAATTGGACGGGCTGCGCGGTTCCAATGGTAAAATGGCCACCGCGAACTATTACACCCTCCACAGTAGATGTCGGCGCAGGTCGTGCAATGCTTGTCGGTAGAGGGGCCGCAGTCGCTGCAGTTTCGGCTGGTGCTGCGGTTGCAGCAACCTTTGCAGATGCTGGTTTCTCCGGTTGTTTAGCAGTATCTTTCTGCTCCTTCGCAGCAGCTGCCTTAGCTGCGGCTGCAGCAGCCTTAGGTTCCGAAGGAGCCTTAGGTGCTTCAGCATCGTCGGCACTACAAGCCAATGCGAAGACGAATAAAATTGCGATAATCGATCCAAAAATTAACGTTTTGGCCATCGTTCTTAAATGCATATGAATTGTCCCCCTTTTACGTCCTTATCTCTGTGAGGTGCACCAGTCGGCATTTAGCTGTTCACTGGCCACACTATATAGCATTATAAATATAACACATTCAGAGGTATTACACACCCCGTAACTGATCTTGTTCCCTTCTAAGATCCCCTAAGCCTTGGATCTAGAGTATCCCTAATTCCGTCTCCCAAAACATTGAGTGCCCAAACGGTAACAAAAATAAACAACCCTGGGAAGGTAACATAAGAAAACGTTCTGGTTATGTACCCGTAACCTTCAGCTAGTAGTACTCCCCAAGAAGTACGCGGGGGTTGCACTCCCAATCCAAGAAAGCTTAGAGATGCTTCCAAAAGTATCGCAAAAGCTATTCCGAGAGAAATTTGTACAATAAGCGGTGCAAAGCTGTTTGGAAGAATATGGCGTACCACGATCCGCCAACTTGGAGCTCCTAATGCACTTGCCGCAAGAACGTAATCTTTATCACGTTCTTGAATTACAGACGCTCTCACTATACGTGCCACTACAGGCATAAACGTAATACCTATTGCTAAAACCAGATTTCTAAGTGACGACCCGAATAAACCAACGATGGTCAGAGCCAAGAGAACCGATGGAAATGCAAGTAGGCCATCCATGAATCGCATAATCACATCGTCCACTTTACCACGCCAAAATCCAGCAATTAATCCGAATGGCAATCCAAACAAAATACCTGCGGCTTCTGCTGCTACCGCTGCCGACAGAGAGATTCGGCCAGCATACAACAAATTACTTAGCAAATCTCTGCCTGCTTCGTCAGTACCCAACCAATACGTCAAGCTGGGACCTTGCACTCGATCCGATATATGGAGTTCCATAGGATTGTAGGGCGACAGCAGAAATGCAAATGCAGAAACGAATACCATAACGAATATGATTATTGCTCCAGTCAAAGTAACAGGATTGCTGAAGAGCCTTTTAAAGAATGTTTTAAGCCTAATGGTTCTGGGACTAAGCAAAAATTTTCGACTTAAGTTATTCCCAATGTCAAGCGTATTTTTCACAAAAACCGCGCTCCCCTATATATCTATCTCTAGCCATCGTTGAAATGGCGACCATTTAGATTAAAAACGTACACGTGGATCCAAAATCGCGTAGAGAATATCAACGCATAAGTTAACAAACACAAAAAAGAATGCCATAACAATAACTCCACCTTGCACCACCAGATAATCTTGAGCATGGATGCCATTAACTATCAGCCATCCTATACCAGTCCATCCGAACACCCACTCTATAAGTATGCTGCCTGCCAAAAGACTCCCAAATTGAAGTCCAATAAAAGTTACTGTAGGTATGAGAGCATTTTTTACTGCATGCCGGTTTACAACTACCCACTGCCTCAACCCTTTCGCCCTTGCTGTTCTTATATAATCTTCTCCCATGACTTCCAACATACTGGAACGAAGAAATCGCATGGATGGAGCCGCTATTAAAATAGCAAGAGTTGTAGCAGGTAAAATAAGAAGCCTAAGATGACCTATCGGATCATCAAGAAAAGGCACAAACCCGCTAGAGGGAATCCACTGCAATTTAACCGAAAATAGTAAAACCAACATAATGGCTAGCCAAAATCCCGGTATCGCTATTCCTGCAGTAACAAATGCCGTACAAAAATGATCAATCCATGTTCCTCTTTTAACTGCAGCTAAGACACCAGCACCAAAGGAGATAGGAAGGGCGATTAAAAGGGAAACAATAGCCAGCTCTATTGACTTGGGTAATCGCTGAGCTAATAACTCGGTCACAGGTTTCTGATTATAATATGACTGGCCGAAATCCCCCTTAAATAAATCGATCTGCCAATGAAAATATTGTACTATCAGAGGTTTATCAATACCCAGTTCACTCCGCATTTGGTCAACAATTTCCTTGGTTACACCGGGTATATTACCGAGCATCGCAGTAGCGGGATCGCCAGGGGAAAGGCGGAGGAGGAGGAATACAACCACAACAACCACCCAGAGAACTGGTATGGTCTGAAGCACCCTTCTA
>CAUZEB010000048.1:0-11564 GCA_963578655.1 Dehalococcoidia bacterium | reverse complement strand
TGTTGCGAAATTTTTGCCCCTATCAGATATTCTATCTTCTTCTATTCTTTGATCAAGTACAACAACAGGGTCGCGATCCATAGAATCAGCCTCGTATAATACCTGGAGGCACAATATTCGCCTAACACGCATGCTCTCAGAAACAGTAATTTCCACTATCTTGTCTTCAGCCTTATTAATATATATTCCAACTTTGCCAGTTAATTTTTACTATAATCAAGGATAGAGGCATAATCACCTATACTACGAATCTTTGCCTTTCTTGATATTCGCTTGACCATTCCTGATAAAGACCTACCAGGCCCAATCTCCATAAAATCAGACAGTCCTATACCTAGCATGTAATCTACAGTTCGTTTCCATTGTACGCAACTACAGATCTGAGTTATTAGTTCTTTCTTAATATCATCTGCATTTGTTAGGGGTCTTCCAGTACAATTCGCAATTATGGGTATGTTCGCATCTTGAAAAGTGATACCACTTATGGCCTCAATTAGTCCTGACTGAGCTTCACTCATTAACCCGGAGTGAAAAGCTCCACCAACATTTAAGGGAATTGCCTTCTTCGCACCTCTAGCACGAGCCATATCAAGCGCATTAGCCAAGGCCATGCGCTCACCACTAATTACAATCTGCTCAGATGTGTTAATATTGGAAACATAAGTCCCTGTAGATCTTGCTATTTCTTCAAGTGTCATTTCATCTAAACCCAGTATCGCGGCCATAACTCCTGGATTCTTTTTACATGCGTCTTGCATAAGTTCTCCACGTTTTTGAACGAGAATAGCGGTTTCCGATATATCAAGGACGCCAGCCGCTGCTAAAGCAGTATATTCTCCTAAACTGTGGCCAGCCATTAGGACGGGTCGGGGCATAGCGTTTGATCCCAAAACTTCTTCTAACCCTTTAAGACATGCCAAGCTTACAGCCATTATTGCAGGTTGGGCGTTAACAGTTTCTCTCAAAGTTTCCTCTGGACCTTCAAATAAAATCTGAGTTAAAGAACGACCCAGAGCGTCATCTACCTGCTGAAAGACTTCTCGCGCCAAAACAGACTTCTCATAAAGTTCTTGTCCCATTCCAACAGACTGTGAACCCTGACCAGGAAAAAGGAATCCTAGTTCCGGTCCTTTCGCTTCTTTCATGAAGCCAAGGGTCATATTCATCTCCTTAAAAAATAATGCGTTTCATTTGCTCAGAGACCCCGCCTCTTAAGCCTGAGTCGATTAGCTCTAAACCAACGGGTCCGAACTCACAACTTGTCTTCCGTTGTAATAACCACAAGTTGGACAAATCCTATGAGGTAGCTTAGGGCTGCGGCATTGTGAACATTCGGAAACAGTCACAGGTTTCATGCCAAAATGAGCGGTCCTCCCGCCCTTGCGCTTTTTTGAGTGCTTTTTCTTCGGAAGTGGTGGCATCTAAATTATCCTTAATTAGTATTATTAATCCTCTTTCGATTATACGAAATCTTGTAACTTCTTCCATCTAGGATCTATGCTCAGACCTTCACATACACAGCGATTAACATTCAAATTACCTCCGCACAAAAAACAGAGCCCCAGACAATTTGTCATACACAGTGGACTCATTGATGTGTTTATCCCTACATACTGTCGTATAGTGTCGCTCAAATCCAGGATATTATACTGATCTATTAAACTACTATCTTGGTCATATATCTCATCTTTAGATGACAAGCTATGTATCAAAATAGCCTGAGGAAGGAATTCTTCCTCTATTTCTATTTCAAAAGTTAAGTTACATCTATCCAAGCAACGGCTACAAATATCTAACACACCGTCCGCAGAGTAGCACTCTCCCATATTCCTTTATCAGTTCTGGTTAACCTTATTTAACCTTCTATGGTTTTATTTTCACTATCACTAGTGCAGGGAGATACCTCCTGTATCAGAAACTGTCTTACAGAACCAGTAGACTCCTAGAGTAAATTAGATACATCAAAGTTCATTAATCACTTGATTACTTATAAGTAAGGACAGAGTGAAAGACCAAAGGTATTCTAGGTCCCGCTCTTATTTTGTGTCAAGTTTCACGTAGTGCATGTAAAGTGCATTTTTATCAGTCCGACTAGAGAACACATTATAAATTCAATCTACTGGTCTGTAAATACAACATAGGTATATTGTTTGATTACTTTTGCGTTAGCATCAGTCATTAGTATAACTTTCATTTTGATGTTACACTCCTCGTAAAGATGCGGATTTTGAAATAATAGTAGGAGGGCTAGACATGGGAAGCATAATGACTGTTACCGGTCCAATTTCGTCAGATGATTTGGGATTCACATCAATTCATGAACACTTGTATTTAGATTTGACACGCGATAATCCAGGTAATGATGCTATATTGAATGACCCTGAATTAGCATACCGTGAATTAATGCTTTTCAAGAAGTCCGGAGGAGTATCGTTGGTAGACCAAACCACAGGTGGTTTACGGGGTCACGACCACGATCTACTACCCATCACTCACGCTCTAGCTGTCCGTGATACGGCTAAACGGACTGGTTTAAACATAATACTCGGAGCGGGTTGGTACAGAGAAATATATTATGAAAAGAAACTTTATCGCATGAAAACCAATCAAATTGCAGATGACCTTGTAAGAGATGTTACCGTTGGAATAGACGGCACAGATGTCAGGGCAGGTATTTTAGGCGAAATCGGTGCTCACTTCACATGGGTATCTCCCGTAGAGGAGAGAATGTTTAGAGCAGTTGCCAGGGCTCATAAACAAACCGGGGTTACTGTAGCAACGCATGCTTTAAAATCTCCAGTTGGACTTGACCAACTCGATATATTGCAAGAAGAAGGTGTTGATCCTAAACGTGTGATAATCGGGCATTGTCAATCATACCCTCATCATGAATATCATGCCGAAATTGCAAGAAGAGGAGCGTATGTAGCATTCGATAGACTCGGAACCATTCATCCATACGAACATGAATTAGATCTGATGAATGTAAAAAAGATGATCGATGCAGGCCTGACGAGAAATGTTCTTTTTGGTCAGGACGTGTGCCGTAGAAGTGATTATACTGCTTATGGTGGTAAAGGTTACGGCTACATCACCGATGTATTCCTAAAAGAATTACGTGACATCGGAATAAAGGAAGAAGAACTTACTCAAATAACGGTGGACAATCCACGAAGAGCCCTAACTGGAGAAGACTAAGGCTAATTAGCAGATCCTCTCTCGCGTTTTAATGGGTGAATACAAAACACCCACCAAACTATTCTTGTGACTTTTATTCTATTCTCTTGTTAGAGGGTTTTTCCTATATGTTCCTTATGATTTATTGGCTGTTAGTTGGCTTCAGTTCCATTCAAATCTTTAGAATCTGACCTATTGTTCCACCCATAATCATATCCCTTTCGTCATCACTCAAAAAGTCACACGATTTCTGCATAAATCTAACGTTCTGTTCATAAGTCCAAGATCTCATCACTATTGGCATATCCGTGCCCCACATCAATCTGTCTGCACCTATCTTTGTAACACATTCTTCTATAACTGCTTTCACTTCCGTCATAGGATACTCCCAAATTGAACCTAATCCAATAGGGAAAAGGAATTGGAGATGTGCTCTAGGGTTTTTAAAGACTTCCCAAACGATGCGTGGTAGTACTATTGCATCACCTTCCACAAACATCCTCCAATTTAATCCATGCGTTACAACAACATCAACTTCTGGATATCTTTCCATCCAATGTATTAAAGTTTTTATTTCCTTTAAATAACTTTGTATCTGAGGTTCGACTCTTTGCTTTATTGAAAAGAACACCGGGATTCCCAAATCTCTTACAGCATCCCAGTATGCACGGAATCCAGATCCATTCCACGGGCCCTTTTGACCATATAAATTCAGTTGTGGAGGCAAGAACTGTACTCCTGACAAACCCAAGGATTCAACGGCGTGTGTTAATTTATCGATAGCTCCACTGGGGTCTTTTTGTATCAACCATTCTTCTATATGGGCTAACCCTTTTAGCCGGTCAGGATGTTTTTGGACACAGTCACCTATAAATTCATTACCTATTCCCAAATAGGGAGTCCTATGTAGCAAAGCCATATCTACACCAGCATAATCCATTTCGCTGACTAAATTCTCTGGAGGATATACCATATCTACAATAGAAGGCGGGAAATACTGTTTAAAATAGCTGATACCTTGAACGTCCCACTCAAACCTGCCGTGACTACTAACCCTAAAATTTGAGTCTTTTATACTATCCAATCTATCACTGTGATCCATCTCTATCAGACCAGAGCTATCAGCTACGGACAAGTCACTAAAACGAATCGATGGTTGGAAATGTACTGCAATAGCTTGTTGGATGTGACGCAAAAATGTCTCATGATTTGAGAATCCTCCATACCCATGCAAGGACGGGAAGCAATAGGCGTGACTATCTATCAGCATGAACCTCCCTAATTACCGTTTGTCCGATTAATCATTATTGATCGATTTATTTATTAATATCCAGCTTTCTTATCACAAACATAGATAAACGGCTCACCATTCATGAATCGTCTTAGATTTTCCTTGAATATGTTCTTTCGCCCTTGCCACATTTCAGGTGTAAGTGCAGATATATGAGGGCTGATAATAACATTACTCATATCCCACAATGGACTATCACTAGGTAATGGTTCCACAGCTGTAGAGTCTAATCCGGCTCCTGCAATAGATTTAGTTCTTAGAGCTTCGATCAAATCATCTTCATTGAGAATCCCACCTCTTGAAATGACTATAATACGAGATTCCTTCTTCAAAAGTTGAAGCCTACGCTTGTCGATTAGGCCATGAGTTTCGCTGGTGAATGGAGCCGTTACGACGAACCAGTCTGACAATTTCATTAAATCATCGAGTCTGTGAAGACCCCATACCTCTTCTACACCTTGTGGAGGAGGTTCTACTACAGTCTTGTTAATAGCTATGACTTTAAGCCCAAAAGCGCTCGCCCTGCGGGCTATAGCTCTGCCTATATCTCCTAAGGCTAATATGCCCATCGTCTTACCGGCCAATTCAATTATTCTCCGATTATATTTCATAGTATCCCAACAATGTCGTTTTTGATCAGCCATCGTCTCATTCATTCTATGAGCAAGAGCTAATACCATTCCCAAAGTGTGATTGGCCATTGGTTCTGCATGAGGTCCACGAGCATTTGTGAGTATAATCTCACTGTTAACAAGTTCAGGTATTGAAACGAGTGTGTCAATGCCTGTACCAGTACATGCGATCCAGCGAAGATTTTCCGCTGCCAAGAAGACTTCTCTAGACGGATATCCTAAATAGACATCCGCATCCTTTATATGGATGAGCTGTTCTTTTATTGATGATGTATAAATGAAATCGACATCAGGAAAACTATCTATAAGATCTATTGAGAACTGTTCATCTATTAAATCTAAATCTGCTACAAGTATTTTCATACCATCAGACTCCTAGCAAAATATTACTACACATTTGCGCGCAAGTTTCATAATAGTATCTATACTAAACCTTAGGCAAGTACTAATTGGTTGACCCCAGTTTCGTCTTGTCCATTACCCATATTACGAAATGAATATATTCACCGTCGTTTTCTTTACACTAATCCTCAAATGGGATACCGTTACCTGCTATTACTCCCTTAGTTGAGATAACAAAAACTCGGAGTTACGCTCATGAGACTCGATCAAATTAGTGATGTCATTATAGTTGGCGGAGGCAATGCAGCTCTCTGCGCAGCACTGGCCGCATCTGAAACCGGAGCAACGGTAACACTGCTGGAAAAGGCTCCAGAGCACCTTAGGGGTGGAAATTCCTATTTCACTGGCGGCCTCTTCAGATTTGCCTATGATGGTATAAATGATATTATAGATCTTATCCCCTCAATAACAGCTTCAGAGCAGGAATGTATAGACGTCGGCACGTACCCGTACGGCCAATTCTACGAGGATGTTATGAGAGTCACAGAAGGGCTCTCTGATCCAACGCTGATTCAACAACTAACTTCAAATTCCTACCCGACAATGAAATGGTTAAGTGAAAGAGGACAGAAATGGATATTAGCATACGGTCGGCAGGCCTTCAAGATCGATGGAGTGATGAAGTTTTGGGGTGGTCTTATAGTGGAAGCTGTAGGAGGAGGACAGGGATTATCAGATCGCTGCTTCGATTTGGCCAAAAGAGCAGGAGTCGGGATACTGTATCAAACTAAAGCCACCAGCCTGATTCAAAACAATACTGGGCGAATCATAGGTGTGACAACAAAAGACGACAATGGCTACAGAGATATCGGAACTAATGCAGTTATCTTGGCATGTGGAGGCTTTGAATCTAATGCCGAAATGCGTACACGTTATCTTGGCCCTGGTTGGGAATTAGCTAAAGTAAGAGGTACTCAGTTTAATACCGGTGACGGGATAAGGATGGCATTAGATATAGGTGCTATGTCATATGGACATTGGAGTGGATGTCACTCCGTGGCATGGGATTTGAACGCCCCTCCGTACGGTGACAGGAATATAGCTGACCTTTTCCAAAAGCACTCATACCCATTTGGAATAATTGTTAACGTGAAGGGGGAAAGATTCGTTGATGAGGGAGCCGACTTTAGAAATTATACCTACGCAAAATATGGTAAGGAAATACTAAACCAACCCCAGAGGGTAGCATTTCAGATATTTGACGACAAAACAAAACATCTTCTGAGAGATGAGTATCATATTCCTCAAACGTCAGTTATAAAGGCGCAAACTGTTGAAGATCTAGCTGACGGGCTGGGTATAGGAAAAGAGGGGCTTATAGAAACCGTGCGTACCTTCAACCAAGCTATCAACGAGAAAACTTTCGACCCCACTATTCTTGATGGTAAGGGTACTTCGGGGATTCACCCACCTAAGAGCAACTGGGCCTTGCCTATAGATAAACCTCCATATCTTGGTTATGCGGTCACATGCGGTATCACCTTTACATTTGGAGGATTAAAGATAAATAATCGTGCTCAAGTGCTCGATACGGAGGAAAATCCACTACCAGGACTTTATGCAGCAGGGGAGCTAATTGGTGGTCTATTTTACAATAACTATCCTGGAGGGGCCGGCCTCATGTCTGGGTCGGTATTTGGGAAAATTGCAGGATACAGTGCAGGACAAGATATCATGCAGTTTTTAAACAGAACGATTTAGATGAGTAATGACGTGAGTCCGTACAAAACTAAATGTTTCTAGTACGATTCTCATACAACCCTTCCAAATAGGTCTACTATAGTGATTAACTTGACCGAAGGTTCGGTGACCCTTATATTAATTCATATTAAACTCAATGTGTCAGATTTCATTAAATAGTAATTGGCTAGGAGGTCATGTCGTCATGTCCTATGGTAGTGGTGCATATATATATGAAATAGCGTCAGATTGGGGCACCCTCCCCAATGGGCATGAATTTAATCAGGTGGCAGGAGTCGCGGTTGACCAGGAAGATAAAGTCTATATATTCAACCGGAGTGACCATCAAGTAATGATACTTGATAGACAAGGTAATTTTTTAACAGCTTGGGATGCAAATTTCTCTAATCCCCATGGTATCCATATTGGTCCGGATGGAAATATTTATCTAGCAGATCGCGACGCTCATGTCGTCCATAAATACAGCCCAGATGGCAAATTGACTTTAACTTTGGGTACCCTTGGTAAGCCTTCAAACACTGGATACGATCTAGACGAAAAAATTGTCAAGCGAGTCGCAGGCCCTTTCAATCTACCAACAGGTATAGCAGTGAACGAGGAAGGCTATATTTTCGTTTCCGATGGCTATGGTAATGCTAGAGTACATAAATACAGTCCCACTGGCAGTCATATGTTGTCATGGGGAACCGCTGGTAAGATTAACCCCGGACAATTCCATCTGCCACACGGTATTTGTCTCGATAACGATGGCTTAGTGCTGGTCTGCGACAGAGAAAATAACAGGATACAGGTGTTCACCCAAGATGGTGACTTCGAAGGCCTTATATCAGAGTTATTGCAACCTACCGATGTATGTGTGGGCCCTAACAGTGAACTTTATATTGCAGAACTAGGCCATCGAATGACTATACTCGACCAAAACTGGAACGTTGTTTCGCGCTGGGGAGGAGAAAAAAGCCATAACCCTGGCCAATTCGTTGCACCCCATGGGGTTGCTATCGACTCCCATGGAGACCTTTATATTGGAGAAGTTCTCGAAGGCAGACGGATTCAAAAATTCATTCGTCAAAAGTAGATAACCATGTGTCCTCAAATAAAGGCGAGGATGTCAAACTTGGACTACAACCATAATCCTTATTTCAATATTCATATACATTAGGAGAATTTATGAACGGCGACGATATTATAGCTAAAATATTAAAGATCGAGCAGGTAGACTGGCTAGCGTGCTTTCCCGCTCAAACATTAATTGACAAAGCCGCAAAAGCGGACATACGACCTATACTCACACGTCAAGAACGCGCTGGAGTCAATATGGCGGATGGATATAGTAGAATCAACAATGGGAATAAGATCGGAGCCTTTACCATGCAAACAGGTCCGGGCGCAGAAAACGCTTACGGCGGTGTTGCTCAAGCTTTCGCTGACTCTGTTCCCATTTTATTACTACCTGGCGGGCAGCCTCTAGACAGGATGAATGTCCGCCCAAATTTTGAATCAGTTCCAAACTATCAAGGCGTCACGAAATACAGTGCAGTTATTAACATGGTTGAAAGAATACCAGAGTTAATGAGAATGGCATTTAGCCAATTAAAACACGGACGGCCGGGGCCAGTCTTATTAGAAATACCACGAGACGTGGCCCTAACTGAATATCCAGGCCCTTTGCACTACAAACCGGTCAAAGTATTTAGATCAGAAGCGTCACCTCGAGATGTGTCAGACTTAGTTACAGCGCTGTTAAAATCGTCAAACCCGGTAATGAACATAGGCCAGGGTGTGCTATACGCGGAGGCATCAGACGAGTTAATAGAACTCGCAGAACTATCCAATATCCCTGTTATGACTACCCTAGCCGGTAAAAGCGCATTTCCTGAAAACCACAGATTAGCGCTCGGGACGGCTGCTAATTCGAGCACACTAATGGCCAGTCATTTTCTTGACAAAACTGACTTTGTGCTAGGAATTGGTACTAGTTTTACGATTTCTAACTTCAATGCACCCATGCCGAACGATGTAATCCTCGCACAAATAACCAACTGTGCCGAAGATCTAAATAAAGACTATTCTATCGATTTTGGAGCAATTGGTGATGCTAAATTAGTTATCAGACAGGTTATTGATGAAGTTAAACGCCAAATTGGTGACCAAGGTAGGGCGGACACGCGAGGTGTGATCGATGAAATCGCTAAGGTCAAATCTCAATTTATGGAAATATGGAATCACAGATTGAATTCGGACGAAATTCCCATTAGTCCATACAGAGTATTTACAGAATTAGCAAAATCCGTCAATGTTGCAGACACGATAGTTACACATGATTCTGGTTATCCTAGGGATCAAATTGTTCCGTTTTGGGAGTCCGTGAAACCGAGAAGTTATATTGGATGGGGGAAATCCACGCAGTTAGGATACGGGCTAGGCCTGGCTATGGGGGCGAAACTAGCAGCACCAGATAAACACGTAATCAATTTTATGGGAGATGCAGCATTCGGAATGGCTGGTATGGATATCGAAACAGCTTCAAGGTCGAATATTCCAATCCTAACGATAATATTGAACAATGGCGTTATGACCGGTTATCACGACCATTTCCCGTTTGCGGCAGAAAAATGGGGGAGTAATAAGCTAGGTGGCGACTACTCTAAGGTTTCTGAAGGATTGGGCGCATATGCGGAAAGGATCACAAATCCTGATCAGATTGGGCCGGCTATCCGACGTGGGTTAGATGCCAATGCAAATGGTCAACCAGCAGTGCTAGAAATGATGACGAAAGAAGAGGGAAACGTACCAAAGTTCTGGTGATATGATGGACCTTAGTTGAAAGTTAATAAGATAGATGTTCAAGTTGCTCACTGTGGGCCATTAAAGGCTTCCCAGCTTCCCTTTTTTATCTAGGTACGAAGCACCGGAGAAAGCTTGATGTATTTCAGATGCAAATTTAACTTCTGAATCGTCTTCAGGATTGTAACCTAACACTCTTCTGGCACTACCTAGAGACCAGAAAGCCCGGGTATTATCGCTGATGCCATACACAACTAGCCAAGGAATGCCATATTCGTTCCTTATATCGGGTGTCTCTATGCTTTTAATAACAAGCTGACACATGTCGCGCGGGCTCAAATAAGCACCTAAGTCTCTTTTGAATTCAGCCAAATCCCCCATGTATTGGGATAATCTTAATTCCCTAGGAGCCCCTATCCTAATCATTACAACTTCAACGCTTTGACTATTATGTTGAGGTTTTATGTGCGATTCCCTGCCGTCTCCGCTGTTGAAATCCACTACACCATTTGCAAATAGAAAACCCATATGTTCATAAGTCGCCTTAGCCCATCCGTAGAAATTGTCAGATAATGCTAATGAGTACGGTTCAACCATATCCATTTCCTTTTTATGTATCAAATTATGTTCGTACCAGTCGGCAGCATGGTTTGAACTGGCCATAACCACTCTTGGGACTTTGTTTTCAAGAGCGCTGCGAAATACGTTGTAGGCCATATTAACGTTTTCTTTTTCTACGAAGAAATCATCTAAGCCTAAACCTTTTCTTCTCTTATAAGAAAGGTGTATGACACAATCTACATCCCTAAAGAAATGTTCGTACTTATCTCTGGATAGCTCGGTTAAATCGACAGTCTGGACTTTCGGCACATTAGGTATGTCAAGTGACTTACTCTGTAGATCAAGTAATATTAATTCGTATTTCTCTTTCAACGCTGGAATTAATTGAGCTGCTACGTAGCCTGACGCACCGGTTATCAATATTTTCTTGTTCGACAATATATTCTCCCAATTAGATTAATATAACTAAATTAATTCCATTATTTTCAACCAATTGATGCAATTTTCAGGTTATGCCTAAGAGTAACGTATTCCTGATATCATTACTGACGTCCGTTTTCAATGATCTTGAACAACATGGTTCTACACCAGACGCATTTTTACTTTTAATGAGAAGTAGTCCAGAGCAGAAGCTAATATGGCTGCAGCAATTAATCCTGCCAAGACCCTATAGGCTACTTGCATTCCCCTCACAAAAGCATCTCCTACACCGACGTCAGCATTCCCTGAAATTGCTGCCAAACTGGGGACAACTCCCATTGAATCCATAACTGACGTGACTATCAAGGTTGTTAAAACCACGCCCATTATGTTACCAACGTTACGGAAAAGGTTCACAAACCCAGCCATAACACCGTATTGAGCTTCGTCTACGGTACTAAGTATTGAAGAATTATTGGGTGGATATAATATTCCTGTTCCACTCATATTAATAACCATACCAAAGATCACCAGAACAACAGAAGACTGTTCATTTAAATAAGACAGGATTAGCAAACCCACTGCTGACAACACCA
>CAUZEB010000047.1:0-11796 GCA_963578655.1 Dehalococcoidia bacterium | reverse complement strand
GTTTATCAGCTTACCTCAGGACAAGGGGAGAATATAGGATTGTTTTCACCAGACCCTAATGTATTCATAGTAGCAGGCAGTGAAGGTGTAGCTTTTATCGATACGGGATATGGTAAAGCATTAGAGATAGAAACATATAGAAATCAATTAAAAATCCTGGGTAATCCTAAAGTTATTGCAATAATATTGACCCATATGCACTCGGATCACATTGGTGGTGCTAGAGAACTGTACAATTATAGCGGTGCTCAAATAATTTCATCATCTATTGAAAAGGAAGCTATTGAATCAAGTCAGCATGAGATTATCGTAGAAGTTGAGATTGAGGAATCAGACACTCTTGATTTAGGTGGAGCGACATTGGAGTTTGTTTTTAGTCCAGGCCATACTATGGGTAGCATATCTATATTCCATAAGGAAGCTAGAATCTTATTTACGGGCGACACCATTCTTGGAAAGAGCACCACTGCAATAGACCCTGATCAAGGCGATATGGGTTTGTATATTAGATCCTTAGTGAAACTTAAAGAGTATGACAGCCTCTTAATAGGACCGGGCCACGGGCCTCCTATAACTAATACAAATTACTGGATTAAGACCCTCATCGATCATAGGTTAGCTAGAGAATCCCAAATAATGAATTTGATACTGAAGGGTAATAATTCAGTAGTCTTATTATTTCGAGCGATGTATCCTGGTCTTGATTCGAGATTACATGACTCGGCAAAAGGGCAAATAATATGCCATTTAAACAAACTGATATCAGATGATAAAGTATTTAGAAACAAGAAAGCGTATGAGGTGCATTAAGTGAAGTTTTCAAACAGAGATCTCTTTCCATTCAATACTGACATAAATGAATCTGGCCATCTTTCTATAGGTGGTTGCGATGTGGTTGACCTTGTTTCGAAATATAAGACACCTCTATACATTTTTGATGAAGATACAATTCAGCGAATGTGTAGTCAATTCGTCAACGAATTTGGAACTCGATATAGAAATGTGAAAGTAGTTTATGCTTGTAAAGCCTTCATTAATCCGGTATTAGCATCTCTTATGGGTAGGGAAGGACTAGGCCTAGATGTCGTGTCTGGTGGGGAACTCGCTGTTGCCAAGAGAGTGAGCTTCAATCCAGATGACATATATTTCCACGGTAACAACAAATCTCCTGAAGAATTGGAAATGGCGTTAGATTATGGTGTTAAAACCATAGTCGTTGACAGTTTTTATGAATTGGATTTATTAAGCAATATAGCTTTCAAAAAGAACTTAGTCCAGAATATAATGCTTCGTCTATCACCTAGTGTTGATCCCCACACTCATTCTTATACAACGACAGGAATTCTTGACAGCAAATTTGGATTCTCTATCCAAACAGGTGATGCAAGTATGGCAATTCGTAAGGCACTAAAGACTAAAAACCTGAATTTGACCGGGATCCATTTCCATTTAGGTTCCCCTATATTCGAGTTGGAGCCATACGCCATTGCCATAGACACGGTCTTAACTTATTTAGCGCAATTTAAGGATGAAGGATTAAATCTTCTTGAATTTAGCCCTGGCGGAGGTTTCGCCATTGGATATGTAAGAGACGAACTACCCCCAGCGATAGCGGACTACGCCGAAGTGATTAGCACGACACTGTTGAAACGCAGTACAGAGTTGGGGTTTGGTATCCCCAAACTAATTATTGAGCCAGGTCGCTCGCTAATAGGGAGAGCTGGTGTAGCTATTTATACAGTTGGTGCCACTAAAAATATACCCAGTATCAGGAAGTATGTATCAGTCGATGGTGGTATGGGAGATAACATCCGTCCTGCATTGTACGAATCTCTTTACGAAGCGGTTTCAGCAAACAAGATGATGGAGGAACCCACCGAATTGGTTACTTTGGCAGGGAAATTCTGCGAATCAGGAGATATTCTGGTTAAAGACGTAAATATGCCATTTATGGGACCAGGAGATCTTGTAGCTATACCTGCATCAGGGGCTTATGCTCCATCTATGGCTAGTAATTATAATCTTAATCCTAAACCGGCTATCATTATGGTAAAAGACGGTCATTCCGATTTAATCAGGCGTAGAGAAACCTTTGAAGATATGATGTTGTGCGACATTATTTGAGAGCTTTCTAAGGAATGAAACAGTACAGTTAGAAACTAACGTCTTATGGAGCAAGGCACCTTCCGTCGAGGCAAATATGTCTGTCTGGGAAGAAGGATAGCCATTTTAGTTATAAGGGTAATCTCGTAATCAGGAGAATGGACTTGTTCTTTGTTTGGCTAGTTTGAGTTATTGGAGATGACCTAGTTGTTTCAATTACCAGAAATCAACAGACGTCCGGATGTTACATATATGTTATTGGGGACATATATTCTAGTTTGGCTGTTGATGGAAATTATGGGAAATTCTGGGGATGGACATACCCTATTACAGTTCGGTGCTCTTTTCGGACCCTATGTCGCTTCAGGTGAATATTGGCGCTTTTTTACATCTACTTTCCTTCATGTAGGGCTTATGCACCTATTTTTTAATGGTATTAGCTTGCTAATATTTGGACGCATAGTGGAGGGGGTATTTGGACGCCTGAGGTTTATATCCATTTATGTTACTTCTGGACTGTCAGGCAGCGTTTTGAGTTTCATGTTCAACACTGGTTCAATAGGCGCCGGGGCCAGTGGAGCCATTTTTGGGGTTCTAGGGTCACTTGTATCATATTACACTGTTAATTATAGGCTATTGGGGAAATACGCCCGTCAAACCTTGGTGGGAATATTAATAATTGGCGCAATAAACTTATTCATTGGATTTACTACCCCTGGAATAGATAATTGGGCTCACATAGGGGGATTTATAGGAGGAACACTGTCTGGATTTGCCTTAATTCACTCTTATCAGGCAATTTTAAGCTGGAATAAGATAACACTTAATTTGAATCTAATTCGTACGATGTCTTCCGTTATTTTGATATTAACTCTAATTTTGGGTACATTAATAGGAAAGCACAATTACTCTGAAGCAGCTCTACCTTACATTGGGCTAAAGAAAGTAGAAAAGTACCTGGATTCGAATCAGTATGAATTAGCCTTGATTGAAATTGACAAGGTAATACAAGGTGAGCCTGGGATTGGTAGAGCATACTATATGCGCGCGCTAATTCTGTTCAATATAGGCGATAATATAGGTGCCTTAGACGCCATAAAAACGTCTCTACTGATGCCTTTGGACCAGGGCGAAAGACGGAAAGCAATAGAACTACTAATTAGTATAGGAGACAACCAGTAACTTAGCTTAATAAACGTGGAAGCCGGCCTGGTTAGAGTGTAAATTCAATCAAAATGTTTTCGAAAGACTTTGATATGGAGGTTCTAGGCAGATTTTGGTTCTCTGGATTGTATGGGTATGGTGTTACCATCTATATCCAATATTAGCGGCGGTTCTTTCCCACCAATACTATCCGCATTTATGATACATTTATTTATATTGTTCATACTTGGTAATTCATACATAACTTCCAGAAGTGTGTGTTCCAAAACAGAACGCAGGCCTCTTGCTCCTGTTTTTCTCTCAAGAGCAAGTTCGGCAGCTCTTTCAAGTGCGTCTTCAGTGAAACGTAGATCAACCCCATCCATGTCAAATAAGCATTGGTATTGTTTTACAAATGCGTTTTTGGGTTGTGTCAAAACATCTACAAGTGCCTCTTTGTTAAGGTGACTCAGACTAACTACTATAGGTAATCGGCCAATGAATTCTGGGATAAATCCGTAGTCTAAAAGATCGTCTGAATTGACGAACTGTATAACATCATCATCTACATATGGCCCTTCGCTTGTCAAAGCACTGGATTTGAACCCGATCGTTTGTTTATCTTTGAAAACTCTGCGTTCTATCAGATCGTCAATGCCTTCAAATGCACCTCCACACATGAATAAAATGTTATCTGTCTTTATTTGCAAGAATTCCTGGTGAGGGTGTTTTCTACCTCCCTGTGGAGGCACATTGGCTACACAGCCTTCAATGATTTTTAGAAGTGCTTGTTGCACCCCTTCTCCTGAGACATCCCTAGTTATGGATGGATTAGGGTTTTTACGAGCAATCTTATCTATTTCATCTATATATATAATCCCTTGTTCAGCTTTATTTACGTCATAATCAGCGGCCTGTATGAGACGTAACAGAATATTCTCCACGTCTTCTCCGACGTAACCAGCCTCTGTTAATGATGTAGCGTCAGCAATAGCAAATGGGACCTTAAGCACTCTTGCCAATGTTTGGGCCAAGTGCGTTTTACCTGAGCCTGAAGGCCCTAGCATCAATACATTAGCTTTTTGGAGTTCTATATTCTCGTCTTTTTGCTCCGAGCCTACTCGTTTATAATGGTTATAGACAGCAACACTTAGAACCTTTTTGGCCTGCTCCTGCCCTACAACATACTCATTTAGTTTTTCGTGAATCCATTTAGGGTTTAATTCCTCTATCAGGAGGGATGCCGAATCATCTGAATTCTCTGGATTTTCATCAGATATTATCTGGGAGCACAATGTGACACACTCATCGCATATGAACACTCTATCCGGTCCTGCAATGAGCCTTTTCACTTGTACTTGTGCCTTGCTGCAAAATGAGCATTGAAAGTCTGAACGGTTATCCATCTTGATACGACTGTTCCTTAGTGAGTTATTATATGGTGGTTACGCTGCTTTAGAGTATTTTAATTTTCTGTAGAAGAGTCTAGCACTTCGTCAACAAGTCCATAATCTTTAGCTTGGTCTGCATTTAGATAATAGTCACGGTCGGTGTCTCGCGCCACTCGGTCATACGGTTGTCCAGTTTGACCAGAAAGGATCTGTCGAATTATATCTTGCATCCGTAGGATTTCTCTGGCTGCTATTTCAATATCCGCCGCCTGGCCCTGTGCTCCGCCCATGGGTTGATGCATATGTATAGTGGAATTGGGTAAAGCATATCTTTTCCCCTTTGCTCCTGAGCAAAGTAAGACGGTACCCATACTGGCTGCCAGTCCCACACAAATTGTAGAAACATCAGGACGGATCAATCGCATTGTGTCATAGATGGCTAGCCCTGCACTAATCACTCCCCCTGGTGAGTTGATGTAAAGACTGATATCTCTTTCTGGATCTTCTCTGTCCAAGTATAGTAGCTGCGCAACAATGGCATTTGCTACGTGGTCTACAATGGGCGTTCCAAGAAAGATGATTCGCTCCTTTAACAGTAGGGAATAGATGTCAAAAGCCCTGTCTCCTTTCGGACTGCTTTCCACCACCATTGGGATAATGTCTTTAGGACTTTCCATAATCAGCATCTCCTCTTTCGTTGTTTTTTTCGTCAGATGTATCCAGGTCCTCAGCAAAATTGTTTTGCGCTTCAGAAGGCGATGGCGATTCGCCCTTGCCTATAGAAGCTAGTCGATCCATCGTTTTCTCTACTAAAAGCATTCTAACTACTGAATTTTTAACCCTTTCAGTATCTTGAAGATGGCTCGTTTTGCCTTCGTTCTTAGGCATAACCTCATCCATTTTTTCTTTAATTTCCTCTTCGGTCACATCCAAGCTTTCTAGTTCAGCAAGTTTTCCTATAATGTACGTCCTGTTGAGTCGTGACATGGCTTCTGTATTTAGGTCTTCAAGCATTTCATCTTTGGATTTACCAATTGAAGTCAGGTAATCGTCTAATCTTATGTTAGCTTGTCCCAATATTCTGTTCCGTTCTCCCATTAGGTGGTCGATTTCGTGTTCCACTAATAGAGGAGGTAAATCTATACTAGCTTGTTCTAGCAATGCATTCAGAATTGTTTCCTTATACTGATGGTCCATTTCTTTTGTAGATTCAGCTTCTAACTCTTCTTTGATTGATTTGGAAAGATCTTGTAGATTGGCGTAAGTCTCACCTATTTCTTTTGCAAACTCGTCATCTAGTTCAGGCAAGACCTTTTCTTTTATCTCAGCTATCTTGACGTTGAATGTACATGTCTTACCTCTAAGTTCTGTTGAGGGATGGTCCTCTGGAATAGATAAGTCAAACTCTTCCTGTTCATTTTTCATTAATCCCTCAAGTAATTGAGAGAAACCTGGGAACGGATTTGTACTTGCTTCATCTACAACGAAAACAGCGTTGCTTTCATCTATAATTTTCTGTCCCTCTACTTCACCTATAACTTCTGCAGTTATCATATCTTGAAATTTCACGGCTCTATCTACTGGTTCCCAAGCGGCTCTTGTATCTTGTAATTGACGTAGACGATTTGCCACGTCGTCATCTGAAATCTCCTTAATCTCTTCCTCTATTCTGATTTCTCTGTAGGGACCCATATCAATTAGAGGTGTAAGAGGGACGATCGCCTTGAATGTTAGCGGGGAGAAATCAAGAAGTTCGATCCTAGGCAGTCCGGACGCATCCAAGTTTTGTTTCTCTATGGCCAATCCTGTCACTTCTGGTAGCATTGTGTCTAGAACCTCATTGAGTAGGCCATCACGACCCACATAAGATTCTATGATGCTTCGGGGTGCCTTGCCTTTACGAAAACCCGGGATTCTCGTACGTTGGACAACCTTCCTGTAACCTCGGTCGAGGTACGGTCTTAAATCTTCTTCTTCGAGTTCAATTGTTAGAGCTGACTGTCGGTCAACAACCTCTTCTTCAGTGATCTTCAAGTGAAACTCCGATTTGAATGTTAATTGCTGGATTTAATTATATCATGGCACTTTTGAATACAAAAGAGCATCTATGCTATATACGCTGTTAGACTGTTATATCAACTCTAGACAATCGTTTGATTATCGGAACAACTTTGTAATTTTCATCCCCGAAATGTAAAGACGTGAAACACTTCAAACGAGCATAGAGATGTATGACATTCCTGATATGTCCATTATCGATGAACGAAGCAGTGATTGGAATGGCTATCTACGTGATTGGTTGATTTCGCGGCAACTAGCCTACTATAGGAAGTAAAATCTTCTGTGAGACCCACTTTGGATTCTGAGATTTGACCGTTCATATTGACCGTTTATAATGTAGGTAGACTTTCCGTTTCTAGACGTTACTCTGTTTCAAATGAAAATTGATTACTTTGACAGACTAAATACAAGTATTACGTGTTAGATTAATTTATGTCAGATAAATATCAAAGAGAAATAGAAGAAATTTTGAAAAAAACGGGTGATCTTCAGCCTGGCAGCAATTCTGAAGAAGGTGTTTGGAGGCGGTCTTTTTGGGCTATATCGAAGAGACTACGAAAAATTCCTGTGATGAGAATTATCGTTGCGGCGGCTGTTGTTGTCTTCCTCTCGTTTTTATTCAGTATCCCAATTTTGATGTGGGGTGGAGTTATACTCTGTCTGATAGGATATATTTGGTTTCTAGTAAGACCAAGAAATCATCGAACCGAGAAATATTGGCGGGGGGAATCATTAGAAGACAAGACGGCTTCTTGGTGGGATCGTATACGACGCAAAACCAAAGAGGACCGATGAGGGGCTGTTAGTACTTCAGTCTAGGAATAATTCGTAGTTAGTAGTTTACTCGTGTTCGCCTCAAACCGCACACTCGCCTTCGCCGCGTTCTAACTTATATTTAACAGTTTTATCCCAATCCATATAGTATTGAATTGAATCTTTGTTCAGATCTGGCAAGTCCTTTAGTTCGACTAGAATTGGTTCGAAGGCTGGAGAACCCACTCTTACAACAAAGTCTTTGAATTGCTCATTCTCTTGGCGTTGATCTTTGTAGAAAGAAATAATTTTCTCAACTGCCTCAGGCATCTTCTTCGCCGGAACCTTGGTTTTTACACGTTGACCAATCCTCGTATCGCCTTCTTCGTAACTTCCGCCCAAAAATATTTCGTAGGCAGGTACCTGTCCACCCGGCGCTTTGGCAGCCGCTCCATGAAAACCAATGTCTGCTATATGGTGTTGCCCACAACCATTAGGGCACCCGCTCATCTTTACGTGCATTTGTTCGATTAATGGATCGGATGTATCCATATTGTTCAGAGTATTCCCAATTGCCCGACCTAGGCCCATGGATGCAGTTATACCAAGTTTACAACTATCCGTACCAGGACATGAGACTACATCAGTTATTTTGTGGGCTCCTGATTCGCCGAAACCTATTCTCTTTAATTCTTGCCAAACCTCATATAATGCGTTCTCGGGGACCCATCTGAAAGCCAGATTTTGTTGGTGGGTGATTCTAGCTCTTCCTCCCGCGTATTTTCTAGACATAAGGGCGAGTTCAGTGAATTGTTGAGCTTGTATGTCACCTAGTGGTAACTTAACTGTCACTACATTGTAACCTTCTTGCTTTTGAGATTCGACATTGGTACGCACCCACGTTTCGAATTCAGAGCTTTGATTGATAGTGGAATATTTGCCACTTAGTGAAGGTGCATTATCAGATTCGTTTTCTATAAAGAGAAGGTTCGAAGGATCGAATGATTTATTGGCCCAAGGTTCTAATAGCTCATGTTCAACCATGGTTCTAAATTCATCGATACCTATTCTGTCTATTAGAAACTTTATCCGAGCCTTCATTCGATTCTTTCTAAGTTCGTCAGACCTGTGGAATATCCTCAGCACCGCCTCGGTCACTTTTAAGAAATCGTTTTCCGAGACGAATTCATAGAGAGTTGGGGCAATACGGGCCATAATAGATGTGCCCCCGCCTGTAAGCATTTTGAACCCTTTGACACCATTTTGGATTTTAGGTATGAACCCTACGTCATGTATTGCAGTTATGGCGCAATCTCGTTCACATCCTGAGAAGGCTGATTTAATTTTGCGGGGCAGGGCCTGAGTGAATGGATGCCTGACGAAAAACCTAGCATAGGCAGCTGCATAGGGGGTAACATCGAAAGGTTCATCTGCGCAAACCCCAGCCTTCGCGCATCCTGTCACGTTTCTGACAGTGTTCCCACAGGCTTCACGAGTTGAAAGCCCCACGTCCGCAAGTAACCGCATCATTGCAGGCGTATCCTCTAGTTGAATGTGGTGAAACTGGAAATTTTCTCGAGTAGTAACATGTCCTTTTTCGAGAGGGGCGAATCTATTCGATATTACGCTTAGAGCGTCTAATTGATCTGCGTTTAGGCCGCCGAAAGGGACCTTTATTCTGACCATTTGAGACTCAGTTTGCCTTTGTCCGTAAACCCCCTGTTTAAGTCGATAGGCCATGAAATCGTTTGGCACCCATTCACCATTTCTGAATCTAGCAACCTGCTTTTCAAAGTCACTTATTTCCTCGGGCAGAACTTCTAAGACCCCTTGGGTTCGTGGTTGCCATTCTGTTTGTGTCATGTTTGGCCCCTTATGTATGGTCACAATCTATATAAACTGCTTTTTAGTCACCGCTAAATTAAAACAGCCCCGCTCTTTCCAAATGTAGGCAGGGCTGGCTTTCAGACATTAGCTCCGAGAGAACCCTATGGTCGTCTCATACAGGTGCATTGTGTTAGAAATTCTTTAGCGCTCATTACGATGGAACTATAGCATCGTAGCTTGTTGAATGTCAACCGATTCGTCCCTATGTATGAGACCGACTTTTATCTGCCAGTTATGACAGGACTTCATTGTTTCGATCTGATTAGGTCTCACCGCCCTCATACTTTCATACTTTCATACTTTATTAAGGAGATCAGCAGTACAATTATCTTTCGTGTAATGGAGTAGGTAGTCTATAATACAGTCATTAAATATTTCGCTAGATACTAGTGGATATTAATTCTATCGGGAGGCATTACTTACACTCGTGGCAAAACGGATTATCCTCTGCGTTGTTGTAGCCTGTACGGCATTTTTCGTATCGTTGCTAGGGGCTATATTATTAAGTAGCACATCTGGTTTGAGCGGCGTTAACTTGATGATGGAGACTATTTCTGGGAGATCCGGGTTATTTCTCGGTGATAGTTCCAGGGTCACTTTGAATAATATTGGCATAGTAGCGCCATTGGCGTTTGCTTTTGGCGCAGGTATGGCAGCGGCTTTTAACCCATGCGGATTTGCCATGCTTCCAGCATATGTAGGTTTATATATTGGCTCTGACAATGAGATTAAATCCCGGAAGAATATAGTAACAAGCGTCATCCGAGCAGTGTTTGTTGGAATAGTAGTCACTGCTGGGTTTATATTACTTTTTTCTGTAACAGGCATTTTTATTGCGTTTGGCGCACGATCCATCCTTACGAATGTTTTGCCATGGTTTGGATTGTCTGTTGGAATTCTTCTTATCATAGGTGGATCATGGTTACTTTCAGGTGGAAGTTTATACACAAGCCTGGCTACCCGGATGGCAGATAGAATTGGTAATCCTAACCAAATAGGTGCAAAGAGCTATTTCTTGTTTGGCTTGAGTTATGGTGTAGCGTCATTAAGTTGTACTTTACCCATTTTCTTGGCTGTAGTTGGCACCAGTTTTGCCACTCAGAAGTTGTCCACGTCATTCAATCAGTTTTTAGCATACGGACTCGGAATGGGATTGGTTATTATGACACTGACGATTGGGGTGGCTTTATTCAAGCGGGCGTTGTCGAAAATAGCAAAGGGAGTCTTCCGGTATATTGAACCTTTGGGCATTGCTCTCATGATAGGAGCAGGCATATATATAGTGTTTTATTGGCTAACAGTAGGCAATATGCTTGCCCTAAGGAGTCAATGATCCAGATAAGCCTTCTATATTATTCCATTATTCGTTTTCGACTGGATTTCTTAGAATACCTACGCCTTCCAGTTCAATTTCTACAGTATCGCCAGCCTTGATATCAACGGGTTCTCCTGGGGTGCCGGTCATTATGACGTCACCAGGTTCCAGAGTCATTGCTCGTGTCACAAATTCGATTATAGTCGGAAGATCGTATAATAGATCAGAAGTATTAGAGTCTTGTGCAGTGTTACCGTTGACACGAGCCTTGATGTCTAAATTAAACGGATCTAGACCCGTTACGATGACGGGTCCGATTGCGGTAAATGTGTCGGAAGATTTTGCTCGCCACCATTGGAGATCGTTGCGTTGCCAGGGGCGACTACTTACGTCGTTACCACATGTATAGCCCAGTACATAATTAAGAGCATCGTCTTTCTTTACTCTTTTACATCTCCTGCCTATAACCACTGTCAGTTCCGCTTCTTCCTGTATATTAATATTTTCTTCTAAGGCTTCACGGGGTATTATTATGCTATCGTTCGGACCTATAATTGACGATGGCGTTTTCAAAAACGGTTCTGGTACATTAGGAGGCTCTCTGTCCCCAAGGTGACTCTTATAGTTAAGACCTATCGCAATAATTTTACTAGGCTCAATTGGGGCTAAGAGTCTCACTTCAGACAGTGGACGTGTTTCATTTGTTACCTCGTAATCATCGTAGGGGAGTCCCTTTATCCGATTTATAAACTCCCCGTCCACTATCCCATAGTCTTTCGTTCCGCCGAACGAGTATCTTGCGAAAGTAGTCATGGATATCACCTCATAAATGATGCTAAAGAGATTTAGCTTACATGTATTGATTTATTGAATTATAAACATGCAAAATAAGCAGTATAATTGTACCTGCGATGATAATAGTCTACTCGATAAGTGGTCGACAGGCTAGAGGGGTAATAACTAGTAGCACAAATGCTCACTCGCGTAATAATAGTCATTGACGTTTTGAGAGGTAGTAAGATTGATTCTTTTTCACGATTATGCTATCCTCAACCTAGGTTCTACATAGCTGTCCCAAGGTCCTAGCATTAAATTGGATAACCTGGTGATCAGTAAGTAGCACGAAATATATTATAATAAAGG
>CAUZEB010000046.1:0-12032 GCA_963578655.1 Dehalococcoidia bacterium | reverse complement strand
CAGCTTTGATATTAGAATAGGATGCCATAAAAGCAAATTCAGATTTTTGGCAGCTTCCTACGGAAGAGTAAATTCAACCTGGAGTTTGCCAATGCAAATAGGGTGGCCTTTGGCTAAAGAATTGTTATTCACTGCTCGTGTCGTAGAACCTGATGAAGCCTATCGCATAGGGCTCTTGAACCATATAGTGCCGGAAGATCAGGTGATGCCAAAAGCTTTGGAACTTGCGAGACTAATAGCATCTAACGATGAGCGCATGGTCCAAGGAATCAAGGAATTGATGCTATCCAATATTAGTTCATCTTGGAAGGATATGTATCAAAACGAATTGAAAGCTCAACGGGGGAAATTGGCACCTACTTCCGTTGAAGAAGGATTTAAGGAGTTTTTGGACAGAAAAGGTCGGAGGTAAATATATGAAAATTAATCCTAAAACACCGTTAGAGGGAATTCGAATGTTAGACCTTGGTAGATATCAAGCCGGGCCTAGATGTGGCCTGATGTTTGCTAGAATGGGCGCTGAAGTAATAAAAATAGAATCGCTCAATGGCGACGAAAGCAGGAAAAATGGGCCTAACGTTAGAGGGCAAAGCGCATATTGGGTGCAATATAACAGCGGTAAGAAAAGTTTAGCGATTAACCTGCGCACGGACAAAGGTAAGAAAGTTCTAAAAGATCTGGTAAAAGTCTCAGATATATTCCTCCAGAATTTCAGACCTGGAACTATAGATATAATGGGCTTCGGTTACCAGGAACTAAAGAAACTTAATCCTAAAATAATCATGATCAATGTATCAGCTTATGGTCAATATGGACCGTATCATGAAAGGGTGGGATTTGATCCTATAGGTCAAGCCATGGGAGGATTGATGTCTCTCACTGGATTTCCAGGCAGCCCTCCTACAATGACCTCGTTCCCCTTAATCGACCGAATTACAGCCTTGCACGCCACCATAGGAGCTCTCGCCGCACTAAGAGAAAGGGGGATTTCCGGAGAGGGTCAAGCAATAGACGTATGCCTGGCTGACACTGGATTCACAGTTAACGAAATACCTATATCGGCCTATCTGGGTGGAGGTATTGTTGAAGAAAGAAAAGGTAACGGCCGAGGTCTTAACAATGCTTACCAAACTTCAGATGGATGGATCTATATCGCAGCCGCTAACGACGCAATGTGGAAGAGAGTCTGTGAAGCATTTGAAAAGCCTGAATGGGAATCCGATCCAAAATTTTCTACGCGTGCTGACAGGGAAGCCAACGCATCTGAACTTGAAAAGGGTGCTGCCAAATGGTTCATAGACCGTAGCACCAAAAAGGCTGAAGAATACCTATCGAGTTTTAGCATTCCCTGCGCTGCAATCAATGGAGTAGCCGACGCAGCATCAGACCCTCATCTCGAAGAGCGCGAAATAATGGTGGAAGTTCCCGACCCAGTCGCTGGTAGTATGTATGTCGCCGGTAAAATGATCAAATTCAGTAGAACCCCGATGGAGGTTGGAACCACACCCATGATCGGGGAACACACCCAAGAGATACTAGGCGAAATCCTCAATTATTCTAAAGATCAGATCGAAGACTTGTACGGCGACGCTGTCGTCCGTACAGAATAGAATGTTATTTAAGGGCATCCTGATTAGAAGGCGTACTTCACAGTGAACCTCAAAGGAAAAGTAGCTAGCGAAGCCACTGCTCTGGGAGTCCAAGGGAAAGCGGTTATTGCTAATGTTGGCAATAAATCTCAGGTAAAGAAAATGGTCGACATAGTTATCGGAAGATTTGGGAAGATCGACATCTTGATAAATAATGCAGGTGCCCGCAGCTCACGCGCATTTACGGAACTCACCGTGACCGAATGGAGAGCCACAATAGCTACGAATTTAGGCGGTCCTTTTTATTGTTGTAAAGCTGTTGTCCCACACATGATTGCAAATGGAGGTGGACGCATCATAAATATCTCCGGGCTCAACGCATTCATTGGTTCGCCCAACTGGGCTCACGTGTGCGCATCGAAGATGGGTGCCATAGGACTAACTAGATCCTTGGCGTCAGAATTAGCCCCATTCGACATCCTGGTCAATCATATTATTCCGGGCGCCTTCCACACAGAACTTGAAGACTCTGAGGGTGCAAGGAAGAAATCTCTTAGATTGCCAAGAATTCCAGCTCGACGACTTGGACTGCCGATTGAAGTAGCAAAACTTTGTACTTTTCTTGTCTCCAACAAGGAAAATTTTATAACAGGCCAAGCAATACACATTAATGGCGGCGAAATCTCGTTCTGAAATCTCAGGAGTTTTTACAATTTATTGGAGGTCGACATGAGCACAGGTCTCGCTACTTATAGGCCAAGTATCAACGGAACAACTCACATGGTATCCGCTGGTCACTACCTGGCTACTGCTGCAGGATACAGCATTTTAGAACAAGGTGGTAACGCAATAGATGCAGGTGTGGCTTCTGGTATTGCAATTAATGTAACCCTGCCACATGCGACAAACTTCGGTGGCGTAGCCCCAATAATGATTTATCATGCCAAATCGGACTCTGTAGTTACCATAAGTGGCCTAGGAAGATGGCCCAAGGCAACCTCCCTAGAATACTTTAACGAAAAACAGAATGGTCAAATCCCCGTAGGTATATTACGGTCTGTTGTACCTTCCGCGCCTGATGCCTGGCTTACGGCTCTAGAAAACTATGGTTCAATGACTTTCGAACAAGTTGTTTCTCCAGCCCTTTCGTTATCAGAAAATGGCTTTCCTCTATCGGGTATAACAGCTAAATTTCTTGGTAGATCCGAAGAAACAGGCGAAGGCAATCTATCTAGCTGGGAGTCAACAAGAGCAATCTTCATGCCCAATAATAAAGTACTTAGAGAGGGTGACATCCTCATACAGAAAGATCTTGCAAACACTTTTAGAAGACTAATAGAAGTGGAAAAAGCTAACGCTTATAAAGGGCGAGAATCGGCGATTAGGAGCGCCCGTGATTATTTCTACAAAGGCGATATTGCGGAAGAAATGACAAAGTTTAGCGAGCAGCAGGGAGGATTCTTCACTCTCGACGACTTCAAAGACTTTTCAGTCAGAATGGAAAATCCTGTCAAGGGATCGTTTAAGGAATATTCTATCTTCACTTGTGGCCCCTGGTGCCAGGGGCCAATAGTTGCCCAAACCCTTCAAATGCTTGAATCTGACGACTTATCATCTATCGGGCATAACAGCTCAACTTACATACACCTGGTGTCACAAGCTCTCAACTTATCTTTCTCGGATCGCCATCATTATTTCGGGGATCCCGATTTTGTAGATGTTCCTATAGAAGGTCTATTGTCTAAAAGTTACACTCGTACCAGACGAGATATGATAGACATGTCTAAAGCTTTTCCAGATATGCCCGAACCCGGTAATCCATGGGCTTATCAGGGAGGAGCTGCTGGCAAGCAACCAATACAAAAATTGACAGCCCTTCCCGGAGAGCAGGATCAAGACACAAGTTACACATGCGTCGTTGATAGCCAGGGTAACGCCTTTTCTGCCACGCCGAGTGACGGACTATTTGGAAGTCCTATCGTACCAGGGTTAGGTTTCTTAATTTCTAATCGAGGAACACAAAGTTGGCTAGACCCTGAACATCCTTCAAGTGTGCAGCCATGGAAAAGACCACGTCTTACCCCTAATCCGGCCATAGCTTTCAAAAATAACAAACTTTTCATGCCGTTTGGTACCCCCGGTGGCGACGCTCAGTGTCCCTCAATGGTACAGATGTTTATAAATATCGCGGAATTCGGAATGAATCCACAACAAGCTATTGAGAAACCACGATTTGTACCGTGGAATTTCCCTAATTCATTTTGGCCACACACCTATGTTCCAGGTCTGCTACACCTTGAAAATAGAATACCTGAAAAGACACAAGCTGAACTAAGTGACCTAAAACATAATTTAACCACGGTTGCTGACTGGTCACCTACTATGGGAGCCTTATCAGGAATAATTGTGGACCAAGAATTTGGAATTCTAAGAGCAGGTGCCGATCCAAGACGTGATACATATGCTTTTGGAAGATAGTCTCACACTTCGCTCTGCACAGGTGTTGTACACAATTTAGGTACTTCGATAATCCTAATAGAGGAGTGTTTATTCTGCTAATTACTGTACGATTATTCGCCAGCTATAGGGAAAAGACGAATTTGAGCCAGATAGACCTAGATTTACCTATCGGATCCACCGTGGGGAACTTAGCTAAAGAGGTGGTCGTGATGTTACCTATGGTTATAGGAGATCCATCTAAATTAGTGATAGCTATCAACGATGAATTTCAATATCACGACTTTCTACTAAAAGAAGGAGATGAAGCCGCTTTAATTCCCCCAGTTAGCGGTGGGACAAACTAGTCCAAATAAACTTCGTCCTGATTAGGAGCGGGTAAGATATGATAGAAATAACACTCGATCCACTTATACCAGAGGATTCTATAAAGAAGGTATCGCGTGATTATAATGGAGCAGTTTTGACATTTTTAGGTACAACACGTTCCAGTACTGGAGATAGGAAGGTACTGTATTTGGAATATGAAGCTTATAGACCAATGGCAGATAAAATGTTAATGGAAATAGTAAATGAAATTCAAACCAAGTGGCCGATAGTCCGGGACGTAGCTATATCACACAGACTGGGACGTCTTGAAGTGGGGGATATTAGTCTGATAGTTGCTATAGCGTCTCCTCATAGATCAGATGCTTTTGAAGCATGCCAGTATAGTATCGATAGAATTAAACAAATAGTTCCAATTTGGAAGAAAGAATTCTTCGAAGATGGTCAAGTTTGGGTGGGAAGTCAAGAAGGTCATTAAATTTAACGGAGTACCTATCGATATCTATAAATTACAACTGATTTCGGTGTTGTCCGTTGCTCATCCTAGTTGACAGGGCCAGCATCCAGTACAAAATAACATCATCCGTCTTTATCTAATTTAAACAACTAAATTATTGATACTTTCAACGCCCACATATCGGTTCCATGTGGAAATACGACAATGTAGCATAGAAAAAAGATTCACAGTAAAAATCCCCATTTGACGATTTAATTAAAAAAGGATATCCAGTTAGGTGTAGATACAATAAAGATCTGATCTCATCATCGGATTTCGCAAAGAATATGTCTTCTGACGACGAGATAATAAGTGAGAAGTTAAATAGTGCCGAATTTCACAATATATCATGTTGCGGGGCAGGCGATTGTCTGCTATATTACGGTATCAATTATATACCTGGAGGGATCGCATAGTGGTCTAGTGCGGCCGCCTGCTAAGCGGTTAGGGGAGTAATTCCTCTCATGGGTTCGAATCCCATTCCCTCCGCATTCGCTAATCTTTGATCAACTCCAGTAAACATAAGGTTTCCATGATACACAGTTATTATATATGGACAATTGGATGTCAAATGAATAAAGCCGATTCAGAACGGCTAGAAAGCGCTATGGGTCAGATGGGACTATCATCAACCGACAGTCCTATGAATGCCGATGTAATAGTTCTAAATAGTTGTGTAGTGAGACAAAGCGCTGAAGACAAAGTTACTGGACTGTTAACAAGTCTGAAGCCGCTTAAGAATACTGCCAGGAATCCCATCTTAGGATTGATGGGGTGTATGGTAGGGCCCAACCAAGACACTCTCAAGAAAAAATTCCCCTATGTAGACGTTTTCATGCAACCGCAACAGTACGAACCTCTAATTGACGTTTTGGGTGAGAAACTTGGCGTGGATCCTGAAGGTTGTGTTGGGCCTCTATCGGCCAAGCCAGACGTTACCGCCTATATACCTATAATACACGGATGCGACAAATTTTGTTCCTTTTGTATTATCCCGTATCGTAGAGGTCGAGAAATCAGTCGCACTGTTGATGAAGTTGTATTTGAAACAAAACAACTTACCCAGAAGGGTGTTAAAGAGATTACCCTGCTCGGACAAAATGTGGATTCCTACGGTCATGATTTACCTGGCAAACCCGATTTAGGAGATTTACTAACTGCGTTAAATGAACTAGAGAACTTAGAGCGCATACGGTTCCTGACATCTCATCCAAACGATATGAGTGATCATATCATCGACTCTGTCGCTAACTTGAATAAAGTGTGTGAGCATATAAATTTGCCATTTCAAGCTGGTGATGACACTGTACTGAATAATATGAGGAGAGGCTACACAAACTATCACTATCGGGATCTGATCGATAAAATCAGGAGTCGCATACCTAACGTTTCATTAAGTACAGATTTGATTGTGGGATTCTGTGGAGAAACTGATGTCCAATTTGAAAAATCTTTACAATTGATAGAGGACATCAGATTCGACAAGTTACATGCCGCTTCTTATTCTACCCGTAAGGGCACTATATCTGATCGCATGATGACAGATGATGTACCTCTAGAAACCAAAAAGAAGCGTTTGGAGATTATTGAAACTGTGCAAAAGGATATCCTAACTGAATCAAATGCAAGTCTAGTAGGTGAAACATTCGAGATATTGGTTGAAGGTCGTAAACGTGGTAAATGGTTCGGGCGAAACCGGAATGATAAGTTAATCTATTTCCAAAGCGAGGCCGCTCGCAAAGGGGAAATGATTAATGTGATTATAGTCGACTCCAGTCCTTGGTCTCTTAGTGGAACCAAAATTCCAGAACAAGTTAGTCTCTAAGGGGGTAGAAAAAGCGAAGTGACTACTAAAGCTAAAATACCTACTATACCCATTACTGAACTCGAGCAGTCGGCATTTTGTCAAACTGACAAAAAATTAACCAGTAAGACTCTTGAAGAAGAATTCGGCTCGGGAGTTCGATGGCAAAAGATTCCGATTAAATATCTCAAAATGAAGCCGGATGAGCTTGATACGAGAATTAAGGATTCCAAATCTGTCTTGGGATCTCGTTTGGTCATATTGGGCCATCATTATCAGCGTGACGAAGTGATTAAATACGCCGACTACCGAGGAGATTCTTTCAAACTCTCTCAATTCGCGGCTTCTCAATCCGATTCAGAATTTATTGTGTTTTGTGGCGTTCATTTTATGGCTGAAACTGCCGATATTCTTAGCAGTAATCATCAAAAGGTCATTTTACCAAACCTAACAGCTGGATGTTCTATGGCTGATATGGCGCATGTCGATGACGTCCTAGATTGCTGGGACGATCTTCTAGAATTAGGCTTGTCATCAAATGGTGTAGTACCAATTACCTATATGAATTCCACAGCGGGTATCAAGGCCCTATGCGGTCGTAATAATGGCATCGTCTGCACCTCGACAAACGCTGCTGGAACATTTGAATGGGCACTAAATAGGTCGGACAAAATATTATTCCTACCAGACCAGCACTTGGGACGGAATACCGGGTTGAAACTTGGTATAGATGTAAACGACATGATCGTATGGGACCCTTTCAAACCTCTTGGAGGGCATAGTAAAGAAACTATACGGAATTCAAAGATAATATTATGGAAAGGACACTGCTCAGTTCATACAAGATTCACTGTTGACCAAATAGAACAAGCGAGAATTAAATATCCAGATGTACATGTGGTAGTGCACCCAGAATGTACAAAAGAAGTCGTAGAGTCAGCGGATAGTAATGGATCCACCGAATACATAAAGAGAGTCGTAGAAGAATCGGAGCCAGGTACGACATGGGCTATCGGAACAGAAATCAATCTGGTAAATAGGCTAGCTGCGGAAAATAAAGATAAGACTGTTTTCTGTTTAGATAATGTGGTATGCCCCTGTGCAACCATGTATCGAATCCATCCTGCATACTTGGCATGGATCCTTGAGAGCTTAGAGAAAGGTGAAGTGGTTAATCAAATAAAAGTTGATGGATGTACAGCTAACGAGGCAAAGATAGCACTGGACCGAATGTTATCCATAACATAACAGAAATGACGCGCTGTAGATGATAAACAATTCGGACTTCTCCATGCATATTCCTCAATAAAAGTTAAATAACTCAGTTTTCTCTCGGATGTAAACGGAGGCCACAATGATCCAAACCCCGATGGAATTAGAGTCGTTGATTGACATGGCACTCTACGAGGATCTGAACATAGGAGATAGGACAACCGAACTCCTAGTTGACTCTAATCTCGAAACCACAGCATCCATCGTCGCAAAAAGTAATGGAATACTCGCGGGATTGGAAGTATGTATGAGGGTGTTCAACCGTATTGATCCACTAATCTGTATTGAATCAGACATCTGTGACGGAGATGCTCTGAAACCCGGTCAAATTATAGCTCGAATATCGGGGAAAGCCAATTCGATACTCAGATCTGAGAGAACAGCTCTAAACTTTCTCCAACGCACCTGCGGAATTGCAACCGAAACCAGGAAATACGTTGATCAAGTTTCTGGACTTAATGTAAGAATTATAGATACACGTAAAACAACCCCAGGTCTAAGAATGCTAGAAAAATATGCTGTCAGTGTTGGTGGGGGATATAACCACCGTATCAATCTCGGTGACGGCGTCCTAATTAAGGACAATCATATTCAATTACTTAAACGCCAGGGAATGACTTTAACAACCATTATTAAAACAGCTAAAGAAGGAATATCTCATACAATAAGAATTGAAGTAGAAGTGGAAGATCTGGCACAAGTACGAGAAGCAATTGAAGCCGGTGCTGAAATCTTGCTACTTGATAATATGAGCATTGACGAAATGTGTGAATCTGTGAAATTAGCAAAAGGTAAAGCTATTACTGAGGCATCCGGCGGCATTAACATTAGCACAGTGCGATCTATAGCGAACACGGGTGTGGATCTCATATCAATAGGTGCTTTAACTCATTCATCTAAAGCGTTAGATGTAAGCCTTGACATAGATTGAAATATCATCCCTTAATTGTATGACTAAACGATTCATGAATTAAATGCGAATAATAAGTAGACTGACCTTAGGTTTAATAATACTGTCAAGCCTCCTAATACTCATATGGTATATTGGAGCCAGGGTTGTCCATTCCACTAAACTCAATGGAATAACTACTAATAGCTCAATAAAATACAACCTCTCGTACGTTAGTGACCAAGGCCAGATCGTGACTGTCAAGAGTGACAGTTCTAACAACGTGATAATCTCAGATGAAAACGGGTTATTCGCATGGCCGACGTGGTCTCCAGATGGTCGCAAACTGACTTACTCCGGATTAATTAATCAAAATGAACCAGACCAAGAAATAAACCTATACCTCTTTAACATGGAGACCAATAGAGAAACTTTGATCGGACTCGGATATCACAAACCCCTAAGTTTGCTTGCAGAAGGGTTGATCCACTACACCCTTTGGTCTCCCGACAGTCGAAGTATCGCCATAATAACCGTAACCTCATCAGGCGCATCATTATTCGTTTACAACTTGTATGAGAAGGGTCCAGCTCAGCTTGTATTATCACAAGGACCAATTTGGATATCCTGGTCACCCGACTCCCATAGTCTACTAGTTCACCGAAGATTTGATCACTTTCTGGTGGACAGAACCAATACAGAAAAGGTCCGGGACCTGGACATTTCATTCGGCGGATACCGTGTACCCGCGTGGCACCCATTTGATAATTCAATTACTGTGGTAATGGAAGAGAATGAAGATACCGTTAAGATATTTTCCATTGAAGTTGTTGATCAGAACCGAATCGGAAGCAAAAGAGAGCTAATACAAGCTTCTCCTGTTCCAATGTTTCTCTGGTCACCCGATGGCACAACTTTAGCTGCAAGCAGCTCCGCTCGCCTATTGCCATATGAAGATGTGGACTTACTTATATCAAGAAAACTGACTCTCTTAAGAGAGCATGATATTTCAATACCCTATTTTATAGAAGATAATATAATTGCCTATTTCTGGTCTCCAGATAGTACTAAAATAGCGTACGTTCTTGCATCAGAAACACCTGGTGTGCTTAGATGGATGTTGCTTGACATCAGAGAAGGCATAAGCAGACTACTTACAGACTTCATTCCTTCAAGAGAGCAATTGACGGTGTTCCAGTTCTTTGATCAATTCGCCTATTCCCACAACCCATGGTCTCCAAATAGTAGGACCTTGGTCTGCGCCGGTGAACTTTGGTCAGGAATCATAACTGCTAACCTAGCGTCCACAACCAATGAATTATCCAACCAATCGGACATCATACTAATTGAAATCGACGGTTACACGAACCCTAGATCAATAGCAAAAGGGGTGTTAGCATTTTGGTCTCCTAACTAAATTATTGACTCCCGACTACCCTATGTGGCTAGAATCGATAATTATAGTCACGGGCCCGTCATTATTAAGAAACACTTGCATGTGAGCCTGGAACTTACCAGTCTCGACCTTTAGCCCTGTATCAGTGAATAATCTAAAAGTGTATTCGAAAAGTTTAGAAGCCTTAGCAGGCTCTGCTGCTTTTAGAAAACTGGGTCTCCTGCCTTTGCTGGTGTCAGCGTATAGAGTGAACTGGCTTACAACCAAGAGCTCACCATTAATATCCAGGATAGATCTGTCAAACTTTCCCAAATCGTCTGGAAATATACGGAGGTTTACAATCTTGGAAACAAGGTATTCAGAATCTAATTCAGTATCGCTTTGGGATACTCCAACAAACACCAATAAGCCGCGTCCAATTTCACCAACATTCCCTCCATCGACTTCAACCGATGCTTGATTTACTCGCTGGATCAAAGCTTTCAAGCTTCATTTTGCCTTTGTTGATGTTTCAGATTTTGTTGTCTTAGCTTCTGATGAAGATTTCGGTTCAGCACCACCAGTGGTGTCTGGCTTTCCTGCTTCCGACTTAGTAGTAGATTCCTTTGAATCGCCTGACTCTTCCGTACTTTTCGCAGTGCCACCACGCTTACCGTAATCGTTTACGTACCACCCACTACCCTTAAACATTATGGGAACGGCATGGAATTTCCGGCTAGCTCTTGCCTGGCATTGCGGACATTCTGCTACAGGTTCAGAGTCGAAACTTTGTCTAACTTCAAATCTGTGACTACAATCGTCACATTCGTAATCATACCTAGGCAATGTTACCTCCGCCATTATTGGATTTTCAAAAAATCGGTTTTAACACGCCGTTTAAACAACTACCCATGTTACATTTATGGATAACAATTGTCAAGCAAAATTACCCTGGGAGACGTTTACCATGCGGTCCAGCGCATTATGCCATGTGTAACGTAAATCCTCGACACTGATATCCATCAACCCATCAATATTCAATCTATCTCCTTCGACAACTCCCAGTCTAATCCAATAAACCTCTAATTTATTGCAAATTTCAGTAAAAAGCTTTTTGTGATGGCTGGCTAATGAAATTACAATGCGTGACTGATGTTCACCAAATAGAGCTACATCCCATCTACCTTTCCCAGGAAATTGCCCATGGAACCCTAGTTGTCCCTCAATACATGATTCGGCAATAGTAACTGCCAATCCACCTTCAGAGCAATCATGTGCAGACTTAACGATGCCATCTAAAATTAACATTCGGCATGCCTTCTGAACAAGTGCTTCATATCCTATGTCTATATGTGGCTTACCCGCTGTTACTGAATTGACTAGCGCCATATATTCACTTCCAGAAAACCATGAGCTGTCTCCATATAAATCGTTACATCCCAGTAAGATTACTTCGTCTCCTGATTCACGGAATCCAATCGATACGTTTTTGCTAACATCGTCTATTAATCCCAATCCTCCTATAATTGGAGTAGGATATATACTCGTGCCCTGGCTCTCGTTATATAGACTTACGTTACCACTGATAATGGGTACATCTAAAGCTATGGAAGCCGCTGCCATCCCTTTTATGCATTCCTCAAGTTGGTAATATATATCTAATTTCTCGGGATTACCGAAATTTAAGCAATTAGTAAGAGCTATAGGTCGTGCCCCTGTGCAGCTTATATTGCGACAGGCTTCGGATACCGCGATCATACCACCCATATATGGATCCAAATAACAGTAACGTCCATTGCCATCTGTTGTTAATGCTAGTCCTT
>CAUZEB010000045.1:0-12131 GCA_963578655.1 Dehalococcoidia bacterium | reverse complement strand
CTCAGCGTCTCTTCCAAAATTCGATAATACTCTAAATCCATCAGGAGACAATTCTTCACCCAAACTTAGGGCTAATGTAGTGGCCTTCGGCATAAGGTCGGAATGCCTCCAGAATTCAATCTGTGTAAGATGACGCTTTGGTATTATGAGGATCATGATCGGGACCCAGTCTAACTCATTATCAAATACGAGGATATCTTCGTCCTCGTATCTCACATTAGCTAAACTCCGCCCAGTTACAATTTCGCAAAACACACAAGGCTTAATTAGCATTTATGAGACTAATCACTTCCACAACTATCTAAGTTTTTTATTTATTCTTACCCGACCTTTTTTACGATAATCAGAAGCTTCGATTCTTATAAGATCACCTACTGATGGATCTTGAATTCTTGAACTAATAGGTCCTGACTCTTTCGTAAAATCTAGTGTGCTGGTGATTATAGTAGGAAGCCGAGAATTATGTCTGTTGACTATAATTTGGTACAGTTTTTCTTCTGCCCACGGACTGCTATGTTCTCGTCCCAAATCGTCTAATATCAATAGAGGCGTATTCTTCAATTCATCAAAAACGCGATCATAAGTTATCCGGCTATCAGGCGTGAATGTATATCTAAGGTAGTCTAGTAATTCAGGGACAAAAGCGAAAAATACGGGATGTCCCTTTCTCTTACGCTCGCAGGCGATCGCCACGGCTAAGTGTGTTTTACCTACTCCTGTATTTTCACTAAATAAAGTCAGCCACCCATCCGGGTCCGCTGCGAAATTCTTCGCGGCCTGGAAGGCATATTCAAGGCTCCTATTGCTTTGATAAGCAGAATTAGATCCTCTTACATTAAACGCTTGAAATGTCATCCTGTTTGACATTTCTGGGGTGATTTTCACAAGTTGATGAACGGGCTCAGCACGTCTGCTACACAATTCTATAATGCGGCTGAGACCTTCAGTCTGTATACGACTAGAGATATATGGATCAAGTTCAACCAATTTACTAGACGAAGTTATAACCGTGGGTAATTCAGCGCTATATCTATGATTAATTATTTGTTGAAGTTTTTCTTGGGTCCACACTGTAGATAGGCGATGCTCAAGCCCATCCAATATCAAAAACGGGGTGTTTTTTACTTGATTAAAGAGATCGCTATAAGACACTTCACTTTCAGGTGAGAAACTTATCCTAAGATGATCTAGCAAGTCAGAGACGTTGACGAATAATACCACACGATTTTGACCTAAGGATCTATTAGCTATAGCCGCCGCTAAGTGAGTTTTCCCTGATCCATGATCTCCTGTGAACACCAGCCATCCTTGGGGATCTGAAGAGTAATCTAGTGCAATCTGAAATGCCTCTGCAAATAAGCGTTCACCCTCTGGGTCTTTTGAACGACCTTGAGGATCCAAAGTTTCAAACGTGAATCGAGCCAAATGGCGTAGATTACTGTAGTTAAGCAATCTAGATGTTTGATCTTCCTGTCGCTTCACCTGCTGACAACGACACGTAACCATTTTACCGAATTCTGCATCTGACACAGGCACATCATTCGTAAACCAACCATGACCACCACAAATTTCACAGCCCGGTTCCAAATCGTTTCTTACTTTGGCTGAAGGAACATTCAATTCGGGGTTATGCAACTGCTTAGTAGTAGCTAGCCTTTTTAGGACTTCTCTCAAACCTTCCATCGCTTGTACCATCCAATTCCCAGCGTTGCAATATACGCTGAATATATCGCCAGTTACGTCGGTTACGACTCACTGCCTCCTTGAAAGCTTTTTCTATCCAAGTTACCGGGTAAAGTTGTTCTGCTCTCTTTAGTTCGTCAGCTATGATCGGACTAAGCATACCAATATTGTCCTCGTACAATGCAAAGATATTAGAACGTTCTATGGACCCTTCCCAAGGTCTGGATTTCGGATAGTCAATAATTACTTTACTGTCAGTAGTTATCCGTAACAGAGATTTCCTGTTGGTTTCAGTGTTTATCATATACAAGATCTCCTCGGTGTGCTGGTCACAAGCATCGCGTCTCCCGGTGAGCAGGGATCCTCTCGAAACACAACGTGATAATGCTTTCTCGATTACAGCATGGCTTGCATTCTGAATGCTACCAAGAGCTCTTATTAATACGCGATCACCCAGAATCTCGTTAAGGGTTAAAAATCTTGGATGACCCTTCTTCTGATTTAGGAGCCAAATAATACGTAATATACATTTTAGCTCAGCTAGGTCATCTATATCCTCCAGTAATGGCCCAAATACCGGGCTTGGTACCGGTGTGGACTGTACTTTAGCGGGAAAGCCATTAAAGGTCATGCTAAACATACTCCACAGTCCGCGTGGGACTATCCAAACTCTCAAACCGAACAAGCTCATTTCTAAAGTAGAGAGGTACCGATCCTAATGGACCATTTCTGTGTTTTGAAACTATAATTTCTGCTATGTTTTGTGGATATGGGTCTGTCGGGTTCTTTTTATCCCACTCCTCCCTAGAAGTGTAAATATCTTCTCTATAGATAAAGGCAACAACATCCGCATCCTGTTCTATGCTCCCACTTTCTCTGAGGTCAGAAAGTAATGGCCTATGATTTGTTCTCTGTTCTACAGCACGACTCAATTGAGAACACGCCAGCACAGGGATATCCAAATCTCTTGCAAGTCCCTTAAGCGACCGGGATATTTCTCCCATTTCCTGAACACGATTATCAATTCGGCCACCTCCACTAATTAACTGGAGGTAATCAATTATCAGTAGATCTAGCCCTCTCTCTGTTTGAAGCCTACGTGCCTTGCCTCTCATTTCCACTATACCTTGGACTGGTGTGTCATCAACGTAAAGAGGCAAGTCCGATAAAGCGCCAATAGCGTCTAACAGACTTCGTTCTTCAGATTCACTTAAAAGACCTACCCTTAATCTAAAATTGTCCACGTTAGCTTCACTTGAAAGTAATCTGAGTCCTATTTGTTCGCTACTCATTTCTAGACTAAATATCCCTACAACAGCCCCTTGTTGAGCTGCATGACGTGCCATATTAAAGGCCAATGTACTCTTTCCTAAACTTGGTCTTGCAGCCAGAACTACCATATCGGATCTTTGGAGTCCGCCACCCAGTAATTTGTCCAGATCTGGAAACCCTGTGACTAGAGGTGCTAGATTACGGGCGTCTGCCCCATGAATGCTCGAACTCTCTTCCATGTATGTGTCAAAGACTTCGCGCATATGAGTGAAGTCGCGGGATTCACGTCCAGACCTGATACCAAACACTAGATCTTCCGCTTTAGACAAAGCAGCATCTGAGTCTGAACCCCCGTCATACCCAATAGAGGCTATCTCGCCTCCTGTTCTAATGATTTGGCGCATCAATGACGTGCGCTGAACGATACGGGCGTAGTATTCAATGTGTACAGATGTTGGAACAATAAGGACAAGGTGACCTAGATATGCAGTACCACCTATTGTTTCTAGGCGATCATGTACTGAAAGCTCATGCGCTACAGTAACTTGATTGATTGCCTCACCTCGCTCGAACAGGGTGTAGCATGCCTGATAACACAAACGATTCTTTTCACTATAAAAATCTGACGGACGGACGGACGAGGTTACGGTTGTAAAAGATTCACTATCAATTAAAATAGATCCGATTACTGCCTCTTCGGCATTTATGTCATGAGGAGGGAGACGCTCTGTATACATAAATTAGTATCCCTCCTTGATTTAGGCTTATAGAACTTCAACAAAACATCAAACCCAATTATCGGCCTGCTTTACATCGGGACGAAACCTGAACACTCTACATTTAGAAGAATATTGAGAATGACCCGGCGCCTTTGCACGGATCCACTAAGAATTCTCGTCGACTACCGATTCATGTTCATCGGCATCCTCGTTGGCCGTTGCAACATCTTCAAGACTGGCAGGGTCAACATCTTCAGCGTGGACAATGACGTTGATCTTCGATTCCACTCCTGGATGAAGCCTGAGCTTTATCGAAAATTGTCCAAGATCACGTATGGGCTCATCCATTAATACTATCCTACGATCAATCTTGTGACCTGTCATTTCTAACAATTTTTCAACGAGCATATTACTGTTAACTGAGCCATATAATTTGCCATTGGCTCCCGCCCGCATCTGAATATTTACGCGCATCCCGTCAATTTCTTCTCCAAGAGCCTTCACAGTTGCCAATGTCTTTATACGTACCTGATTAGCTTCTTTAGATAATCGTTCTATTCTTTTCAGAGCATTATGGCTAACAGGGATAGCCAAATTTTGCGGTATTAGATAATTTCTTGCGAATCCATTTTTAACTTCTTTTACTTCCCCGCCATTAGCTACACCTGAAACGTCTTCAAGAAAAACGACTTTCATATCAAAACAACCTCAACCTACAATAAAAAACCCTACCACCAGCTAGAAGGAAATTAACTAGCAAACAAACATGTACGCGTGTGGCATTATATCACAGGGTATATAATGTTAGTAACTGTCCAATCTGGTTTCTTCGACTGAACAACAATGTTCAAAATTCCGTCCATATAACATGGATCTACTTTAAAGCGTAAATTAGTTGCATAAGCTCTAATCATCACAGGTCACATCGAATAACTATAGAATCCATCCAATTTAAAAGAATCTACTAAACACTTCATTGCCAAGTATCCTGCCACGAGGGGTTAGTCGTAAAGTTTCATCATCCTTTTCCAAAAGCCCTAAATGATACAGCTCATTCAGGTCCTTTGGGTACACATCTGACGGCATTAAATTAAATCGTTGTTTAAACGTTTGCAAATTCACACCTTCATGTAGACGAAGACCCATCATTAGTGTTTCTGCTATTTCGGACTTTCGATCAATGCTTTCTATCTCGTTTATAACTGGTGACAAATGAATACTTTCTTCGAAGCTTGAATAAGATTCCAGGGAGCAATCATTTAACTTATGAATGTATTCTCTGGGTGATTTGATATTACTGAAACGTTTGTGATTTAAATAAGAGTGAGCTCCAGGCCCTAAACCCAAGTAAGATTGATTACGCCAATATGTCAAGTTATGTCGGCTTTCGAATCCACGGATTGTCCAGTTGGAAATTTCATAATGATGATATCCGCAGTCCTTCATCCTTTGCTCCGCTAGTAAGTACATATCAGCAGCTAAATCTTCATCTGGTTTTGAGATTTTACCTAGCTTCACCCACTGATCCAATGGGGTCCCCTTTTCGACAGTTAAACAATACAAAGAGAGATGAACTGGATTAAGTGCAATGGCATGCTCAAGTGTATCGTTCCACCCTTCTACAGTTTGATACGGTAGTCCATAAATCAAATCAAGGCTAATGTTTTTGAAGCCTGCTTCCATCGCAAGCTTATAGGACTCGATAATATCAACGGCGGTATGCTTCCTGCTCAAAAGTTTCAAAATGTTATCGTCAAAGCTCTGAGCGCCGATACTAAGCCTGTTTATACCACATTCTAGATACGTAGAAAGTTTTAATGGATCAATGTCGCCAGGGTTAGCTTCAATTGAGACTTCTATATCCGGAACTAGATCAAAGTTATTGTTTATAGCATTCATTAAACGAGACAAGTCGGCCGCCTTTAAATATGAAGGCGTACCACCTCCAAAAAAGATCGTCTTTACTCTATAGCCCCTTAGATTCTCATTCCAAAAACGAATCTCTCTTATCAAAGCGTTTATGTATCCAGGTATTAATGACTCGATGTTGGCATAGGTATTAAAATCGCAATAAACACACTTAACTTCACAAAATGGGATGTGTAAATATAATGAAACATTATCGTTTTGAGTTTTTTTAAGATAAGTTTTCATGTATTCACTTTAATTCAAACATTGTGAAGGATGTTGATGACATCTGAATCATTAATGAAGTATCCCTTTCCTTCCTGTCTTAGCAAACCATATTTTCTAACCTCCGCTAAACTTCCCAGTCGTTCTAGATCTTTTAGACTCACTGTCTCTGCCCTAACAAATCCCCGCTCTAAGTCTGTATGTATTTTCCCTGCAGCTCTTCCCGCAGTTGTGCATTTAGGGACCGGCCAGGCCCTGATTTCTTCTTCGCTAGCTGTAAAGAAAGTGATTAAATTGAGTGCTTCATATGAAAGTCTTATGATTTGACCTAAGCTAGACTCGCCTAATCCCATAGCCTCTCTAAATTGCTGTTCATCTTCAGGTGCCATTTCCGCCAGATCCTTCTCCAACTTACCGCATATATCTGAAACTAAAACCCCTCTCTCGCTACCCAAGGCTATCAACTTGTCTTGACTCGGCATATGTGATGCTTTCTGACCTTCATCTATATTCACCGTTACGACTACAGGTTTAGCTGTTAGTAATCCGAATCCTTCAATGACAGCTCTCTCATTTGGTTTAAGATCGTTATCCCTAATATATTTGCCTTCTTCGAGTCCATTCCTGATACCAAGTATTACTTCTATTTCTTGAGTAAATCCACTTCTTTCATTAGACTTGGTACTCTTCATTTTTTCTTTAATCCGTTCAATCCTTTTGTCCAATATCTCTATATCTGCAAAAGCCAATTCATAAAGAATGGTATCTATATCTCTAATGAAATCGACTGTATCCATAACGTGACTAACAGATGGATCGTCAAAAGCTCTACTGACTACTAAAAGGGCATCTGCTAATTGCAATCGGTTAAGAAACTGTCCTGATATACCTTTCCCAAGTTCCTCTGGAGGATTCGGCATATCCAGATATCTAACTTCGGCTTGAACAACTCTCTTCGGTTCATAAAGTTTACGAAGAATTGTTAGTCGGCTATCAGGAACTTTTGTGACAGCGATATTTGGCTTTGATTGTCCAACATAATCGACATTTCTGGCCACTCCTCTGGTTATAGCGTTAAACACTGTCGTTTTACCGCTTCGTGGAAGTCCTAAGATTGCTATATCCATGTTTATATCCTACTTGAAAGCCTGTGCGATTTTATCGTTTTTAGATGGTTCATAGTCAAGCGTTGGTGTCCAGACTGTTAATCACGTATTCGTTTGCAAGGAATAGCCTGTCCCGTATAGTAACCCAATTTTCATCACCTCGTTTCATTACCTCTATAATAGAATTACTAGACTTCATGAACGCTACTGAAAATATACCAAAGGTTCTAACCCTGTTATTATATCCATAAATTTGATGGTGCGCCTCTGTTCAAGTAGTGAACTGTTGCTAAAAGTCTGCTACCCCAAGTCCAGATCAGTCGTAACTGCTAACATCTAGGATCCGATAGACATGATACATCTACTGTATGGGGAAGATGATTTCTCGATTTCTGAAGCTTTAACCTCCATTAAATCTGACGGGGGAACTTCGGCTCATCAGGATATTAGTACAAATACCCTAAGAGCTTCTGAAGTGACCCTCGGGGAATTAGTTGCAATTAGCAGTACTGTGCCATTTCTAACCACTAAGCGTGTTGTAGTTGTTGATGGCCTATTGTCCTTATTCGAGGACCGCACAAAAACCAAACGCAGACCACAGCCTTCGAAAGGCTCTAAACGTCCTGAGTGGGAGAATTGGAAGGAACTACCTAACTTTTTACCGAATGTTCCAAAAACAACAGATCTAATATTCTTGGAAGGAACTCTTAATGACTCTAATATTCTCCTTAAAAAGTTGCGTCCCATTGTAAAGATTCACCGATTCCCAAAACTTACTGGAAATAACCTTGCGAAATGGATACACGACAGAGCTTTACACCTAGGAATTGGGATCGAACCTAACGCTATCAAACTTCTTTCTGAAACAATTGGAGGTGAGTTACGGATATTAGCGTCTGAATTGCAAAAACTTTCTCTCTTTCGTCATAAGGAAATGGTGTCATCACTTGACATAAAAACGCTTGTATCTTATTCCAAAGAGACCAATATATTTAGGGCGGTTGATTCCATCATAGAAGGACGTCCCGGATTTGCAATGAAATCAATACACCAAATTATAGAAGAGGGTGGATCTCCCACTATGATCTTGGCACTAATTGCCAGACAGATCAAACTAATATTGCGCACCAAAGATTTAAGATCAAGAGGTGTTTCAACTAGTGATATAGGAAAGCGATTATTTCTGTCTGGATATCCGCTAAGAAAAACATTGGATCAAGAAAGGAAAATGTCGAACACTTATTTAATAGCGATGCATCAATTAATATTGGCCGCAGACCTCAGCATCAAGTCATCGAACTTGGATGAACTTACTATATTGGATAGTTTAGCCATTCGTATCGCCCAAAAACCATAAAACAAAATCACCGTTTACAATGCAGTGAATCTATGATTGTTACAAAGTTTTATTTAATCCCCAATCAAATCACTCACCAGAACAATACGACCATCATTCCTAATATAATTAATGCCACGCAGCCTCACACCACAACGTTTATTGATAACCATTGTGATAGTATCTAGGCGGATTGACTTATCCTACGTAACGAGTAAGGACGATAATAACCGAACTTCAATTCATTTATAAGATCGTCAAGAGTCACTATATCACGTTCAAATTCAGTTGCATAAGTCCCAACGTCTACAATACTATGAGCATCACTGGCTCCTGTACCTCTCATCATGAAGAGTCTGGCCGCATCTTTTGAAAAAGTATTCTCACCACTTGAACCTCGCCCATTAGATACTTCGATTCCATCACTTATCGAGAAAGCCTTATTCATACAAGTCTTTTTTATCATAGTCCTGTAGTCTTCTAATGAGAAAGCGAGTTCCGGTCGATAGTTACGTCGATAGGGATGAGCGAACACTATGGCTCCACCAGCTTTATCTACCAGGTCTTTTACGAAAGATGCTTTGTGCATGCCAAATACATATTCTTGTAAACCGTAAACCAGAAGATGGCCCTCTTCTGTAGTGATTTCACAACCTGGCAACACAAGAAAATCGTGTTTTTGAGACAATTCATCTATATCTCGCTGCATCCAAAACCTATCGTGATCTGTTATACAAATACCATCAAGTCCCATAAGTTTAGCTTGATCTATAAGTTGACCCGGACTTAAAAAACTATCGTCCGAAATAGGATAAGTGTGAGTATGAAGATCTATGAGCACTCTAAGCCACCTAACCCAGGCTGATGATATTGCAATTTTCACTGATTAATGAACTTCGTCATTGAGGAGAAAAGCAACAAGGTCGACCATAATATAGAGTCAGTATAGAGCAAAAGCGTAACGGGTTAAAGAAACTCATACCATAATTCTACTAGGGGATACGGGATTTTATAAGGTCTTCGAAAATTTCTAAACGAAAATTCTCTAATCCCTTGCCTAGCCATTATCCGTATGTTAAGGTGACCTCTGAACGAGATCACGACCTGATCCAGCGCATTTCATATATTGAAGATTCACTCCGTTTCCGATCATCGGTATCCCGAGAAGAATTCAGTTAACATTCGTCCGCTGATGTCAAGGATTGAAGGCCTTTTTAGGACATGATGCCTATGAGTGCCACGTAACTGGGAGTTTAAACCATGTTGGCTATTAGCGAGCGTCGACTTCAACTATTGATCCTTATAGTGGGCCTAATCCTAGTTATAAGTTCCTCTGTTTTATGGGCCATCAGCGGCGATGTGTCGGATGTGGATTACTGGAGAACACTGGGCTATCCGGGCGTTTTCTTCCTTAGCTTTTTAGGAAGTGTGGCTCTGGTATTGCCCATACCTGGTTTAATCGCTGTGTGTGGAGCCGCTGGACTGGAGTTGAATCCTGTTTTCATTGGAATTCTCTCTGGAACAGGTGAGGCAATCGGCGAACTCTCAGGTTACGCTATCGGATTCGGTGGGCGAACTGTCATCGAAAAACGAGCCTTCTATTATAAAGTGCGCAATTGGATGGAACACAGAGGAAGTCTCGTAATATTTCTTGTCTCAGTTATTCCCAATCCTCTAGTAGACATAGTGGGAATTGCGGCAGGAGGCTTGAGGTATCCAATAATAAAATTCTTCGTAGTGGTACTGATCGGAAAATGTATCAAAGGCTTGATAGTGGTAAATACCTGTTCATGGATAGCTGATTTCATTTCCTGGGGATGAAATCAAATGTACCCTGCCACATATCAATGAACACTGTCCTCATTTATCGACAAACGACCGAAATGATCTTAGCGCACATCAGGTAGAACACTCTGACGAATGCGAAGATGGTGTCAAATCCGCGAGCCTAGGCATTATCTCCTGAGCAAGAAGAGTCATTGAATGAAGCCATTGATCATAAGGTTCCCAGTCGTGAGACATCACGATAAGGGTCCCAAATCCTCCCACCTCTTTATATAATGCACGAATCTTCTCTTCAACTTGATCCGGTGTCCCGATGATCCAGGAGTTTTCTATCATGTAATCAACATCTATCGCGTCATCTGGAGTATGCGGATCAATCTTCATAGTATCGATAAGACCAAGTCGCTTTGTGATACGATGAGCATACCTAAAATCGCGGGCAAAGACCCCCGTTTTCGCCATATCTTCTGCCTCTTTCACAGTGTCAGCCACAAAAACATCACGTACTATGCGCCAATCAGTGGACTTGGGAGAATGACCAGCAATCCTCGCTGCATCCGAATAGGTTTTCCACTGTGTACTGAGAGTCCGATTCGGTACATAATTGATGCTAATTGGAATCCAACCGTTTTCTCCAGCCAAGGTAAGGCTCTCTGATTTTGGAGAAAGACCTGCCACTGCGATAGGAGGGTGAGGTTGTTGATAAGGCTTCATATGAACATAGAAACCAAGTTCTTCGTTTGCCTCGGGCATAGTGAATTTCCAGTGCTTATTTTCATAAGTTCCAGGTTGCAACCCTGACCATATTTTCAAAACCATGTCTAATGTCTCACGGGTTAGGGTACGATGTTCATTTTTCACAACGTCTACTCCGAAGACTTTGAAGTCTAATGGAGAGGCTCCTGAACCAATTCCCCATATGAATCGCCCTTTGGCCTGATGATCAAGTTGGGCTATACGATGTGCAATATGAAATGGATTATGATTTGGGAGACAAGTGACTCCAGTGCCAAAGATCATATTTTTGGTCATTCCCAACGCCTGTGCGATGAAAATCTCTGGAGAAGGGATACATTCCCAAGCAACAGTAAAGTGTTCTGCTACCCATGTCTCAGCGTAACCAAGATCATCGAGAATTGCTACCTGAGCCAGGTCGTTTTGGATGTTCTCCGTGTAATCCGTACCTGCCGGATGAAGTGGATCAACAAAATAGCCTATTTTCATAAGTTTATCTCTCTCTTTACAAAACGACCTAATCAAATTTTCCAAGTGTAGAAGCAATCAGACGATTAATGGTTACAGTAGACTTATATTAATCACCAATGATTTTAACACGTTGACAGTTAGTTGACAGATAAAGGAGTACCTGCAAACTAGACTTCGAAAACAATGGAGATGACAATTACGTTATCCTCAAATCCAGCGTAATATATCGCTCTCAATTTCATGTGGAGTCCTGGATTCCTTTATCGTGCCCGCTCCATTCACGGTCTCTGAGTAGGTATTTCTGTATCTTACCGGTAGCCGTTTTAGGTAAATCTCCAAACTGCACATGCTTTGGACTCTTAAAATGCGCGATACGTTCCCGTGTAAAGGTGATGATATCACTTGCAGTTAGTTCTTCACCAGGTTTCCTAACAACAAAAGCTTTGGGGACTTCTCCCCATTTTATGTCAGGGACGCCAATCACACTTACTTCTAAAACTGCAGGATGTTCCATTATAATCTTCTCCACCTCTTGGCTGGAAATATTCTCTCCTCCTGAAATAATTACGTCCTTCAAACGATCCTTCAGCTCTATGTAACCATCTTCATGCCATACCCCCAAATCACCTGAATGAAACCATCCACCTGTAAATGCCTCGTTTGTGGCATCTACATCATCCAGGTAGCCAGACATTATATTATTTCCTCGCATCACTACTTCTCCCACAGTCTTACCATCCATAGGAACATTATTCATTGACTGATCAACCACCCGCACACCTGGTTCTGCTGTAACATAAGGGACACCTTGACGAGCTTTCATATTGGAACGTTCTTCCACAGACATGTTGTCCCAATAACTCTGAACTGCACAAATTGTGTGAGGGCCAT
>CAUZEB010000044.1:0-12458 GCA_963578655.1 Dehalococcoidia bacterium | reverse complement strand
GCGTGCCTTTACTGCCAACAAGCATAAGATCAATGTATCTCTTACTGACAGATTGAGCCAGATTCACAACAATCAATGCTCCTTGTCCACCATCCCATCGCAATATTTCGCCTATGTATGAAGAATTTTCGTTTCCAATTCTGTGACGTTTGACAAACGCCTCATCAAACCAATATTCCGCCAACTCCTCCAGTATTTCAAGACTGGATCTCAAACTTTTAATATCATCCGACACTTGTAAAACACAACGCAAAAACTTTGGATCGCCAAGACGTCCTTCATCTATTACAGTCTTAATCGTATTCTTTAAGTTATGCATTCAAAAACTCTGACCGGATAATATAGCCTCGTTAGAAATGCTATCGATCTTTTCTCAGTATAACATTTACAGCTTATTAGGAATCCGGATTTAATCTTGGTACTACTCAAACTAGAACGAGATACACAAACATACGGAACATTATCGATTTACTTTTAAGATGCTTAAGAAAGCTTCCTGAGGGATTTCTACCCTGCCTACCCGTTTCATACGCTTCTTGCCTTCTGCTTGCTTTTCAAGTAACTTGCGTTTCCTTGTTACATCTCCTCCATAGCACTTTGCCAAAACGTTTTTCCTCAGTGCTTTTATCGTTTCACGTGCCACAACACGACTTCCAATAGAAGCCTGAATGGGTACTTCAAAAAGTTGGCGTGGTATAAGATCCTTTAATTTTTTAACGAGTTCCCGTCCCTGATTATATGCTTGTTTTTTATGCGATATAACAGATAGAGCATCGACAGGTTCTCCATTCACTAATATTGTTACCAGAACCAGATCACCAGGCAAATAATCTGAAAAAGTATAATCCATAGAAGCATATCCTTGAGTTCGAGCTTTCAGTTGATCGTAGAATTCGACTAAAATCTCTGCAAGAGGCACTTTATATTCCAGTAACACTCTTGGGCCCAACGATACATCATTGTTGCCAGATAAACCCTCCGTCTGTAAGTATTCCATACGACTATATTCTCCTCGACGATCCCTAACCAATTCCATAACTGTTCCAATGTAATTCGCTGGCGTTATAATTCTTAAATCTAGCCATGGTTCATGTATTTCGTCGATATGTTGTTGGTTCGGTAACTTAGAGGGACTTTCAATATATTCTGTCGATGAGTCCAGTTTTTTAACACGATATGACACACTCGGCGAGGTTGCCAGTAGAGTCAAATCATACTCTCTCTCAAGCCTTTCTTGGACAATATCCATATGAAGTAAGCCCAGGAAACCACAACGGAATCCCGATCCAAGTGCCACTGAATTCTCAGGTTGAAAAGAGAGGGCAGCGTCATTTAATTTTAACTTTTCTAATGACTCTCTTAAATGAAGATATTCTTCCCCATCCGCTGGATACAGGCCTGCAAACACCATTGGTTTTAGTGGTTGGTACCCCTTTAAAGGCTGTTCAGCTCCTTGATTAGACAGTGTAATCGTATCTCCTACAGCAGCATCTCCAACACTCTTCAATCCGGTAGCAATATACCCTACCTCTCCTGCTTCTAATTTTTCAACCGGAACGGGTTCAGGCTTAAAGACTCCAATTTCCAAAACATCACTTTCGATGGAATTAGACATTATTTTAATACGAGTGTCCTGTCGCACAACGCCGTCAAAAATACGTACGTAAGCAATAACTCCTTTGTATTGATCGTACTTAGAGTCGAAAATAAGCGCCCTCAAGGGTTTGTCCTGATTTCCTGACGGACACGGTACACGATCTATTAAGCTAGATAGAATTTCTTGTACTCCCGAACCGTCTTTTGCGGACGCAAATATGATTTCATCTTCTCTAAAACCGAAGGTCTGTTGAACTTCTAATGCCACACGCTCGGGTTCAGCCACATCTAAATCTATTTTGTTTATCACGGGTATTATTTCAAGATCGTTTTCCAGGGCTAAATAAATGTTAGCAAGCGTTTGTGCCTGTATACCTTGTGTGGCGTCAATAATCAGTAGAGCACCTTCACAAGCTGTTAGACTACGAGATACTTCATAACTAAAGTCAACGTGGCCAGGTGTATCGATAAGATTTAATTGATACTCTATTCCAAAATTGTCAAAGTAATTAATTCGGACAGCCTGAGCCTTTATGGTTATTCCTCTCTCTCTTTCCAGGTCCATTGTATCTAAGACCTGATCAACCATCTGTCTTGACTCTACCGTTCCCGTTAATTGTAGAAGTCTATCAGCGAGAGTGGACTTACCATGATCAACATGAGCAATAATACAAAAATTTCTGATTAACTGCGGATCCATATTAGAATGGTAGCACAGGGTGAAAACACGGGGAAGGACTTTCGAGACAACTTAAAGTATTGATGACAAGTTCTCTACCGTTGTACATCTCCACCACGAGATATTTGTATTGCTTTACAGAGTTGTATGGGGAAGGGGGGACTCGAACCCCCACGCCTCGCGGCACATGATCCTAAATCATGCTCGTCTGCCAATTCCGACACTTCCCCGTAATTCAAGTTGAACCTGGAAATTTTCCCTCAGTCACGAATCAGTTTATCTCTAATAATATTGGCCCCATGCAGAGGGTATTATAATATTCACACCTGTATAATGTCGACAGATAGTCTCCGATAGTGTCAGTTAACATGAACAAATCTTACGGTGTGTCGAAGAGAACGGTCAATAATATTGTTCGAAAGAGCACTCACGCAAATTAGATTTTATTTACAAAGAGGTCTATTACAGCATGATAAAGTCACACAACTTATTGTCTCTAATATCTGTAGACTACTTAATTGATAAATGCGACTTAGGTTATCTAATGATAGCTGCGACTCCTACCGGTGTATGCGAGATAAGGCTAGCAAATAACAGACAGTGCTTGGAAAATTCATTGCCAAATAGTTTCTGTAATTCAAAATGTGGGAACCATAACTTAAACAAGTGGGCCCACATGATCCTAAAACATTTATCTGGTGAGATACGGGATCTGCAGATCCCCACTCATACACTGGGAACCGTATTCCAACAGATAGTCTGGTCTCAACTGACAAAGATCCCTTACGGCGACACTCTTTCATACAGTGAAATCGCCAAAGAAATAGGCAATGCACGGGCTGTACGGGCCGTAGCTAACGCATGTGGAAGAAACCCGACTCCTATAATTATACCTTGCCACAGAGTGATAAGAAAAAATGGAGATATAGGGGGTTATGGATTAGGTATATCTCGGAAACAGTCATTACTGGAGCGCGAACGCAGGATCGTAACTAATAACTCAACACGAAACAAATATACTAATTATTAACAAATTTCGAGTTAATATTTGTTCCCTTTTTAACTGATTTTCTTATCGCCGTTAGCGTTGTGCCTTCCTTCAATAACTGTGATTCACGGCATTAAACTTGACAACCCACCAATGGAATCAGACAATGCCAGAGTAATAACACTAGGGTAATTTATGAGTCCCGCGATCCCTTTTATTCGGAGGCAAATGAATGGCGACGAATCCAAATCTTTGGACCGACGAAAGAGTTGAAGCAGCCGGAGCAACTGTTCAGTTGATTAGAGGCGGTTCAGGTGAACCACTTTTAATATTGCACGACGAACTTGGCCACCCAGGTTGGATGCGTTATCATCAAATGTTAGCCCAAGATTACAGTCTCATGATCCCCTCTACTCCCGGCTTTGGACAAACTAATCGTTTAGATTGGATTATGAATATGCGTGACATGGCAGGGTGGTGCCTTCAAGCCTTAGATGAAATGAACGTTGACCAGGTCAACATAATGGGATTTTCAATAGGGGGTTGGCTCGCAGCGGAGATGGCCACTATGGATCCAAAACGATTTAAGAAGATGGTATTGGTAGGCGCTATGGGAATTAAACCGCCCGTAGGAGACATTTACGATATTTTCATCGTTTTACCAAAAGAATATCTCGGCGAAAGTTTTTATGATAAAGATAATACAGCCGAATACGGTATTATATGCCCTGACGAACCTTCTCCTGAGCAGGTCGACTTTTGGGAAACCAATAGAGAGGAAGCCTGTCGATTAGGTTGGAAACCTTACATGTACTACCCAGCCCTACCAAATTTATTAAAAAGAATCAAAGAACTTCCTACACTATTATTATGGGGAAAGGAAGATAAAATAGTACCTGTCAGTGCAGGTGAAGTCTATCAAACATCGATTAAAGAATCCAAATTAATTACATTCGACGACTGCGGTCACCATCCCGAATTAGAGAGACCCCACGATTTTGTAAACGCTGTAAGGGAATTCTTCGCATAGGATTCAGAACTGCTTCAAAAGCGTAATTGCAGTTGCGTTCACAGCATTCCATCCAACTCTGTCTTTCGACTCGGATATCAATAACGAAAAGGAAGATTATAACCAGGAGTATAAAATGTTTATAGGGCACTTTACTGAACGACCATATCAAGACCCGAAATCTGGGTACTTTGGTGCTACGGGTCTTCCTATAAAGGATCTTACCCTTAGTAATGAGATATACGATCCTCAGGTGGGATCCGATCTCTATAACCGGTATCTGGATGAACGGATTTATGCAGAGGAAATGGGGTTTGATGGTCTGATGCTCAACGAACACCACAGCACTCCGTTTTGTATGGGCGGTGCCATGAATGTGGAGGCGTCTATACTCGCACGAATCACTAAGAAGGCCAAAATAGTACTTCTGGGTAACATTTTACCTTTGTGGGATGATCCACTATTACTGGTCGAACAATTGGCTACTATCGACCTGATATCTCGTGGTCGGCTCGTTTCAGGCTGGGTCAGAGGCACAGGGAGAGAAAGTGTGTCTCATAACACTCCTCCGCCCTACAACTGGGAAAGATTTCAAGAAGCACACGAATTTGTTATTAAAGCTTGGACAACTTCTGGCCCGTTTAGGTGGGAGGGGAAACACTATCAATACCGCTATGTAAATCCCTGGATGAAACCCTATCAAACTCCCCACCCTCAAATATGGCTTCCCGGTGTCGTAAGTCGTGACTCGTTAACATGGGCAGCGAAGCAACGTATCCCTTACGTAATGTTAGCTACAAAATTAGAACCTACACGCCAAGCATTTGATCTCTACGATGAAATTGCAACGGCTGAAGGCTATGAAGCAGGTCCTCAGAATAAGGCATACCTGTGGAAAGTACATGTAGATGAAACGGAAGAACTGGCTGACCATGTCGCAAGAAAATACGTGCAGGGACCTAGTAATCCCTTTCTAGCTGGCAATGAAGGAACCTCCAATCCTGGAGTGATGATGCTGCCAGGACTCAGTTCTAGCAAGCGCGTACTTCCAACCAGAGATGCAGCTACAGTAGCACGGGGAGGGCAATCAACTCTACCTTACGAAGAGCAAGTAGCTGACTACACGATCATATCAGGGACTCCCGACACGGTAATACCTAAGATTCGTCATGTAATGGAAACGCTTAGGCCTGGTAGTATATTCTTCTGGGATGGAGATGGAGCGATGACTCACGAGGATCAAATGAGAAGTCTCAGATTGATGGGTGAATATGTGATACCAGCCGTTAGGGATATCGGAAATGAATTAGGGCTCCCTAGCTCATTTGAGGTCGACCCAGCAACAGGCAAGCCTTGTGTAAATGACACCAGTTCCAATGGAGCCGTGTCGTAATATCTTTCCCTACTGAAAGATATACAGAAGGATTTCTTATCGTTGGTGGCGGAGCAGTTGGGTTAACAACAGCTCTCTCGTTGGCGTTAAAAGATATACCTGTAACCATCTTAGAAGCCGAAGAAGAAGTTGTTAAGGAATTCCGAGGGTCTACTTTCCACCCACCCACCCTGGAGATACTTGATGATCTTGGAATTGGCGGTTATCTCATTGAAAAAGGTATTAAGGCTTATACTGTTCAATATCGTGATCGTAAAGAAGGCCTAATCGCTGAATTCGATCTACGCAGAATTAAGCAATATACCCGTTTCCCTTTCCGCCTTCAGATAGACCAATATGCTCTTGCTCTTCTGCTAATAGAAAAGTTAAAGGGATTATCCAACGTTGATGTAGTTTTCAATGCTAAAGTTTCAAACATAACTGACATGGGGACTTATGTGGAGGTCTCTACTAATTCTCCTGACGGTCGCACCAGAGTATTTAGGGCACCGTATGTTATAGGCGCCGACGGCGGTAACAGTATAGTACGGAGATCAATAGGTATCACATTTGAAGGTATTACATACCCTGAGCGTTACATAACACTGTTCACACCCTTTGACTTCCAAAGCCATCTCCCTGGGTTCGCCTCAGTCAATTACATATCAGACCCCAAGGAATGGTGTATTATGCTTCGTTCCCCTGACCTATGGAGAGTCTTATTCCCAACAAAGCCCAAGGAAACAGATGAAGAAGTACTATCAGAAGAAACAATTCAAACGCGGCTTCAGAACCTCCTGAGTTCGGAAGAACCCTATCCAATTGTCCATAAACGCGTATACAAAATCCACCAGCGTGTGGCATCCACTTATAGCAAAGGTCGAATTGTCTTGGCGGGAGATTCTGCTCATGTTAACAATCCAATGGGAGGAATGGGTTTAAACGGAGGCATTCATGATGCAAACGAACTTTCTTGCTATTTAAAGGATATCTGGTTTAATAAAAAAGATGGGCATATCCTGAAGGAATATTCCTCTAAAAGGAGACACGTTGCAATTCAATATGTACAGAAACAGACCCACCAGAATGCAATAATCATGTCTGAATCCAATGAATCTAAGAGGAGGCTTCAACAAGCTGAAATGAGTGCAATTGCGTTAGATCCAGATCGTTCACTTGATTACATGCTGCGCATGAGTATGATGGATCGATCTTATAGGTAAATAAGCTGAAATGATTCTATTCGGTTCCAAGGAATTTTTCGGGAGATTGGACAGGGGATTTTATTTCTATTATTGTCGCATCTTCTATGGCTTCTAAACTATGCATGACATCAGTCGGATGCCTGCAGGAGTCTCCGGTCTCTAAAACGAACTCATCATTTGCCACTATGGCTCGTAGCTTCCCACTGATAACATAGCACTCCGACTCATGTTGATGTTTATGAAGTGGTGATGCTGATCCTGTGGGATAATTAATTTGTAACATCAACATCTCGTCACCTACCATCAATACCTTCATCCAAACGTCCCCTATAACTGGTAGACCTTCGATAGTCTTTATTAACCTATATTCAATCTCATCCCGTTTATTTACAAGGTCCATGTGAAACTCCAGAATAATTCATGCGAAGATTCTCCTAACATTTATGTTATCTAATTTTCAATTAACCATTGGAACTGTCAGAAAAGGGTCTTATGAAATTCATATGTATTATTGGTATCAGATCATCAAATCGCCTCCGTTGATATCTAGAGACGCACCGGTAATATACGATGCTCGGTCTGATACCAAAAAGGCAACCAATTCCGCAACCTCGTATGGTTCACCTAATCGAGAAATTGGGAAACTATCTGCATATGCCTTTGTCCTGTCTTCATCTATCGTAGAACGCACCATTTCTGTATCAATAAGTCCGGGGCATACTGAATTCACAGTTATTCCATATCTCGCTTCTTCTTTCGCTAAATGACGAGTAAATCCCAGTATGCCTGCCTTGGCAGCAGTGTAATGTGCTCCACCTACCGTACTAATATTCTTTCCAGCTGTCGATGAAAAATTTACAATCCGACCCCAACCGCCTTTCCGCATGGTAGGGAGAACTGCTCTTGAACAAAGATATGTTGACTTCAAATTGCCTTTAATAACCGAGTCCCATTCATCTTCTTCTATGTCTATAACAGGCGTAGGCCGTAACACTCCAGCATTATTCACTAGAATATCTATGGTTCCATATTGGTTCACAGCACCATTTATCAAACCAGACACGTCGTCGCTTGACGTTACGTCTCCAGGGATCGAGATTACGGAGCATCCTTCAGTCTTGAGATCTTCCGCCGTTCTGTAGGAAGTCTCTATATTAAGATCATTAACAACCAGTATTGCCCCAGCCGCAGCCAATCTCGTAGCAACAGCTCTCCCCATACCTTGTCCAGCACCTGTTATTATAGCTACTTTCCCATTCAGTTCCTCTTTATCTATCACCTTACATTCCTACCTAATTCTCAGCTGATTAGTATATACACCGTGGAGCGAGATTATAGTTTAATTTAGGCGTTGTCAATAGTTACAAATCATTGAAATTAATCTATGTGAAAGGATCGAAGTTTGCACCACTCTAATTCGGTAAATGGGATCAATGCTAATAGCATAGGCCTCATATCGCCCAAACAACAAGAATCTGAATTTCCGTTCGTTTGATTGATATTGAATCGACTATCAATTTTCTTGATGAGCCGTTGATAGAAATTTTGATTGGTAAAGTACTACTCATAGAATCGAATAATGTATCTTAGCTATCCAAATCGGAGGAGATTTAAGCAAAGTCACAGACTTGATTTACAAATTAGACATTCTACAAAGGGGTGGAAGACGGAACATATTTTCTCTAAAATAATATTCTGGGCCTTGTGTTGAGTATCATGCGTATAGAACAATTAAATAAAGAGAGGAATATAAAGTGACTACTCTAGTAACCGGAGGTACAGGTTTTGTTGGCAGCAACTTGGTCAAGGCTCTAGCTGAAAAAGGACATGAGATTATCTGCTTCGATTACGTCTCTCCCGATAATCTGGTCAAAGAATTTCTAAAACCCTGGGAACAGCAAATTACGTTCGTACAAGGGGACATCCTTAACCGCGAATCAATTGAACTATTGGTTAGATATAAATTCACGAAAATAATTCACGCTGCCGTCTTCACCGGTATTTTGCCAGAAGTTGAACAAATGCGAAGCGATTCAATTGTGGAGACCAACGTCATTGGCACTAGAAATTTATTGGAGTTGGCAAAGTTAATCGTTCCAGAAAGATTCGTGTATGTTAGCTCCGGAGCCGTTTATGGTGAAGGAGATAATTCTAAAGAAGCGCTGAAAGAATCTTCCGTCTTACTGCCGAGAAGTTTGTATGAATCAACCAAGTACGCTAGTGAACTTGTAACACGGCGTTACGGGGAATTACATGGATTCGAAACTGTAAGCGTGCGTCTAGGTTCTCCATACGGACCCATGGAGCGAGTTACAGGTCATCGTGCTAACCAGTCCATTCTAAAGGAACTAACTGGGAAAGTCGTAAGAGGCGAACCATTGGAAGTCAGAGATCGAAGTTATGCCAGGGACTACACATACATTACTGACATAGCTCTAGGAATCCTAGCAATCCTCGAAGCACCGTCAATCAGCTTTGATGTCTATAACAACTCGGCTGGCGTCTGGATAACACTTGGAGACATAATAGACAGGTTAGAAGACTTAATTCCCAACATTGAAGTGATAACCGTACCATCAAAAGAAACAACTGTCTCAGCTATGAGAGGCCCGTTAGATGTGAGCAGATTACGGGATGACATAGGTTACACGGCAAAATACGACCTACTTTCTGGCCTTCGTGAATACTTAAAATGGCGAGACGACTTCTCGTATTATGAATAGAAATCACTGATTAGTTACTAGAAATAGTTTTACAGTTGCCCTTATATTGATGCTTATACACAAAGGAAATAGTGGGTTTTAGGTGCAGTGCCATTCTAAATGCAATCACCTATCTAGTCACAATCTGAAGATTTAATTAGACGATGGTAGCAAATAAGAATTTTCTCTAAATTTACTAGAAAGGATTGTCCAAATGGAAAAGAGTCCCGACGCCATAATAATTGGAGCAGGTGTAATAGGATGTTCCGTCGCCTTTCATCTAGCAAAAAGAGGCGTCAAGGTTATCATACTGGAGCGAAATTCCACTGGCAGTGGTGCATCTGGACACGCTACAGGATCTCTTGGTGTGTTGGGTGCAGAATTCACTTCCGGCCCCTCATTTCAATTGGCTACCATAGGTTATAAGGAATTTATAAATCTGGTACCAGAACTTGAACAGATGACAGAAATGGACCTTCTATATCAACGACTTCCTTCTCTCAGAATAGCTCTCGATGAAGATGAAGAACGACTAATTAAAAATTTCATGAAATGGCAACGTGACCATGTGGATGTTAATTGGATTAACAGTGACGAGGTAAGCAAGCTGGAACCTCGTCTTACTTCTGAGATACGAGGAGCGGCACTGGAACCAGAGTCCGCTCAAATTGACAGTTATAGACTAAATTTAGCTTTGGAAAGAGCAGCAGTAAAGCTTGGAGGCCAAGTATTAAATAGAAATGTAACAGAATTGATTACTGAAAGAAATATTATAAAGGGAGTCCGTACTACGAAAGACGAAATATATAGTCCCAACATTATAGTGGCAGCAGGCTCCCAAAGTGCTCAGTTTGCAAAAACATTAAACTTTCCTATCCCAGTAAAACCGTTAAAGGGAGAACGTCTGATTCTTAAATACAATGGGATGCCCCTTCCAGTATTAATAAGTTCGCCTAAACGTGGTCACATGATTAGTAGGAAGGATGGATTCCTCAGCGTAGGCAGCACTGGCGGGCGTGATTACGACAGTACCGAACGATTTCTAATAAATGAATCTGAATATGCTCCTACGGAAGCCGCTAAGATTGAACTACTACAAAGGGCTATAGATGTGTTTCCTGATCTGGAAAATGCTCATTTGGTTCAACAATTGGCGGGATCTAGACCTCTTAGTATTGATCGCATGCCCATTATTGGACCAGTCCCTGGATGGGACGGTATCATGTTAGCCACAGGCCACACCACGAAAGGAATACACTTAGGCCCTATTACAGGACGTATCATAGCAGAATACATCCTTGACGGAAGATCAAATATTCCCTTAGACACCAGCGTCTTTCTGCCAGCTCGTTTCAAGGACGACTATAACACAGATTTTAACCTGAGTAGTAGGAAAGTAGAGGAATAATATGACTAACGGGGTACGGCCCAACAAAACTAAGCTGAAAATACAATCAGGACAAATCGCAATTGGTGTAATGCATACCTACAATTCTCCGGAATCGGTTGAGGTTTTGGCGGCTCTTGGTTTCGATTTCGTAACATTTGATTTAGAGCACGAAGCATACGATGAACTCGCTCTCGTGGAAAGTATCAGAGCCGCCGAGGCTTTCGATATGACCCCAGTGGTTAGATTACCTAACGACCCAGACCTCATTCTACGACTGTTAGACGCAGGTGCTCAAGGGATTCATGTACCTAGAATTAACACTAAATGCGAGGCTCGATCCGTGGTTGAAGCCTGTAGGTTTCATCCACAAGGGAAACGAACCTTCTATGCACTGGGACGCTCTGGAAACTATGGGATAGGACTCTCCGAGGAGGAATATGCTCAAGACTCTAATCGTGAAACTCTAATTATACTTCAGATAGAAGAAGAGGAAGGCATCAGCAATCTCCACGACATTATATCTGTGCCACATATCGACAGCATACAATTTGGTCCTAAAGACCTGTGGCAGTCAATGGGAATGCCAGATAGGTCTCTCGTCTGGGAAGTGATATATAAATCGCTTGCTGAGGTCTCAAAGGCTGGATTATATGGGAGTATGGTGTCTTGGTTGAATTCTGAACTAACATCTCAATTAATGGAATATAATAAAAAGGGGGTACGGATGATTACGGTATCCTCACGAGAATTACTTATATACGGAGGCCAGCATTACTTAAATCAAACCAAGAATGTTTTAAACAGATAGGTTATTAGCACATTCGAATCCCTAGGTTTAATTTACACTTGTATATTTTCAGGCATGTCTTCAAAACCATAGTATCTATGATCGATTCGGTCTTCTCCAACGTGGACAACTCTAAAACCAGAGGGATCATCACCCAGAGGGTATCCAACGGGGCCTGATGTTACCATCTCTATGTTTTTACCGAACGATCCGTACACATTTCTGTGCCAGTGACCCGCAAAGACAGCCGAGACGTCGTATGATAAAAGTAGGTCCATTATGATACGCCGTCTGTCCTTAGGTATCATTACAAAGGGAATGTCCTCCACTTCTTCGGGATCCGTAAGGAACAACGGATGATGCATAAATAGCAGAATATGTCTGCTGTTATTGTCAAACGCATTTTGCAATGCTCTCTTTAAAAAGGCTATGAGGCTATCCCATTCGTCTTGTACATTTGATGGATCAAAGCAAACAGAACTATTGATGACAATAAAACTACACCCTTTATGTATGAAAGAGTAGTTGTCTTCACCAAATCTGTTCCTGTAACGTTCGAGAGAGTCTTTAGTCGGCGTACTTCCTACATCATGATTTCCAGAGACCCAACGAATCTGTATTTCCGGATGCAATTTAGCGGTGATACTTTTTATTTCTCTGACTTGGAGCTCATTGTCTGCATCATGAATCAAGTCACCACAGACTACAACAAAATCGGGACGCAATTTGT
>CAUZEB010000043.1:0-12617 GCA_963578655.1 Dehalococcoidia bacterium | reverse complement strand
TTTTCCAGGGCGACGAAAATTCCTTAGGACAGTTACAACAGAGACTAAACGTATTCAACTTTTGGCAAGCCGATATGCTCTAGCCTATCCTGAAGTGAAATTTCAACTAAGGACAGAAAAATCATTGTCATTTGAGAGTGATGGATCTGGTGCTCTCCATGAAGCTATACATAGCGTATATGGTGTGCAAGTAGCCGAATCCATGCTCGAGTTATCTAAATTAGATGAACTCCAAGTTGATTCATCTATGTATGTGTCCGGCATGATAGGCATTCCCGCTCTTAGTAGAGCGAATCGGACATACATAAGCCTTTTTGTTAACCGGCGTTGGGTACAGAATAGGATGTTGAGCTACGCCTTAGAACAGGCTTATCATGGATTCATGAAAGAACGACGGTTTCCAGTGGCTGTTGTTAATATAAAGATACCTTATGAAGACGTTGACGTTAATGTACATCCAATTAAAGCGGAAGTAAGATTTAAAAGTGACAAAGAAGTTTTTGCTACCCTGCAAAAAATAGTACGGTTTACTTTAACAAATTATACGCCTGTTCAAGACATCAAGTACATGACTCACGATATTACCAGAAAAGTCGATCTACCTCAGCCTGGATCAACTTTTTGGAGGACAATCCCATTTGATGATAATATAGGCCGCAATAGAACAGGACTCCCCAATGCAAGTATACTGACTCATAGGACAACCCTACCTATATTACGAGTGTTAGGTCAGATCCAGAGCACATATATAGTTGGAGAAGGCCCCGATGGAATATATTTAATTGATCAACATGCGGCGCATGAAAGGATCCTTTTTGAAAAAACTATCAAAAGGGATGATAGTGGCTCTACACACATCCAAAGTCTCCTGGAACCTGTTACTGTCGAATTGAGTGTGGATCAAAGCGATTTGTTAGATAGGCATATAGATGCCATGTCAAGGTTGGGATTCATTGTGGAAGACTTTAGCAATCGTGTCTATATATTGCGGGGTTTCCCCAGCATTTTGGAAACTGGAAATCCTGGACAAGAACTAATGGATGTGTTGGATTTATTTAATGAGGGTGGAGGATATAAATCATGGAGGGAACGGGCTGCTTACTCTATTGCATGTCATGGTGCAATACGTGCAGGGAAGGTGCTTTCCTTGCAAGAAATGAATGAACTCACACAGGATTTGGAAAACTGCGATCAACCTCATACATGCCCACATGGCCGTCCAACAATGATACATATAACTGTCAGCAGGCTAGAGAGCGAATTTGGACGTAAGTAGTATTTGTTAAAGTAGTACTGATGGATAGATATCTAGAATACGCTCAACTAAAAATGGGAGAAATCGTACGTACACTTCGTTGTATCGTTGAGATTGAATCGTGTAGTGTCGATAAAGAATCTGTTGATCGCCTTGGCAACTACGTCGTTTCCATGCTAGAAGGTATTGGAGCTCGCGTTACAATTCTCCGTGAAAAGTTTGTTGGTGATCATCTTGTAGCGGATTTTGGACAAGGATCAGGTCAAATTCTGATCCTCTGTCATCTGGACACTATTTGGCCTAAGGGAACCATTAAGAGTCAACCTTTCAGGGTTGAAGATGGGATAGCCTATGGTCCAGGCATATTCGACATGAAATCTGGACTGACAATAACTCTATATGCCTTAAAATGCTTGCACGATCTTAATGTGAATCTAGGACGCAGGATACGAGTGTTATTTACTTCCGACGAGGAAATAGGGGCGCGCACTTCCCGGGCGCATATCGAAAAATATGCCAAACAGAGTGATCTCGTTCTTTGTATGGAAGCGCCATTAGGGAAAAGTGGTGCCTTAAAAACAGCACGTAAAGGGTTAGGAATTTTTAAATTAATGGTTACAGGTAAGCAAGCACATGCTGGTAATGATCCAGAAAAAGGAGTGAATGCAATATATGAACTAGCCCATCAAATATTAAAACTCCAAAGTTTAAACAATCAGGTGTTAGGAACTAGCGTGAATGTAGGGGTCGTCTCTGGTGGTTTAGTAAGTAATCAGGTTCCGTCAAAGGCGCAAGCTGAAATCGATATTAGAGTGGCTAGTAAGGCTCAAGAAGAGAAGATAGTAAAATTCATACAGAGTCTTACTCCCACCTTGGTAGGTGCATCTGTGGAAGTCATCGGTGGTATGAACCGACCAGTAATGGAAAGGACTGATGCAATTGGACGTGCCTTTGATATCGCAAAGGAATTAGGCAGGAATATAGGAATAGATCTCGTAGAGACTAGTGCTGGAGGAGGCTCAGACGCTCAATTCGCAGCTGCGATTGGACTACCAGTATTAGATGGTTTAGGCGCAGTCGGAGACGGTATGTTTACAAGTCGTGAACATATAGTTTTGGAAACTATGCCACAGAGGATTGCACTACTCACTGCTCTCTTAACTAACAGTAAATAACAAACTTACAGGATCTAACCTATGGCTATGATAAATACCGTAAGAGGTGAGATTGAGTCATCAGAATTGGGTATCACATTATCACATGAGCACGTACTATTATCTTCGGCAGGTATGAAAGATACCTTTCCTAAATTAATAGATCGTGAGTATGTAATACGACAGGCTGTGGACTCTCTCAGAATGAAAGGGAAATATGCTGTTCGCACGATAATGGATGTCACTACTATGGACGCAGGGAGAGATGTTAAACTATTAGAAAGAGTGTCGAAGGAAGCTGAAGTTAACATTATTTGCTCTACTGGTATCTGGATGGATATACCGAGGGTGTTTTGGAACTCTAATCCAGATGATGTTGCAGATTTATTCATAGGTGAGATCAGGTATGGTATTGAAGATACAGGTATTAAGCCTGGATTAATCAAGGTTGCCACTCATGCAGGAGGAGTGACTCAGGAGGGTGAATTAATCCTTCGTGCAGCAGCTAGGGCAAATTTGGAAACAGGAATACCAATAACAACACATACTTACGCTTGTGAGCAAACAGGGAGACAACAAATAAAAATCTTTCAGGATGAGGGCGTTGACTTGAATAATGTATACATTGGTCATAGTGATGACAGCCTTGACATCGACTATCTTAAAGACATGTTGGAGAAAGGAGTGTGGCTAGGTATGGACCATCTCACCTTTGAATATAGAGAAGGTCTACCCACTCTATCTCAGCGATTGGAAACCATAATACATCTGATTGATAGTGGATACGAAAAAAAAATTATGCTAGGGCATGACTGGGCTGTCGCGATGCCAATATTCGGACAAGACTTGATTAAGGATAGGGACGACTATAATCCTCACGGATACGAGTTTATTGGAAGGATTGTATTACCAAAATTGCTTCATGTTGGGGTGACGGAAATGGTTATACGAGAGTTCATGGTTATCAATCCGAGGAACTTTCTCACTGGTGAGAGTTGACGGTCATTATTAAAACCCAAGAATTTAGTAGGTTAATAATAGCTCGGCACCTAAATGAGTACGTACATAAAATAGGAAGGGTCGATTAATGTACAGAGAGAAATTTAACCATATCCTTGTTTATTAGAAACGATGATGTGATATCCTGTGCCTCAATGAATCCTAGTGTAAACCTTCAGCACGCTGACCCCGGTTACGAGAGGGAGGACGACTAAATAATGGACTCAACTAGACAATTCAAATTCGATAGATCTTTTGCCCAATCTGCGCCGGAAGCTCGCAGCGGTGTCGTACCTCAACGCGGTAAATATGACTTCGCGGTTGCATATCCTGATCCGACTTCGCTTCCTTTAAAGGAATTAATGAATTCATTGGGTGATGGATTATCAGAAGAAGGAGAAGACTTAGCAATATATCCCCATCCACAGGGGTATCCGCCTTTACGCGAATTGATTTCCAATAGATTAGCCCAGAACAGAGCTATGGTGGCTACACCTGAATCCATAATGCTTGGAGATGGGTCAGGACAGCCTATTCATCTCATTTTGGAGGCTTTACTGGACTCAGGAGATGTGGTACTTACCGAAAACTTCACCTACTCGGGCACCTTGAATGCCTTACGGAGATTCGGTGCGGAAATTGTAGGAATTCAATGTGATAATAGTGGATTTCTACCTGATGCTTTGGAACATACTATTAGAAACAGCATAGAGCAAGGCAGAAAACCTAAACTGATCTATACCATCCCTACCTTTCAAAATCCGCAAGGATGGACTGCCAGTACAGAACGGAGAATGGCTCTTGTAAGTATAGCTCAGAAGTATGGCATACCTGTAATAGAGGATGACTGCTATGTAGATTTGAGATATGAAGGTAAACCTGTAACTACCTTACACTCCATGGACGATTCTGGCTTAGTTATGTATGTTGGCTCTTTCTCTAAAATAATCGCCCCTGGTATGAGGATGGGATTCCTAGTGGCACCAGAGGAAGTTTTGGCCCGTATAAGGTCTATAAAAAGTGGAGGGGGAGTGAATCAATTTGCGGCATTAGCGGTTCATAGATTCGCAGAAAGCAAATTGGATAGCCACGTTGAACATATAAATGGTTTGCTTCGTTTTAAAAGAGACGCTATGTTGGTTGCCCTGGGAGAAAATTTTGGTTCGGCTGCCGATTGGAGTGAGCCCGAGGGAGGATTGTATATTTGGGTTAGACTGAAGGAAGAGGGAGCGGATTTAGAAGAACTTCGATCGAAGGCTTTAATGGCAGAAGTCGGATACCAATCAGGGGTTATATATTCTCCTGATGGCACATCAGGGAAAAATTTTGCTCGTCTTTGTTTTGGATATAATTCTCCTGAAGAAATACATGAAGGCATCGCAAGATTGGCTGAAGTCTTTGAGGCCAATGGGGTCTTAAACCTATAAACACAGTATCCGTTCTGTAGATAAAATGGTGAGCATAATGAAACTTTGTTCTTTTTTGCCAAGTGCAACAGAAATAATCTATGAGCTTGGCCTGTCAGAGATGCTGTTTGGTGTCACTCACGAATGTAATTATCCTAAGGCGGCTTTATACAAACCTAAAATAGTCAGACCCAAGTTTGAAACTACAGGATTAAAAGGTAGTGAAATCGATCAATTAGTATCAAACATGTTGTCTACAGGAGCAACCCTTTACGAAATTGATGAAGAATTAATAAATAGTATACAACCAGATTTGGTGTTTACACAGGCTCTTTGTGAAGTCTGTGCTGTGTCTTACGACAATGTTAGTAAGGTGATAGGTGATCTGGGAATTCAAGCTCAGATCGTCTCTCTGGACCCTCATAGATTAGTGGATGTCTTTAGTGACATTACCAAGATAGGAGATATGACCGGAACCTCTCGTAAAGCAAAAACACTTGTTACCAAATTGGAGACCGCTATAGCTAGCATTCGCTCGTTAACTTCTACAGTCAAGCGCCGACCTAAAGTAGCATGTATAGAATGGTTAGATCCTCTGATGATAGCCGGTCATTGGGTACCCGATATGGTATCTATAGCGGGTGGCATTGATGGTATTAATTCGGCTGGAAGACCCAGCAAGAGAATTGAACTAGAAACACTCGTCGAATATTCTCCTGAATATCTAATGATTATTCCATGTGGGATGGATATAGAAAATTCAGTGAAAGAGATTTCATTGTCCATTAACCTGACTGAATGGAAGGATATACCGGCTGTAAGTAATGGTAACGTATTCGTTGCTGATGCGGACGGTCTGTTCAGTCGGAGCGGGCCTAGGCTCATAGAAGGAATCCAACTGATAGCTCAAATACTCCATCCTCAGATTTTCAATCAGCCTTTACCTAGTGATAAAGTGATTAACTTAAATCCAATCTAAACATCACATTAATGAGGTTTAGTAAGTAGAGAATCATAAACATCTTGAGAATTCGTGATTATTGACGGCTGAATTTCTTAAGTAACTCCCGAGACACTCGTTCTCTTAGAGGTGCCAGGATTTGATTGAGGAGTTCCATTTCCTTTTCTAGTCTATTCGACACGTTAGGTTCTTCTAGTAAACTTTGTTTTTGAATAAGTTCGAGTTTCATCATAGTCCCTATGAGATAAGAAAGGGCCTGTGGTTCAGAAGGAATTTTGGTTTTATTGACCCAACCTCCTCTCAGGCCTAATATGAGTCGTGCATATTCGTTGACTTTGCCTATAATTTCCTTAACCCGATCTGGTTCTGGTTCCTTATCTTCATCATCATCGATTATATCTACGACAGCCGACATATATGGCGTGTATTGGTTCAGGTTTTTGATTCTGAACCTTCGTTCACCGGTAACAGAGATATACATTCTGTCGGATTCTACTTTATCAATCTTAGTGATATGAGCTATGGTCCCAATAGAAAATGGCTCGACTGGCCCGCCCACTTCTATTCCAGATTTGATTAGAATTACTCCGAACCTAGAATCAGATTCAAGGCAGTGTTGGAGCATAAGTTTATATCTCTCCTCAAATATGTGGAGGGGAATGGTGGCATTAGGGAAAAGAACTGTACTTAATGGAAATAGGGGTAAAGATCGCTCCAGTGGATGCATATTAGAGCCTCACGACATTGATTGAGGAAAAGTATATCTCTATTGTGTTAAATAGAGCAAGGACGTATTTTCCTAGAAACGGATCTTCTCGTATTCCTCTGATGGCATTAATGATCGAATGACGTCTAATCTGGTTGGAACTATTCGCTTTTAAATAAGTAAATATGCCACAAATGTAATAACGACCTGGAAATGATTTGTTTAAAATTGGATAATAGTCGTTACAATTCATGTTTTTATTTTACTGTATCCATCAACAGAGTTTAACGATAAGGAAATCCATCTCCCCAAACATTTAATAGTCTCTGAACCTATTTTGCCTTATAATGGGAATGTACTTGCCAAATTATTAGAATAGGGTTATTATCCCGACGATCAAGGACGTTATAGGAAGCGGTGGTTTACCATGCAGGATGTCTTTCAGGAAGCGGTCAATCTACTCGAAAAAAATGAACCTCTAGTTGTCGCTACCGTCATTCGCACTAAAGGGTCAACACCCCAGAAGACCGGAGCCAAGTTATTGGTGCGTGCAGATGGTACTGGAGTCGGAACACTGGGTGGGGGTTGTGTAGAGGGTGATATATGGTTCGCGGCTAGCGAGTTACTAAAACGTGGAGGTTCGCCGCAATATAGGGAATACATGTTAAATGAAGAACTTGCTGCACAAGATGGACTAGTTTGTGGCGGGACTATGTATTTTTTTATCGACCCGGTCTACAATCCAAATGATTATCTCAAGTTTGCGAAAGAGATTGATGGCGCCTATCAGGGTAACGGAGCCGTTGCGTTGGCAACTGTCACACAGGCTTTGGATAACATAGGTGTCGGAGCAAAATTGTTCATTAGAGCCGACCGTTCTGTATTGGGGACACTAGGGACCCCTGAATTAGATGATCATGCCATTAAGAAAGCCATGGAGTTGATAGACTTGGGCAAAAATGAAATTGTTAAAACTGATTACGGTACTGAATATTTCATCGAGGCATACACTACTCCTCCTCAATTGGTTCTCTGTGGAGGCGGACATGTCTCGAAGGCAATTGCACCTTTAGCTAAAAATTTGGGTTTCCAAGTTTTCGTGACTGATGATAGGAATGGATTTGCCAATCAAGAACGATTCCCCGAGGCATCTCTGATTATAGCTAAAAAGCCAGAGGAGGCATTACTTGAACTTCCGATAAATGAGAATAGTTTTATCGTAATTGCCACTCGTGGGCACAGATACGATAATGTGGCATTAGAGGCGGCGGCCCTGACTAGAGCACAATATGTTGGGCTTTTGGGAAGTAAACGTAAGACAATTATGATTTATGAAGATATGATCAGAAGCGCCATGGTACCAATCGAACGAATAAGAGCCATAAGATCGCCAATCGGGTTGAATATTTATGCTAGGACCCCGGAAGAGATAGCAGTTAGCATAATGGGTGAAATATTAATGTTTCGTCTCGGTGGTGATGGTACTCCTATGAAACTCGAAGAATATCGAATTGATCGAATTATTGAAAAAATTCAAAAAGAGCATTCAATGTCGGTATTCAATTAATATATGTTTCATATCTCTGCTATTTTGATCGCTGCAGGGAAGTCGACTCGTATGGGCTGTCCTAAAGCTTTAATGACCTGGCATGAAGAGACGTTACTGTCATATCAAATAAAATCTTTAATTGAAGCCGGAGTTAATAAAGTCGTTGTAGTATTAGGACACAACTCAGATCAATTAAAGCCCTATGTTATTGAAACTGACAACGTTCGATGTGTTGTGAACGAGCAATATTCTTTGGGGAAGATCACGTCCATTAAAGCTGGGCTGAAGAGTATCGATAATGAGACTGAGGCGATCTTAATTCTTGCTGTTGACCAACCCCGAACACCAGCAATTATATCTGAGATAATAGCTAGTCACAGAAGCATGAATGCTCTTATCACCTCACCCCGTTACGATGGACACGGAGGTCATCCATTAATATTTTCTGTCAGATTGAAAAAGAATCTGGAGGAAATAACGGAAGAGAACCAAGGCGTGCGGGAAATATTTCAATTTCACCTTGGTAAGATTAACCATGTGGCAATTGATTCTCCGATGATAAGCTTGGATATGAATACTACTGAGGTTTACAACAGAGCGAAGGAATTTTACAAAGCGTAAGGTTAGCCATTAGGGAGAATCCTAGTCAATTATGGATTCTGTTCAGTCCATGCTAACCAAGTCAGTTCAAGTTGCGACTCTGCTTCGCTGTATTTCTCTCCTAGCCTCTGGATTTCTTTCACATCCTGGCATCTAGATGCTTTGGTGATCTGATCTTCTAAGCTTTTCAAAGCGCACTCTAGAGAGGATATGAGTTTTTCATAATCAACGACCGTATTCTTTTCAAGATACTTTATAGACTTGGTTTTTTTCTTTCGTGGTTGATGTAAATTGGACCTTTGTGTGGTGTGATTAGGTGCTTGTTTTGTCAGCAACCAATCCTCTAATACACCTGGAAAGAGCTTAACTGTTGCATCTTCTATTACCCATAATTGCTTCGCCAGGAGAGAGATGAGATGACGATCGTGTGACACGAAAAGTATAGTTCCTTCATAAGACTGCAGAGCTTGTTCCAGAGCTTCTCGACTAGGTATATCCAGATGTGTAGTAGGTTCATCTAAGATTAGCAAGTTAGGTTCTGTAATCAGAAGACGAGCTAGAGCCAATCTACTCATTTCTCCTCCACTGAGTTCAGACACTTGTTTGAATATATCGTCGCCCCTAAATAAAAACGTAGCGAGGTAAGAATGAGCATTTGTTATACCGATATTTTTAGATTGAATAAGAGTGTCTATTACTGTTCCTCCGCAGAAAAACTCACGGCGATCTTGCGAATAGTAACCTGTTTTGATGTTGGAACCGAGAGTAGTCACTCCAGACAATCCTGGAGTTAATCCTAGGATCGTCTGGAGTAGAGTGGTTTTACCTGTACCGTTCGCACCTATGATAGCCGTGTGTGATCCGCGTTCGAGATCCAGTTGAGGTAAGCGTAGGAGTTCTATAGGTCTATCATCAATTAGAAGTCCTACGGATAATTCGTTAATACTCATCACAATCTGTGAGGATCTGGCTACAGATTGTCCACTTATTCGGATAGTGGCCCCTTTTGCGGGTTTTTCGATACGGTCAAGACGTTCTAATTGTTTTTTACGACCCCTAGCCTGACGAGATCTCTGCCCCGCTTTGTATTTGTCGATAAATGATTCTTCTTTACTGATGTAAGCTTGCTGACGATCGAAGTCTTTGCGATTTCGATTTAGAGTTTCCTCTTTTCGGATACTGTATTGTAAATAGTTGCCCTTGTAAATATTTACATTACCACCGTCGACTTCCCATATCTGAGTTGCTACTCGATCCAAGAAATAACGGTCATGTGAAACTACAACAAAAGCACGAGAGAATTGAATTAAGAAATCTTCTAGCCATTCTAGGCCCTTAAAATCGAGATAGTTAGTTGGCTCATCAAGAATAAGGATGTCTGGATCTGATAGTAAGGCTCTAGCCAACGACGCTCTTGTTCTCTCACCCCCGCTAACCGTTGTTGCTTTGTTATCCAGAATGTTGGGGTGTAATTCTAATCCAGCTACCACTCTTTCCATTCTGTTTTGGTAATTGTATCCTCCAATAAGTTCATATTTACGCAGTAGCCTGGAGTATTTATTTTCTGCTAAATGACGTTCCCTGGCACTAGTTTCCTGTATCTGCATGGCACTTTTGGATAATTGGTCTTCCAGCTCAACGAGTTCTTCGAAGGCGAGCATTATTTCGTCTTTCAGAGAGCCATTCGTCTTATTTGTAGTGGTTTGAGGAACGTAGCCAATTGACAGACTTGGAGATTTTTCAATTACCCCTTCATCAGGGCTTAATTCTCCAAGCATCATCTTTATCAAAGAGGTTTTACCGCTTCCATTAGGGCCGACTATTCCAACACGCGAATTTTTGATTACGTCAATATCTACGTCCGAGAATATTTGTAAGTCACCATAGTAAAGCTTCAGTTGTTTTCCGGTTAGAAGGTTCATGTATTTAACTTATTCTGTCTCGTTTACGGGAAGATATGTCATCATTGGGAAAATAGGTATTCATAGGATACAGTAAATTTATACTTCAGGATTATATATTATGACAGTCTCTATAGTACTTATGGGCTAGTATTGATTCATAGTACATGTTATGACAGGTGTAAATAACTTGTCTCTAATCTTTAGTCAGTGTTAAACTTCGATACAGTTTGTATTCGAATGTTTCACTACTTATCGCATCTTCAATTAAGGTCGGTAATTAACAAGTAGAAGGAGTTATCGGGTTGCGTAAAGACTCTGTAAATAAGGGCATATTCTACGGTTGGTTTATATTAGGAGTGGGTTTCTTCACTCTATTTGTGGCCTCTGGATCTAGAAACGGATTTGGAGTATTTATCGTACCCATGAGTAACGATCTAGAGTGGAGTCGCGGAGCGATTTCCTTGGCTATCGCACTTGGCTGGTTTGTCAATGGCATCACCCTTCCTTTTTTGGGTAAATTCTACGATCAACTTGGTGGTCGAACAGTAATATGTTATAGCTTGATTGTGCTAGGCTCTGCCACTATGTTATTGAGTTTGGTTACTAGCCTTTGGATGCTTATAATCTTGTATGGATTACTGATGTCTACGGCAGCCAGTGGAGCCTCTCTTGTGACTGTAGGGGCTATTCTGTCTAAATGGTTCTATCGTAAAAGAGGAGCTGCAATAAGTATATCTTCCTCCGGTGCATCTATAGGATCTATGATATTAGCTCCTTTTGCTACTTACTTAATTTTATTGATAGGTTGGAGGATAACTTGGGGAGTCATGGGTGGATTAGTTCTTTTCCTAGCCTTACCATTGGTATTTTTTCTCATGAAAGAAAATCCCGCCGACATAGGTGAGGTACCTGATGGAGCATTCGTTCCAGATTCCCAGACTCAAAGTGATGATAAGGAAGAAGTGGTCACACCATTGGAGGCAGAATATTGGAAGCATGCTTATAGATCCGCTCCAATGTGGCAGCTAAGCGTGGGGTATTTCGTATGTGGGATGACTACAGGGATTCTTTCAGCTCATTATGTGCCGTTTGTTATTGATCGAGGTATATCCGCCTCCACAGCTGCTTTGGCTTTTGGCGTAATGATGGGTTTCAATACGATTGGAGTTTTAGCGGCAGGCTTTTATTCTGACAAGATAGGCCGTAAAAACCTTTTGGGTCTTGTTTATGCTACACGAGGGTTGGCCTATGCAGTATTGATCCTAGGTCCAGGACTTTTTCCTATATGGGGATTTGCGGTTATTGCCGGAATTTCATGGATAGCTACAGTTCCACTCACCACTTCACTGACTGCAGAGATATATGGTCTAAAGAACATGGGTGTGTTATCAGGGCTTATCACATTCGCTCACCAAATGGGCAGTGCATTAAGTATCCTACTAGGGGGTGTACTATACGATATTTTCGGTAATTATGATTTAGCCTTCGGTATTTGCGGATCGACGCTATTAGTAGCAAGTATTGTCAGTTTTGCCATAAGGGAGAAGAAATATTCCTCTAAGTATCAGATAAATACAACAGAGGTGGTTGTTGCTTCCACATTTAGAAACTAACGATGTGGACCGTTTTACTTTCTATGTTGGTCCACCATGGAGAGCCTGCGGATCCTATTCTAATTGAGTGGATAAAGCACAGGATCGATTCAGTAATTGGTCTTGGTGCTGGTGGTATGGTGGTAATTCTGACAACATTAATATTTTTAATCCCCGTAAGTTTGATCGGAATCCTACTAATACAGAGAATCAGGTATAAGGACAGGATCTGAATCATTCTATCATCGAAAATCCAATCAGAGCGTATGTAACATTAAATCGCATGAGTCTGTTGGAAAGATGCATCCCAAAGCATAAGAAGGGAGTGATAAAGCCAAAAAGGAAAGTGAGATCGCAAAGGCTCGATAGGTGGTCTCTTACTCCATATGGTTATTCATAGTGGTTTGGAAAAATTAGGAAAACAGCCCCTCGCGACGAAACACCTCGGCCAGAATACCAATGCCTTCCCATATTTCTTCGGGAGTGTTATA
>CAUZEB010000042.1:0-12652 GCA_963578655.1 Dehalococcoidia bacterium | reverse complement strand
CACCAGAAGAATATCAGAGCTTTGTTGCTTATGTCAGGAGGGGAGAGAATCGGAGACGATCACGTTTGGTTCGTCAATTAGTTGATATGCAATATGAGAGAAACGATTTAGATTTAGCTCGTGGTAGATTTCGTATCAAAGGGGATTGCCTGGAGATACTCCCTGCCTATGAGGAATCTTGCGTAAGGATAGAATACTGGGGCGACGAGATCGAAAGAATAGTTGAAGTTGATCCATTAACTGGAGAAATTTTGGGTGAGAGGGATGATATAGAAATTTACCCAGCAAAACATTTCGTTACATCAGAAGAAAAAATGAATCTAGCCCTTAATGATATTCAAAGTGAATTGACAGAAACCATCCTGCGCTTGAATTCGCAGGGCAAACTTCTTGAAGCTCAAAGAATAGAGTCGAGAACATTGTATGACATGGAGATGATGAGAGAAACTGGATACTGCTCTGGTGTAGAAAATTATTCGCGGCATCTGGCGAGACGGCTACCTGGTAGTTCACCGTACACCTTGTTGGATTATTTCCCTGACGATTATCTGCTTTTCATTGACGAATCCCATATGACGCTACCACAGCTGAGGGGCATGTATTTCGGGGACAGATCTCGTAAAGAAACACTTGTGGAGCATGGTTTCAGGCTACCGTCAGCTTTAGACAACCGTCCTCTCAATTTCAAGGAGTTTGAAGAGCGTGTCAATCAAGTGATTTATGTTTCCGCCACTCTTGGACCGTACGAACATGAACATAGCCAAAAAATTACTGAACAAGTAATTCGACCCACGGGATTGATCGACCCGACAGTTGAGGTAAAGCCCACAGAAGGCCAAATAGACGACTTACTTTATCAAATCAGTGAACGGTTAGATAGAAAGGAAAGAAGTATTGTAACCACCCTTACTAAACGTATGGCTGAGGAGTTGGCTGAATATCTTAAAGAAATGGGTATAAAGACTCAATACTTACATTCAGAGATAAATACGTTAGAGCGTAGCGAGATTTTGCGAGATTTAAGATTAGGCGTCTACGACGTTGTGGTAGGTATAAACTTGCTGAGAGAAGGATTAGACCTACCTGAAGTGAGCCTAGTAGCTATATTAGACGCAGACAAGGAGGGTTATCTAAGATCTACAACTTCGTTAGTTCAAACTATAGGCCGAGCAGCAAGGCATGTCGATGGCAGGGTTATTATGTATGCAGACCATATGACGGACTCTATGAAAAGAGCTATTTATGAAACGGATAGGCGTCGAGAGATTCAAAAACTGTATAACGAAAACCACTCAATAACCCCTCAAAGCATTCGCAAGGCCATACACGACATTACCGAAAGGGTTAGGGATGTAATCGAACCTGATAATATTGACATCATTAGAGCAGAATTACCCAAAAAGGAACTATTTAGATTGATAAAAGATTTCGAGGTACAAATGAAGACAGCGGCCAGAAACCTGGAATTCGAGAAAGCTGCTCGTTTGAGAGATCAGATAGTAGACCTCAGGAAGGTAGTTTCTGACCGATAGTGTCTGAGACATATGAGATCAGATACTAAATATTAAGGAATGAGAGTTATATTCTTTTACCTGAATATCAAGTGCAATATCAGGGAGTTGTACTGTAAGCTCAAGGACCTGGAATATTTACCAAATGTCGCCAAAGGCTTAAGATAGTGAAGGACCCATTCTATGCAAACTCGATGGTTCATTTATTGTCGTTGGTGTAGTCTATTCAAATTGACAGGTGTACATAACAAGATTAAGATTAAGGGGTAATCAAAGTGTATTTAGTTTTACTTGGAGGATAATCTGATGGTAGAAGCTGCCGTAATTACTCAAGACGAAGTATTAGAGGCATTACATGAGGTCTATGATCCGGAAATCCCTGTCAACATTGTAGACCTAGGTTTGGTTTACGGAGTCGAGGTTGATGATGGAGATGTAGATATTCGGATGACCCTTACATTCGCTGGTTGTGGTATGGGTCCTTATATAGCTCAACAGGCTGAATGGAGAATAGCTGAGCTGGATGGAGTCGAGGATGTTAATGTTGAACTGGTATACGATCCTCCTTGGACCCCAGATATGATTACGGAAGACGGTAAGAAACTTTTAGGCCTCGATTAAACTTCGGGTACAGTTAGATGGTACGTCTCTAGGATAATCGTATAGCATACTGACTTTCCTTTTTTGTGAGGGGTAGAAATTATTATGAAGCAGTCACCTCAGCAGACCGCTCAGGCGCGAGCTAAAATTGAAGCGATGAAGCGACAGTGGGATCAGAAGCGTCTCATTGCTGAATCCTTGGGAAAAATTAAATATAAAATAGGCGTTTATAGTGGAAAAGGCGGGGTGGGTAAGACTACGGTGGCTGTCAACATGGCTGTTACCTTAGCTCGGCAAGGCTTGAAAACTGGGTTATTAGATGTCGATATCGACTGTCCAAATGTTGTTAGGGCGATGAAAATATCTGAGCCTCCTTTGGTTGGCGCAGATAGACGAATGCTTCCCTCAGAGCGATTTGGAGTTAAAGTGATGTCGATGGGGTTTTTCCAAGAAAATGAGGAAGAGGCGATCATTTGGAGAGGACCCATGGTTCACAATGCCATCAATCAACTCTTGCAAAAGACTGATTGGGGTTCATTAGATTATTTAGTAATAGATTTACCTCCAGGAACTTCAGATGCCCCTCTGACGATAATGCAGGTCCTAGATTTGGATGGTTTTGTCGTTGTGACTACACCCCAGGAATTGGCAAAAATAGATGCGAAGCGATCAATTAATATGATACGTAAACTAAAAGTTAACGTTATTGGAGTTGTTGAGAATTTCTCAGGAGATATTTTCGGATCTGGTGCGGGTGAGTCTTTGTCAGAAGAAATGGACTTAGAATTTTTGGGGAAACTGAATTTAAGATCTGATTATCGAGACACTTCCAAGCCAACCGTTCTTTCGAGTAAAGAGGTGTATGAAGAATATGAATCCATCGTAGAAAGGGCGTTAGTGTCTCTTCAATCAGAATAGTTACTCAACTACTGCATCACGAAATTACTTTCTCTATACTTTCGGACTAAACCTTTATAGCTTTGAACGAAGCGTCACGGGTCTGAGTTTTATTGACTGCAACATTGTAACTCTCTTCTGTCCATTACACACTTCTTAAATTTATGGACACCTAGAGGTATAGGTAAGTGAAACTTCATTGGACAACCTTACTGGTCTCTAGATAAGATCCCTATGGCAGGGTGTTTCGGGCAATATCCTTTCTTTTTTGCGCAATAGAGACGGGGGTATTACTAATTTCTGATTCGATATATAAATTATCTGCAGTTCAAAACAGTGCAAAGTGAATCCACAAAGTTATTATAGTACGTTGAGGTCATAACATGGAGATACTTGGTTATTCAGATAAATTAACCGCCCAACCTGGGGAATCTATTAGCTTTATGGTTAGTTGCCAAAGTCCGAAATATGGTGCACAACTGGTTCGATTAATCCATGGCGATAAAGACGAGAAAGGACCGGGATTTAAAGAGGAGTTAATTGACTGTGAATCCAATGGTGAATATGAGGGAATATTACAACAATTGCATCCGGGTTCTTACGCGATCGTCCCCGATGATGTCAGACTAAGTCCTACTGGTTCTTTCACTATACATACGTGGGTTTACCCAACGAGAATAGGCACAGGCGTTCAGGGCATATTAACCAAGTGGGATGACTCAATCAATGCAGGATATGCTGTTTATTTGGATGAATCTGGACGACCTACACTGTCATTAGGTCATTCAGGGGGTACTACAGAAAAGGTTGTCTCCAATGTACCTCTAAGAGATAACAAGTGGTATTCGGTTACCGCAGTCTACGATTCAGCAAATCGCGAAATATCCATCTATCAAAATTCTTTAGAGAATTGGCCTTATACTAATTCCTTGGTTATTTCAAGAAAAAATGTATCCATTAATAAATTTGATACGAATCATAAGGACTTGATTATCGCTGGCTTTTGGAGTGCTCAAACAGGTAGTACTACCAGAATTCGCGATCATTTCAACGGGAAAATTGAAAATCCTACGATGTTTAATAGAGCATTAAAGGTAGATGAAATTGAAACTCTTAGAAACGGCAAATTTATATTAACGAATGAAACCCACCTAATAGCTCTTTGGGATTTCGGAAGGCGATTCGACTCCCAAATGATAGAAGATATATCAGGCAACAGATTGCATGGTTCGGTTATAAACATGCCGACACGTTCTGTTACATCCCATAGATGGACAGGACGAGAAATTGACTTCAAGAAAGTTCCATCGGAATATGCGGCTATTTATTTTCATGACGACGATTTAGAAGATGCTGGATGGAAAATAGATTTCACTTATATAGTCGGAGAGAGCGTTAGAAGTGGCATTTATGCCTTTAAAGTGACATCTAATGAAGAGATAGATTATATGCCCTTCGTGGTAACCCCCAAGAGGGATCGAATAACAAATAAAATCGCACTTTTATTAGGGACATATACATTTATGGCCTATTCTAATGAGCACCTTGCTTCAAACCCAGTTCTACAGGAATACTTGAAAGGAGCCGGCATTGAATTAGAGTATCCATCCAATCCACGTGAAAAATATCTTATGGAGAACCAGTTAGGTGGTTTATATGATTTGCATTCTGATGGAAGCGGTATCTGCTATGCTTCTAGATTGAAACCGATTCTAAATATGCGTCCTAGTAATATACAAAGAACTGTTGGTAAGGGTAGAGGTGCCCCTGTTCTGTTAACGGCTGATCTTCACCAGATAGATTGGCTGGAAGCAAAAGGATATGAATTTGATGTGATAACTGATGAAGACCTCCATAGGGAAGGAAAAGCTTTAATATCGCATTACAATGTAATTATGTCAGACGCTCATCCTGAGTATTGGACTGACAATATGTTGGATAACTTGGAAAGTTATCTCAACGATGGGGGTAGGTTCATGTACATGGGAGGTAATGGGTTTTATTGGGTGACTTCAGTGGATCCTGAAAGACCTCATATAATAGAAATAAGGCGTTGGAAGGGGACTGGGTCATGGGAAGCTAATCCAGGAGAATTTTATCATAGTACCACGGGAGAACTTGGAGGATTGTGGAGACATCGCGGTAGAGAGCCACAAAAGTTAGTTGGTATAGGTATGACTGGTCAAGGCGGCAGCGGTATAGTTAATGCCGCTTACCGGCGTCAGCCTGATAGCTATGAGGCTAGGGTTGCATTTATATTTGAAGGTGTTGATAGTGGATTGATTGGTGATTTTGAATCATTGGGATTCGGCTGGGGTGCCGCAGGATATGAATTTGATAGATTAGATTTTGGTCTTGGAAGCCCTCCACATGCTCTCTTGCTTGCCACTGCGTCTGAATTCGATGATAATTTCCACCATGTCGTTGAAGAGGTATATCATATGGATTCTAGTCAGACAGGAACATCTAATCCCTTGGTGAGAGCTGACATGGTGTTCTTTGAATATCCCAATGAAGGGGCCGTATTTTCCACTGGCTCTATTGTATGGAGTGCTTGTTTGTCGTATAACAATTACGATAACAGTGTGTCTAAAATTACTGACAATGTCTTAAAAAAGTTTTCTTCGGACGACGCTTTTTCTTAGAGAACAATAGTAATACTTACAAATGCTAACAGATAAAGACAGTTGTAGTATAGAAAATGGCCAACATATTCTAACGTGTTTTAATATCTGTTCAATTTATACTTCTAAGATAGCGCCATGTGGAATTTGAGGAGAGTGAATCCTCTTAGCTGTTCGAAATCTTGAAACTCTTGTGCTTCATTTCTCTAGAATTGTAAGTCGATAACAATATTAAGCCGTAAGAGGAGTAGACTATGCAGACAATAACAAATCTGCCGAATGAGTGGTCCTATGTTATAGGACCGTATAACCCTCCAGTTGCAGTGGTTAAACCTGGCGAAACCATTACGGTGCTGACTGCTGACGCTTTCGAGAATAAAATAGATTCTGTTGATGCAGATCTGGTAAATATCATCGAGTTACCTTTTGTAAACCCACTAGTAGGACCAATTTTCGTCGAAGGCGCGGAAAAAGGCGATACTCTAAGCGTAAGTATTGAGTCAATTGAAGTTACTAGAGACTATGGGGTCAGTGCGCTTATTCCCGAATTCGGAGGTTTATGCGGTACCACTTTTACTCGTATGCTCAATCCTCCACTTCCAGCTAGAATCATGCTGCATCCAATTCAGAATGGATTAATTACTTTTTCTGACGAGTTAGATATACCACGTATACCTTATGAACCCTTTTACGGAACAATTGGAACTGCGCCACAAGTGGAGGCAGTGTCTTCTTTATCTCCAGGTTTTCATGGTGGCAATATGGATGCAGCTGATGTGTGTCCCGGTAATACTATACATTTGCCAGTCAATGTAACAGGCGCTCTGTTGTATGTTGGAGATGGCCATGCAACTCAAGGCGATGCAGAAGTTAGCGGTGTGGCTACGGAAATACCAACTAGGGGAATATTGACGATAAACTTGATTAAGGGGGAATCAATAGCAACTCCACGGATCTTGTCTAAAGATTATATAATGACCGTAGGGAGTGCCCGGCCTATGGAGGACGCCGCGCGTATAGCCTTCTACGAGTTGGTTGTATGGCTTGAGAAAGGATATGGAATTGAGCGACTTATGGCTTACCAGCTCTGCTCTCAAGTAGCTCGTGTCAGATTAGCAAACATGGTTGATATTTTGTATTCGGTGGTTGCTAAATTCCCGAAACGCTATTTGCCCTCAAGTCAGAAAATTTAATTAAAATAATATGAAAAAAAAGATATATCCAAAAGATATGTATGTGGAATCTAATGGGCTCCGTCTCCATTATCTTGATTGGGGGAATAGAGGAGCTGACACTCTCGTACTTTTACATGGCTTACAGGATTGTTCAAGAAGTTGGGATTTTTTGGCCTCCGTTATGAGTAGAAAGTATCACGTTTTAGCTCTAGATCACAGGGGGCACGGAGATAGTGATTGGTCGGATTCGAACCACTACCGATTGGTTGACTACGTATCGGATATTGAAGCTCTTGTTGATCAAGAGAATCTTAATGATATGGTTCTTATTGGTCATTCTGCTGGAGGTAGGAATGCGTTTATGTATGCCAGTGAGAATATATCGAAGATAAAAGCATTGGTTATTGCCGATATTGATCCAGATGGCTTTAACCTTGAGTCTCAGTTGATGTTTCGTAAATATAATAGTGAGTCTGATAACTGGAATTCACTTGAATTAGTGATTGAGAGACTGAGAGCGCGTCAACCCATATCCTCAGATGATATGTTGCATCATCAGGCTCTTTATATGACTAAACAAGATGCTAGCGGAGTTTTTGTGTGGAAAAGGGATAGAAAGCTTCTAGATAATTACGAACGTCCAGATCTTTGGAACTATTGGTCACAGATCGAATGTCCTACTCTAATAATAAGGGGTCGTCAGAGCAAACTCCTAACTCATGAGGTAGGAGTTCGTATGCTCGAATCAGTAGTTCAAGGAAGGCTGGTAGAGCTAGAAGGCGGGGGTCACTGGTTTTATCAAGAAGCTCCTGAAGCGTTCGAGAATTCTGTTCGTTGGTTCTTGGAAAGCTTGATATTTAAGAAATAATGGAATCTCAGGATCAAATATTGGTTAATCAGATCCTTGGATGCCAACCTTAGAGATCATGCAATTAAAAAACTGATTCATTATGAGTTTTGAAGTGCTTCCAAGGAGTCGTTGGCCTACTCTAGCGATGATACCATATATTTGAGCTTCTCCATTCAAAATGACTTCAGTTTCGTTACCCCTGTCTGTAAACCTTAGCGTTGCTACACCCCTGATATCACCACCTGATCCCTTTCCGTTAACAATCATTTTGAATGAATCCGGATATGATTTGTCTGTTATCATGATCGTTCCAGAATAGATCCCAGATATAGAGGAAATACCTATTCTCATAGTAGCACTGAACGTGTCTTTGCCGGTAGATTTAAAATGCTGTACCCCAGGTACACAGCCCGACAGAGTATCAGATGAAAGGAACGATTCCCAAACTTCAGCTATACTAGCATTAAAAACATAAGTCCCTTCTACGTTCATTGGGTAATCCTCTCAGAGATTCGTAACCTTGAATTGTTTGATTTACTAGAACCGATCTTAGTATTTCGTATATTAGTATAAATTATAGTAACTTAGATAGCCACGAAGAAGAGTCTGAACGCATAATATAGAGGTTTTCGTCATCTATGATATAAATTTGACTGTTAGAGCTTCATAGCTTTCATCATTAAGCCTCAATGAGCTGATCTAGTATAGCCTGGATGGATGATAACTGTTATAATCGCTCCCATCCTCGGTGAAATTGGTGCCCTAATCTTTTGTTTGTGGAGAGTCTATCATGGCTAACATGATTTCGGTGACTGTTAATGGCAAACTTCATACATCGGATGTGGAACCCAGACTATTGCTTGTTCATTATATACGTGATGTCCTTAACCTCACAGGTACGCATGTAGGTTGCGATACTACAAGTTGTGGTGCGTGTACCGTTATATTGGACGGAGTCGCGGTGAAGTCGTGTAATGTGTTAGCAGTACAGGTTGATGGTAGTTCGATTACTACCATCGAAGGTTTGGCAAAAGACGGAGAACTCCATCCCTTACAGGAAGGATTTTGGGAAGAACACGGCCTACAATGTGGTTACTGTACACCCGGTATGATTATGTCGGCTTATGATCTATTGCAAAAAAACCCAGATCCATCAGAAGCCGACATACGTTACGGTCTTTCCGGTAATATTTGTCGCTGTACTGGATATCATAATATTGTCAAAGCAGTAAAGTACGCTGCTGATAAGTTGTGAAAGCCTGAGACTGTTATTCATGGATAAAGGAGGTAACTATGATCCCTTCCACGTTCGAGTATATTGCCCCTACTAGCATCACTGAGGTGGCGGATTTACTTAGTAAGCATGGAGAAGATGCTAAGATATTGGCTGGTGGCCATAGTCTGATCCCTTTAATGAAACTTAGATTAGCTCAACCCAAGATCCTGATTGACTTAAAAAATGTAAATGGAATGAACTCTATAACCGAAGGCAGCGATACTTTGGTGATTGGCGGAATGTCTACCTACTATCAGCTCCAATCGTCCGAATTAATAAAAAATAAAGTTTCTATGTTATCCGACGCAGCGGCAGATGTGGCTGATCCCCAAGTCAGGAATCTGGGCACTATTGGGGGTAGCTTGTCTCATGCTGATCCTGCAGCTGACCTGCCAGCGGTAGTGATTGCATTGAACGCAACCATAGTCGTAGATAGTTCCATAGAAGAAAGGTTTATAAACGCTGAAGATTTCTTTGTTGATCTTTTGACAACTCAACTTAGAGCCAACGAGATTCTGAGAGAGATTAGAATTCCTAGCCTTATAAACCGCGGTGGCTCCGCCTATTTGAAATTTGCTAACAAAGCTTCCCATTATGCAGTCGTCGGCGTAGCTGTGCGAATTGGCATCAACGACGCCGGGATTTGTGAGGATGCTAGCGTGGGAGTAACTGGGGCTGGTACCCACGCGGTACGCGCAGTCGAAACTGAACGTATGCTGCTAGGTAACAAAATTAATGAAGATGTTATCGACTCAGCTGCTCAAGAATCTGTGGCCAGTGTGGATGAATTCTTAAGCGATGTGCATGCTTCAGGGGAATATCGTGAACAATTATTGAAGGTTTTCGCCAAACGTGCGATTCAGTTGGCAGTCTCGAGGGTAAGTTAGTCTTAGCGCTTTCGAACCTTCCAATGTATGAATTATGGGTGCAATATGATCGATTTCACGCTTCTGAGTCAGGTACGGCTTCAGCATTGTAATATTAAATATTATTCTTAAATTAACAGAGCATACGTAACCTACTACTAAGTTAGTTCATCTCTATATTGCTATACTCAGCTTTCTGTACATATATTCCAAGTCGAGCCATTGGTCCATTAACTCTCCGAATTCCATCAGCTTTGCCCTGTGATCGAAGTGTGATGTAATCTTTAGTTTGTTTAAAGAATCCATGGTGTTCAAAGTGTCAGTCTCAACCACTATTATTGGAATATCTTGCTGAGCTGCCTCATAGAGTACGTACTCTATAGGTTCTATTCCGTTAGTACATATCAAACAGGACGTATTAGTATTAAGCGCAGACATCTGCATATCCGGCCTATCTCCTCTTATAATCGCAGCTTTGTTTTCCTTAATCCCAAAATATAGTTCACCTGAATCTAAAGTCCATCCGCCAACCATGAAATGTTCGACTAACGCATCGGCGTGTTCTTCTCCAGCAATAATATTTCCGTTTAGGTTGAGTGCGAGCGTCTTTACTGTACTAGATAGGAGAGTACGACTTTCAGGAATGGCTCCGAAGACTGATAGACCACTGGAACATAATGAAGGTATTAGATCTATTTCAACGCTGGTTTTTTTATATCTTGTGACTCCGTTGATTATAACCCCCGCTAGTCTGTCTCCCAGGGTTTGAGAGCGAGACAATATAGCAGAATTGGAAATCCCAGGTTTAAACTTTATTATATCTAAACAAATTGCGTCTAGAGATTCTAGTAATTCACTAATATTAGTAGTTTTGAGATTGGAAGACCCTTCAATTAGGACTACAGCAGAGTTATCATCATCACTATCAGATCTTATTTTAGGAAACCCAGTATTCGGTGCGGTTAACAGCAGGTCTTTGACCATTAGTTCTGTTCCACTAGGTGCTGATTCATTGGCGTCTGGTGGGATAATTATCGTGACCTTCTTGCCTGCATTAGTCAGGTTTCTGGCTAATGTCGTTAGCAAACTGGTCTTTCCGGATCTTTCCTTTTCAGAAGAAATATAGATAATGGTCATTCAATTTCCGTATAGTCAATAAGTAATGTGATAGGAGTATAGCAAAAGGGAAGTGCAAATGCACTTAAATCGCTATAGAAAAGTGAAATAAATGCGATTAAACCTTTTTACTCATACATAGGGTATAACCCGATATTAACGTACAGGGTATAACAAGTTATAATGATATCTGATGAGATGTATAATTTACTTTACATAATTCTTACGTGTATCATTAATTTAATAGGCCATAGAGCTACAAGAAGTACTATATACAGTGATAAAGGCAGGCTGAATTTGTCAATCATAAGGTACGATAAGTTTGGTTTCTCTCCTCTCTTTTTTGTGATTGCGATATCATTTTGTGTGATATGCGTTACTTCTTGCTATGAGGAAAAATCAAACTTAAGTTTAGATGATCGTGCACAATCTCTGAATAAAGTAATTATGTGTCCGCTCTGTCCTGGTGAATCAATAGACCAATCTCAAAATCAACTCGCTGTTCAGATGCGTCAAATAGTTTTGGGTATGCTGAGGGAAGGTGCTACAGATAGTGAAGTTAAACAATATTTCGTTGAAAGGTATGACATTAGTGTACTGCTGGAGCCACCACGAAAAGGTTTTGGGTTAATTCTTTGGGTGGTTCCTCCTGTTGTTGCCATAATATCATTGCTGACACTTTTTTATACTTTTAAAGTAATGTTAAGGCCACGAGGATCCGAGAAAGAGGAAGGCACCGTGTCTTTACTTGAATTAAGCCATCAGGAAAGAGTTAAATATATCTGTGAAGTAGATGCTCTACTGAAAATAGATCGTGATACCAATGGATCACATGGTGGAGCAGGAAAGGGACTGAATAATGGTTGATGCTGGTCAAATATCACTGATTATTGCCATCATGGTTTCAACTTATGTGGCTTTAGTATCTTTTCTAGGTCGTTCACTTAACATCCCAGAATTAATTACAAGTGCACGCTATGCATTTTATACGTTACCGCTCTTATTATTAATGTCTACACTAGCTTTAGTGTATGCTTTCGTTACTAACGATTTCTCTGTACGTTATGTCGCTGAAAATAGCAATTTGGCAATGCCTCATGCTTATACGTGGGTTGCTCTATATGCAGGCAATGCTGGATCACTACTGTTTTTGGCTCTAGTGTTCTCTTTGTTGGCAATTTTAGTAGTGGTCAGTATGAAAAAGAGATTGCCTTCAGTGACACCCTACAGTACAGGTCTAATGGCAATAATTCTAACTTTCTTCATAGGTATAATGATTTTCCTAGCCAATCCCCTTGAAAGGCTTGATGTTGTACCACTGGATGGACAAGGAATAAATCCGCTATTGGTCCATTTTGGAATGTTTATTCATCCCCCTATCCAGATGACCGGTTTAATCTCTGTTTCTATACCTTTTTGTATCGCTATTGGTGTTTTGATTGATAACCGTGGAGGATTAGATGACTGGGTTGATATCGGGCGGGTCTGGGCTATGGTTACGTGGATCACTTTGACTATCGGACTTCTATTGGGATCATGGTGGGCTTATACGATTTTGGGATGGGGGGGCTACTGGGCCTGGGATCCAGTGGAAAATTCTGCCCTTATGCCTTGGCTTGTTTTGACAGCTTTTGTACATTCGATCATGGTGCAAAAAAGACGCGGGATGTTCCGCATGTGGAATATGATTCTGATTATTATAGCGTTTACTCTTGCTCAATTAGGCATGTTTATAAA
>CAUZEB010000041.1:0-12783 GCA_963578655.1 Dehalococcoidia bacterium | reverse complement strand
AACATTATCATCGCAACAGGTGCCAGGCAAAAATCTCTACCCAATATCCCCATAGACGGTGAAACTATATTGACAAGTAGGGAGGCAATAATTGATCCTGTCGTTCCAGAAAAACTAGTTATTATAGGGGGCGGTGCAACCGGAGTAGAGTTTGCTTATATCTACAGTAGTTATGGCTCCGAAGTTACCATTATCGAATTACTCGAACATTTGATACCTTCGGAAGACGAGGAAATCAGTCTCCTCCTAGAACGTTCTCTTGAAAAGCAAGGCATTAGAATCTTGTCAGGAACGGAAGTGTCTGGAATCGAAACAACCAGTGATGGAGCGATAGTATCCATAACTACTAACGATGATCATTCTGAAGTCAAATGTAGCAAAGTTTTAGTCGCGATCGGTGTCCAGGGAAATATAGAGGGGATTGGGCTAGAATCGTTGAGTGTAACAACATCAAAAGGATTTATTGTTGTTGACGAGAAAATGCAAACCAGTGTACCAGGAGTATCAGCAGTAGGAGACGTTACTGGTAAACTTCTGCTAGCACACGTTGCATCAGCTCAAGGTATAATGGCCGTCGAAACGATATGCGGTCTGAATCCACCAAGCCTAAACTATTCACTTATGCCCAGAGCAATATATTCCAACCCACAGGTAGCAAGTTTTGGTTTGACAGAGAGTCAGGCCAAAAAACAGGGTCTTTCTATAAACGTTGGTAAATTCCCTTTGCACGCTACCGGGAAGGCGTTAGCCTTAGGCGAAACAGATGGGCTTATAAAATTGATAACAGACTCTGAAATAGGAGAAATACTTGGCGCCCACATGATAGGTGCAGAAGTGACAGAGATGATTGGAGAGCTGACCATAACTCAGTTACTTGAAGGGACTACAACAGAACTCGGTTCACTAGTCCATCCTCATCCTACAATATCAGAGGCAGTCAAAGAGGCAGCTTTAAACGCTCAAGGCTTGGCAATACACATATAACGCCTCGATGTGTAATTCAACAGTTACAAGTGTAAAACATTTTACCTATTGTGTTTTTCTCTAATCTCCTTGATACTAATCAATTATAAATAAGGTCTATTGGTATCTAGTATGCTAACTGATTTAAACGAACATCAAATATCTACATACTACAAACGAATGCTACTGATCAGACGATTTGAGGAATCTAGCGGACAATTATACTTGAAAGGGGAAATTAGAGGATTCCTACATTTATACATTGGACAGGAAGCTGTAGCGGTTGGTGCTATAGGACTCTTACGCAACTACGACTACGTTGTCAGTCACTATAGAGATCATGGCCACGCTCTAGCTAGAGGAATGGAGCCTAAAGTCATTATGGCAGAACTCTGTGGGAGACTCACTGGGAGTAGCGGGGGTAAGGGCGGTTCAATGCACCTTTATGACAAATCTAAGAATTTTATGGGAGGTTACGCTATAGTGGGAGGTCAATTACCTATAGCAGTTGGATTAGCCCTCGCTATTAAATACAAACGTGAAAAAGGAATAGTAATGTGTTTTTTTGGCGATGGTGCTGTAAACCAAGGCGAATACCACGAAGCTCTTAACCTAGCCTCAATATGGAAACTCCCTATTCTATTTTTCCTGGAAAACAATCTGTACGGTATGGGTACCCACGTTGAGAAGACACACGCGGGTGGGCGAGAAATATATTTAACAGCAGAGTCATACGGAATTGCGGCAGCTCAAATTGATGGTATGAACGTCCTCGCTGTAAGAGAGGCAACCAAGAACGCTATTAGTAAAATGGAATCAGATCCCGCCCCTATTTTCATAGAGGCTATGACCTATCGATTTCGAGGACACTCTATGGCTGATCCTAGTTCATATAGAGACAACAAGGAACTCGTGGAATGGCAGGCAATGGATCCTATCGAGTCATTCAAAACTTTAGTTATTAACGAAGGTCTAATAACTAAAGAAAAACTTACTCATATAGAAAAATCAATCAACGAAACTATTGAGGAGGCTGTAACCTTTGCTCTTGAAAGCCCGTATCCTGAGCTAGACAGCCTATACAATAACGTTTACGCCTAGAGGTAGGGTAGCTATATGGTAGTTATCGACTTACGTGAAGCTATAGGTAAAGGATTAAAAGAAGCCCTTATTAATAATGATAAGGTGTTCATTATGGGCGAAGATGTAGGTGAATACGGCGGAGCATATTCCGTGACAAAAGGTTTACTTAAGGAATTTGGTCCTGAACGTATTATGGACACTCCTATATCAGAATCTGTCATAGTGGGGGCTGGCATTGGATCAGCCTTGGCAGGCTTGCGTCCGATAGTGGAGATAATGACCATCAACTTCAGCCTGTTAGCTATGGACCAAATTGTTAATCATGCAGCTAAGTTAAGATATATGTCTAACGGTCAATTCACTGTCCCTATTCTGATACGGACAGTGACCGGTGGAGGGGCTCAATTAGGCGCTACCCACTCGCAAAGTTTCGAAGGTTGGTACGCATCTGTACCTGGATTAAAAGTCATAGTGCCATCTACGCCTTATGATGCTTTAGGGCTGATGAGATCTGCCCTAAAGGAGGATAATCCTGTCATAATGGCAGAGCACGCTCTGCTTTATGGCGTGCGTGGAGAAGTCCCAAATAAATGGTACGAAGTGCCTATCGGTAAAGCCATTGTTCGGACAGAAGGAAACGATGTGACTATAATTGGACACCTGAAAACCGCACATATAGCTTCTGAAGTTGCTAAAATCCTTAGTTCGAAAGGAAAGACCGCTGAGGTTATAGACATACGTACATTGCGACCTATAGACACTGAAACCATTGTAGGATCGGTGAAGAAAACGAATCGAGCTGTTGTGATCGATGAAGCCTGGAAAACGGGCGGGTTTGCCGCTGAGATCGCCAGTGTCATACAGGAACAGGCATTTGACTACCTAGATGGCCCCGTCATCCGAATTGGTAGCGCAGATGTCCCATCGCCCTATGCACAAAACCTAGAAGCAGCCATGTTACCTAATGCAAAGGAAATCACTAGCACCATAGAAAAAACCTTCGGGTTTTAAGGGAATCCTAAGACAGGAGAAATCACTCAATGGTGACAGAATTAACGATGCCTCATATGGGCTTCGACATGAAGGAAGGCACTATAGTACGTTGGCTTGTTTCAGAAGGTTCAGCTGTAAAACCAGGGGACGCAATAGCAGAGATTGAGACCGATAAAGCTGTGGTAGAATTCGAATCTTATACAGAAGGTATCTTACATTTGATAATTGAACCGGAAGGAAGCACAGTTCCTGTAGGAACGATTATAGGAATAATTGGTGATGTAAACGAAGCGAACGCTGCAATGAATTATCGATCTAAAATAAAAGATCCTAAAGCCAACAAGGATCTGGACAGTAATTCAGACACCATCCCAGACTTCTTAGAGGCTACCCCGCCTATCGGAAAAGAAAACGTAACAGACCAAACACTGGAGATTAGAGCATCTCCAGTAGCAAAAAGGTTTGCTCTTGAACATAATATAGATCTCAATCTTATTCCGGGCAGCGGGCCGGGAGGCAGAATTACCAGGTCGGACGTAGAATACGCTATTGCCCACCTTAAGAACGAAGATTCGCCTGAACTACCAGAGACAACGGATCAAGTAGAGACAAAATCCGAGTATATCCCCAGTGATGAAACGGAAGCCCCGAAAATTTCACTCACTAACAACAAATCGGATCCTCCGAGAGTGCCACTATCTAAGATGCGCCAGCAGATAGCTAGGGTGACCTATAAAAGCAAACAAGAAAAACCTCATTTCTATCTTTCTTCAGAGATAGATATGAGCGAGGCTATGCTTCTTCGTGCTCAAATAAACGAGAGTATGGAATCTGAAGGCGTCCACGTTAGTGTCAACGATATGATCATTAAAGCCTGTGCAGAATCGTTAAAACTCCACCCTAAGTTTAACGATTATTTTTACGAAGACGGATTACAAAAGAATACCAATATAAATATTGGTATAGCTATAGCAACAGATGAAACACTAGATGTTCCTGCTATAATGAATTGCGAGACTAAATCGCTGAAAGAAATTTCCATAGCCAGTAAGGACCTAACGCAAAGAGCCAGTGCTGGAACGCTTAGTGCTAGTGAATATTCTGGAGGCACTTTCGCCATCAGCAATCTAGGAATGTACAACATAAGCAGTTTCCTAGCCATTATACAACCACCTCAAACAGCGGTCTTGGCAGTTGGAGCCGTAACCCAAAAACCAATCGTTAAAGAAAATGAATTAGCTATTGCACAAATGATGACAGCTACTCTATCTGCTGATCACCGAATAGTGGACGGGGCAGAAGGCGCTGAATTTCTTGGAGTGATAAGAAATTTATTACAAAACCCTCTACATCTTGTCGTGTAGAAGTGCCCGAGTAAGCATATCCAAGTCACTAAACGATCAGTTACAGCTCATCGAAGGCGTCAGGAGTTGTTAGCCACGGTGCATGAACTTTGATGGCATACGTAAAATATTCTGTGGATATGAAAGAGCTGTCCTATTAGTTCAATACTGGACGCATAATGTTAATGGCATCGCATAAAGATACCTCGAAAGGATATAATAAACCGCTAAGAATAACATTCCTAATCGTACAGGTGAACGTGATTCTGTACATATCTGCGGTAAATAAAGATACCTATCTATCATCTATTATCCTATACAATCGTAAATTCCATATATGAACGTTTGGGAGGATATACAGTTATGCAACTGCGAAACAGGGTGGGCAGGTATTTCCAACGGACTCTGAAACTAGACTTTACTGGGTGAGGTAAAACTTGAACCTAGTGACAATATTATACCTAACCGGCTGCTAGAAATAGAAAAACTATTACTGACAATCGGATAAATAACAGCTCGTATACAATATTGTAGCTTAGGAAACAAGGACAATAAATGAAAGTGGAATTAATAGACACATTAGGCTCAGATCTAACTGTCGTAAATGCCGCCAGAGTTAGTTTCAACAAACATCATGTTACTTTGGAGAAGAACGATGAAAGACTTATAGCCTACCTTGCAAAACACGGTCACTGGACACCCTTCGGGCATCCGCAGTTGCAATTCCGTATAATTGCCCCTGTTTTTGTCGCAAGACAATTAGTGAAACACCAAGTAGGATTGGTATGGAACGAAGTTAGTCGAAGATACGTAGAAGAGCTTCCAACATTCTTTTCACCGGAACAATGGAGAGAGAGAGCTCTAGACAAAAAACAAGGGTCTGGGAAAGGTTCAATAGACATTGATCCTAGGGAACTTGCTAAAGTGTACAACCAGATAACGGATCTATACACCTACTTGCTTAGGAAGGGCGTTGCACCCGAGCAAGCACGTATCGTTTTACCTCAATCAATGTACACAGAGTGGTACTGGACAGGTAGTTTATATGCATTTGCTAGAGTGTGTAACCTGCGCTTGGGTGAAGACGCTCAAGAAGAAACTCAATTAATAGCAAAAAGCATATCAGCATTGTGCGATGAAATATTCCCCATAAGTTGGAAATATTTAATTGGACCCCCTCACCGTGAGGAAAAGGAAACCTCGGTGAAATAACATAAAATGACCCTGAGCTAGGTTCGGCTCAGGGTCATTTTATGTTATTTCAATCTGTCTGTTTAGCTATTACTACCGGATCGGCGGCTCCGCATAAGTATAAATCCGCCGGAAGTTAACAGTAACAAGGATATTAAAAGCCCAACTTGTGCAAGTTTAGCAACAGAAGTATCTCCGACCACAGGAAGTTCGGGCTCTTCGACCGGAGGCACTGGAGTAGCGGTAGGAGCGGGAGTAGGGGTAGGGGCCACGTATACTGGCCTCCCTGGTATTTGATAGGTAGCCATTAATTGGGCTTGAACATATGCCTGTGCAGCTCCTCCATTCGTCCCTATACCATTTGCAGCAGCATCTAGAGCTCCTATCACCTGATTCATAAGTACCTTAGCAACATCCAGGTCTGTCGTGCTATCTATGGTCTCTGCAGCAGCTAAGGCTTCAGTCGCCCAAGTCTCCACATTCAGGCCATACTGTTCTAACAAATTCCCAGCGGCTTTCATAGCCACACTAGCATCACCAACTCCACTAGTAGCTAAGGATGCATGATTACGTTTCTTTGACAGAGAAATAATACCACCATCATTGGAAATCGTACCCACAACTTTCTGTAAGTTAGATTTTAAATCAGCTAGACTAGCAGAAGCTTTTGCGGTTACTGCCTGTGATGAGGCCAAACTAATCTGTCCTTGTAAGGTAGGCAATATGCCTGCGCCGGACCCGTCGTCAATCAAAAGATGTCTTACGTGTTCCATGGACCCAATCGGTATCTCATCTATTATGGCGTACCCACCACCTGACTCAGTGGTAACAGCAAATTTATTATACGAGAGGAGTAAGTTTTCCCCTCCAGGTGAGGTGTAGGCATGACTGATAACGCCAGTCGAACTTACAGCCATAACACCCAAACTCAGTGATGTTGAACCATCATCGGAAACCAACCAGCCTTCATAGGCCTGTCCGTCTGCCAGTGCACCCAAACCAGTTAAAGACACGGTAACCCTATCGCTGAACGCGTTAGCATCAGAGATAATCGCCGTACCTTTCGCAACCGATGTTTGCGCCAATACTGCGCCAACGGGGATGGTCATAATCATAACTATAAAAAAGAGTATAAGTAACTTAGTCCTTGACATGCTAAGTGTCTTTCCTCCTTGCAGAAAAAACTTAGATTGTTCACTATCAACGTACAGTACCACATGACGAGCCTTCCGCATAGGCTATAGTGGCTCATTTTGGGGCCAATTTGAGATATATAAACCCATCATCCCTTAACTTTGGTACACGCGCCACCTTATATTGGAGTGGCGAATTGATCTGAACTACCCTTAGTATAACTCGGCTTGCACCATGATAACAACTCGATTACATGGTATCTACCTCTGAGTGCATGCTTTTCCTGCGAGACTTAAGTACTAAAGACATTATTTGCGATATCTATCACTCGATATACTTATAAGAAACTAGGACAACGAGAGGTCAAAGATGTATATCTGATCAAAAACGTTATCTAATTTGCGATCATACGTGACACCATAAGTATGGCTGAATCGAGATTCTATGTCGTATACTGTCGGGAAAGATAGCGTTACAAGGGAGCATATATGTCCACACTGGGAGTAGAATCGAAAGTCCGTGATTTAGTACAAGATTTGGGCCGCGAAGTATCTGGAGAAGTACGCTTCGACAAGATGACCCGACTCCTGTACAGCACGGACGCAAGTATTTACCAGATAGAACCTGTGGGCGTCGTTCTTCCCAAGAACAACGATGATGTAATAGCTGTAATAGAAACCGCCAATAAATATAAAATTCCGATATTACCCAGAGGTGGAGGTACGAGTTTAGCAGGGCAAACGGTCGGTGAGGCAATAGTTATCGATTTTTCGAAATATATGAGAAACATTTTGGAAATAAACGCTGAGGAAGGATGGGTACGGACTCAACCAGGAATTATCCTAGATGAACTTAATCACCACTTGAAGCACGAAAACATGTTCTTTGCTCCGGATCCGAGTACTAGTAACCGCGGTAATGTCGGTGGAGCTCTAGGCAACAATTCATGCGGAGCACATTCAATAGTTTGGGGGAAAACTAGTGACAATATCAAATCCGTAGATGTTGTACTGTCAAACGGAGATACCTCTACGTTTGGACCATTCACTCATGACTCTATAGCCTCTATGAAAGAGCGCGAAAGGGAAATTTACGGATCAATATTGGCTATAGGTGAAAGTAACCGGACAGAAATCTTAACAAAATATCCCAGAATCCAGCGCAGAGTATCAGGTTACAATCTAGACGATATATTGGACGCCGACAATCTAAATATGGCGCGATTCATTGTCGGTTCAGAAGGTACACTAGTAACTATTACAGAGGCGAAATTACGTATAGTTCCTCGTCCCAAACACAAAGTCCTGTCCGTTCTTCATTTCAACAGTCTTATAGAATCAATGGAAGCAACTGTAGCCACCCTGGAAATCGACCCCTCTGCAGTTGAACATATTGGGAGCATGATTCTCAGACAGGCTCGCAATAATCTCGGATATGCTAGGCTAATGGATTTTATTGAAGGAGATCCAGAATCTATATTGGTAGTTGAATTAATCGGAGACACAGAAGAAGAGGTTTTATCCAAATTAGATGCATTCGAAACAAGAATGAAGAGGCTCAACTTAGGGTACCATATGAGTCGTCTAACAAAAAAGGAGGATCAAGATAAGGTTTGGGCTGTACGTAAAGCAGGCTTAGGGCTGATGATGAACGTGCCAGGTGATGCTAAGCCTTTGCCCTTCGTAGAAGATACGGCTGTGGCACCAGAGAAACTTCCAGAATTTGTGAAAAGATTCGACGAGATTGTTCGATCACATGAAACCGAGGCTGGGTACTATGGCCATGCCTCCGTAGGCTGCATGCATATAAGACCTTTAATTAATCTCAAGGTTTCCAGCGGAATCGATAAGATGATGTCCATTGCAAACGAGATAAGCGACCTTGCTCTTGAGTTCGAAGGTTCCATGAGTGGTGAACACGGTGATGGCTTAGCCCGAAGTATGTGGAATGAAAAAATGTTCGGAAGCAAGATTTACTCCGCCTTCAAGGAAGTGAAGAATGTCTTCGATCCTGAAAACATGATGAACCCAGGCAAAATCGTAGATGCTCAACCAATGACAGAAAATCTGCGAATGGGTCCGAATAATCAAGTCGTAGAAATTAACACTGGGTTTTCTTACACAAAAGAGGGTGGTTTCTCAGCAGCCATAGAAATGTGCAACGGTCAAGGTGCCTGCCGCAAAGTTACGGGAGGTACAATGTGCCCTAGTTACATGGTCACAAGAGAGGAAAAACACTCCACTAGAGGCAGGGCCAATGCGCTTAGAGGGGCTATCTCTGGAGAGATAACTAGAGATTCGCTAACTAACGAAGATCTGTATGAAGTTCTAGACCTGTGTTTGGAATGTAAAGCTTGCAAGGCAGAATGTCCATCCAACGTAGACATGACAAGGTTGAAATACGACTTTATGGACAAATATTATGCCAATAAAGGAAATTCTTTAAGAAACTTAATTTTTGGTAACATTGATAAATTAAGCTACTGGGGTTCATTTTTCGCACCATTCTCCAACTGGGCCATTAGATCTCCTATTTTAAGAAATCTAATGGACGAAAACCTCGGAATTGACAAGCGACGAGGACTACCAGCTTTTGAAAGCCAGTCTTTCACCCAATGGTTCAAAAGTCGGCACAAGTCAAGGGTAACAGGTAAGAATGGCAAGGTACTACTGTTCTCAGACACCTACACTAATTACAATTTCCCTAACCTTGGAAAGGCAACTGTGAAACTTTTTGAGCACCTCGACTACGAGATTATATTACCTCAGGTCAAGTGTTGCGGAAGACCTATGTTGTCTAAAGGCATGATATCAAAGGCAAAACAAAATGCTAGATACAACGTAGAAGTTCTCTACCCCTACGTCAAAGAGGGGGCTAAACTCGTAGGAATAGAACCCAGTTGCATTCTCAGTTTTGTTGACGATTATGTTGATCTCCTTCCAGGAGACTCTAAAGCAAAGTTAATACAAGAAAACACTATGCTTATAGAAGAATTCGTTATGCACTCTCAAGAAAATGGTCACACTCTTTCTCTGAGCAATCCGCCCACTAAGGTCCTGCTACATGGTCACTGCCATCAAAAGGCTTTAGTCGGAACAAGTACCGTAATGCAACTGTTAGACTCAATTCCTGGTTGCTCGGCAAATGAAACTGATGCTGGGTGTTGTGGAATGGCAGGTTCTTTCGGCTTCGAAAAAGAACATTACGACATGTCTCTCTCAATTGGAGAGCAATCCCTCTTCCCAGAGATACGTGACTTCTCATCTGGTGGAACTATTATCTCGGAAGGTATATCCTGTAGGCAACAAATATTCGAGGGAACAGGTAGAAAAGCAAAGCATCTAGTAGAATTATTAGCTGATGCAATATGAGCCAAATTTGGAATCAATTGATAATTTATTGAAATAAAGCCAGCTTATATCATAGAATAGTAATTGAGGTAAGATATCTAAAAGGGTTTTTCACTATTATATGAGAGCAACTTTATAAGACTTCGCCTAGCTAAAACGTGGTCACTCTAGGATCCATCAAGCTGATAAGGGTATAACATCAAGTGTATCTGAGAAAAGTTAAGCAACTTACGGGGTATTGTAAATGATTATCGGCATTCCACAAGAAATTAAAGCTGACGAGCACAGAGTTTCACTAACTCCCGATAAGGTCGACTTACTCATAGCTAATGGTCATAAGATTTTACTCGAAACAAACGCTGGTGTTGGCTCAGGATACCCAGATAATTATTATAAACAGGTGGGGGCATCCATCATCCCAGACGCTGAGTCCCTTTATTCAGACGCAGAGATGATAGTGAAAGTTAAAGAACCCATGCCCGGAGAGTTTGGATACTTCCGTGAGAATCAGATAATTTTTACCTATTTACATTTAGCTCCGGACCGTGAACTTACTGACTCGCTAATTTCAAACAAGGTTATTGGAGTCGCCTACGAAACCATTCAAAATGACGACGGATTCCTGCCCTTGTTGTATCCCATGAGTGAAATTGCGGGAAACGTAGCGCCTCAGATTGCAACAAGACTCCTTCAAAATATTTCTGGGATCCCTGGAAAGCTGTTAGGAGGCGTACCGGGCACTGCACCATGTAATGTGATAGTAATAGGAGGGGGTACTGTAGGATTCCACGCTGCGAAGATGGCCAAAGCTCTGGGTGCGCATGTCAGTGTCTTCGACATCAACCTTACAACTCTACGTAATATAAATTCCGAGACCAGAGGGAATATAGACACCATTTTTTCAACACCCGAAAGCCTTCGTATCTCCTTAGAAACAGCAAACGTTGTGATTTGTGCGGTGCTTATACCCGGTGCTACAGCGCCTAAAATTCTAACCGATGAAATGATACAAGCTATGCCTGAAAATAGCTTAATAATGGATGTCGCGATTGATCAAGGAGGATCAGTCGAAGGAATAAAATCCACGACCCATCAAAGCCCCACCTACATGAATCACGGTGTCATGCACTATGCAGTACCAAATGTCCCTGCGATAGTTGCTCAAACATCGAGTAAATCTCTTTCCAATGCTACATATCCATATGTCCTCAAAATCGCCAATTTTGGCGTCGAGGGGTCTGCGAACCAGGATAATTCTCTTCTTAAGGGTGTTAATACCTTCCGGGGATATCTTACTCACCCAGCAGTCGCCGACTCACAAGGGAGAAAGTACGTACCATTAGAGAGTGTTCTGGTTCACTAGTTGCCTCTTGTTCAATAACTCTTGGGCTAATCACAGTTATTTACATGAGGTTCCTACAAATGTATAGCTCTCCTTCGGGAGGTGCTGCACTGACACAGAACCCCTTTATTGACTAAAGAGAGAGTAGGGGGTAGTTTTTGCACAAGTCAAGATAACTCATCGGTTTAATTTAAGTCATTTACTCCATACCAGTTTTTGAATCGGTCACGGAATCTGTTAGTCTGTATCTTTATCCGGTAACAATCTATCTATTCTAATCCCCCTAAGGGCTCGAGTATAAAGTACCTGTATGTTTTCACCCATATCTAGAGCATGGTAAGTGGTCCTATCCACTGAAATTCTGTCGAATCCTACAACTATGAAGTAATGCCTATCTTCATCTATTTCCTTTGCATTGATTTGGCCATGAAGATTACGAAACGGAGGGATTACGTCCAACGTCAACCACAGCCATAGCTTTAAGACACTATAAATTACGCTCAATCTGTTGACCATTAAATATGTGACCTATAACAACACTATTCTCTAAGTATATTCTCATCTCAAGTGAAAGCAGGAACTATAACGCTAACAAACTCCTGTAATTCTAGTTGTCCTGCGATATTTCTATGACTGTCCTTAATGCTTTCTCCAATTCTTCATAAGTTGTAAAGGATTCGAATCTTTCCAATATTACCCCGTCAGAGTCTATGACAAATGTCCATTGGCTGTCTATGATCGACCAACCCTTCGCCGTTTCAGATATTCGAGCTTTTCTCAGGTCTCCCTTTATTCTCTCCGGATTATCGTACAGGTCAACATGTATGAAATTCGCCTGGCCCTTGTAGGCGTCCTTTAACTCTTTTAAAACGTCGACTTGAGGCCCACATACTAAACTCACACAGAATGCAGGGCTGGCCACCACTAGAACAGACGGGAGTCCACTCGAAAATGCATCACTTATCTTTATTCGGTAAAGATCTGGATCGTGAACCGACCCGGTAGTTAACTGTGCAATATTTTGCACATCTCCCAAAGTCCTGTTCGGTGTTCTGGGAGCCTGTACTCCTTTGTCAGGAACAACCGGTTCCATGGGAACGTCCAAAGTTAATGTGGCTGTAAGTGAGTTCAGATATGCGTCGCTAACAGACCATTCAATCAACCATAGACCTGGTCTATCAAATGTTAAATGAGTTGTATAAATGCCCTTGGAGTGTGACGGCCATGGACGAAATACGGCTACGTTAATCTCTTGTAACTGCGGCTCTGAATCCGTACCAGAATAGAAGAAGGAGGAAACAGTTGCCAATGGACTTCTTACAAAACCATCTGATGAAATAAGTAAAGCCCCGATGCGATGCCTTCCCACACCAACATCTAGTGT
>CAUZEB010000040.1:0-12788 GCA_963578655.1 Dehalococcoidia bacterium | reverse complement strand
CGTGCGGATTCCACTTTAATCACTTCTGCACCCATGTCAGCCAATAATTTTGTACAGTGAGGGCCTGCCCATATCCTGGAAAAGTCAAGGATTCGAACGTTTTCAAGCGCTAATGACACTCGCCATATCCTTCAAGTAGGATCACCTATTAAAATATCTGTGAACTTCAGATCTTTACGTAGATTTTTGATCAGTAGATAAACTCATACTACTGGGTTTACCTGTAACCAAATATATTATACGCTCAGCTATGTTCGTTGTACGATCACCTATGCGTTCCAAATCATGAGCAACCCATAGTAGATGAGTTGCTCGCCTTATTGTTGAAGAATCAGACATCATTACGTTCAACAGATCATTAAAAACCTTCTCGTAAAGATCGTCCATTTCATCGTCGTCAGTCCATACGCCTCTTGCAGCTACAATATCTCTATTTACCAACGCATCGAGGCTACGTCGTAACATATCAGACGATAATTCGGCCATTCTGGGTATACCCGCGATAGGTGCTAACGGTGGCTCATTACCTATCAGCAAACTTATTTTCGAAATGCCTTCAGCATAGTCTCCAATACGTTCAAGCTCAACAGAAACATGAAGAACAGTCAGAAGAATGCGCAAGTCCCCCGCAAGAGGTTGCTGAGTAGCTATCAGATCAACGCAGCGCTCCTCCAAGTCAATCTGCTTATCATCTATGACATCATCTTGCCTTATGACGTCTCGAGACGCTTCCATATCGCGTCTTCGTAGTCCATCCATAGCACTAGCAATAGCTTTTTCCACTATGCCACCAAGAACTAGCAATTCATCTTGTAGCATTCTCAAATCTCTATCGTAATCAGTACGAACCATAAGAAAGTCCTTTTACACCGCTTTATGTTTATCTGTTAACGCCTAACTGAATCTTCCAGTGATATACGCCTCTGTTCTTTCATCTTCTGGATTAGTGAAGATGCGTTGGGTAGCACCATGTTCTACCAAATATCCCGACCTATCTTCATGAACCATAAGAAAAGCCGTTTCATCCGACACCCTCGCCGCCTGTTGCATATTGTGAGTAACTATAACTATAGTATAGTGTTCGCTCAAATTCCTGATCAGATCCTCGATAGCTAATGTAGCCATAGGATCTAAGGCAGAAGCTGGTTCATCCATCAATATAATCTCTGGTTCAACTGCCAATGCTCTAGCTATGCAAAGACGCTGCTGTTGGCCTCCAGACAAAGTTAAAGCGCCATCATTTAGACGATCTTTAACTTCGTTCCACAAAGCAGCCTGCCTCAAGGAGCGTTCAATAGCTTCTTTGACATCACCTGTATATCCATTTATCCTCAAGCCAAAGCCAACATTAGCCGATATAGATTTAGGAAACGGATTTGGCTTCTGAAAGACCATTCCAATTCTTGATCGCATTTCAGTTGGATCAATTTTTGAAGAATACAAATCTCTACCTTCAAAAATCACCTGACCTTCAACCTTGGCACTGGGTATCAGGTCATTCATACGATTAAAACATCGTAACAGAGTGCTTTTACCACAACCAGAAGGACCTATCAAAGCGGTAACTTTGTTCCTCTTAAATGCTAGGTGAATATTCCTTAGAGCCAAAAATTCACCGTACCATACAGAAAGGCTTCTGGCTTCCAGAGCTATTCCTTCGTTATTGGTCACATCTTTATTCAGCGGATTTTCCCTGATATTTATCTCTTAAATAAATCGCAATAGCATTCATCGATAGTAATATAGTCAACAACACTATTATACCTGCTGCTGCCAAGCCTTGAAAATCTTCTTGAGGACGGGAGACCCAATTGAATATTTGGATAGGTAAAACCGTGAATCTATCGAGTGGACTCGACGGTACAAAGGTCAAATAAACAAGGGCACTTATAGCTATTACAGGTGCAGCTTCTCCAATTGCCCTAGACATCGCTAAGATAGTGCCTGTAAGTATACCAGGGAATGCAACTGGCAAAACCACCCCTTTTATAACCTGCCATTTGTCTGCTCCAAGAGCGAAGGCCGCTTCTTTATAATAAGAAGGGACAGCTCTTATAGATTCTCTTGAAGCTAATATCACAATAGGCAGCACCAGTAAGGAAAGTGTCAGAGACCCGGCAAGCACAGTTCTACCCAAAGACATAAGTTGGACAAAGACAGCCAATCCCAATAACCCATAGACAATTGATGGAACCCCCGCAAGGTTAGACAAATTAATCTCTAAAATCTGAGTTGACCAATTTTTTGGCGCATACTCTTCTAAATATATGGCTGCAGACACACCAATAGGTACGGTAAAAAGACCGGTGAGAGTCATTATCCATATGGTGCCCATCAACGCAGATTTCAATCCTGCCTGTTCTGGATGTCTGGAGGGGTAGTCTGTTAAAAAGTGTAGGCTGAGCCACGGTAAGCCTTCAATTAATACTTGAATCAAAAGAAGAAGCAATCCTCCTATTCCTATCAAAATCGAAAGTAAAAATATGAAATAGAAGGCCTTAGCTATACCTTTCCTGAGACGTAATTTCTGATTAAACTGGTCCTTTCGATTATTTGTCAATATTCTTCTCTCCATCTACGTACAACCCAGTGTCCCAGCACGTTCATACATAAAGTCATAACAAAGAGTAGAAGTGCAACTGCGAAAATTGTATTAAATTCCAATGAACCGTGAGGAGCTTCCCCGAGACTAAGCTGTACTATATACGCCGTCATAGTCTGTATACCTTCCAAAGGGTTAAATGTTAGTCTCGGAGTTGCTCCAGCTGCTATGGTAACCAACATTGTTTCACCAATAGCTCTGGATAACGCTAATATAAATGCAGCAACAATTCCAGAAAGGGCGGAAGGGACTACAACCCTGAGACTAACTTCCAGTTTCGTTGCACCCAAAGCATATGCTCCTTGTCTAAGAGACTGAGGAACCGACATCATGGCGTCTTCACTAAGAGACGATATCATTGGGATTATCATTATCCCCATCACAAGCCCCGCACTTAGTGCATTAAATACGAGCATGTCCGGGAAGACAATTTGTAACACCGGAGTCACGAAGGTCAGAGCAAAATAGCCGTAGACCACGGTAGGTATACCAGCCAATATCTCCAATGTCGGTTTTATTACGCGTCTAACTTTGTTCGGCGCATATTCCGACAGGAATATTGCAGTGCCTAAACCTATAGGCAAAGCCACAAAGGCCGCAATTACAGATATTAGGAGGGTGCCACTTACTAAAGGTAAAACTCCGTAAGACTTAGGTTTTAAAAGAGGACTCCATCTAAGCCCTGTCAGAAATTCCCATATCGAGACTGTGTCGAAAAACCCATACGCCTGTATTATGAGGCTAATGACAATACCTACAGTCGTCAGAATAGACACAAGAGCACAAATTAAAAACACCCACCTGACGAATCGGGCTTCGTGCGCAATAAAATCCGATCGCTTAAATCTTAATTCTCTATTTAGTCTATCCATGTACGTCTGTGAATTCCGGTTAGATTCGATACCGAATTGTCTGATATCCATTATATGAAGTATTTATCTCCCTAAGATAATGGAGATTACCAGAAAGTATAATATATGCAAAATCTACAAACCTTGGCAATTTCCTGCAAAATTAGGTCACTTTATCAAATTAAGGTTGTTTTTGTAGGTTTCTTGAGGCAAAGGAACGTAGCCTACCTCACTGGATAATTCTGACCCGTACTTCATGAAGAAATTTATAAAGGCTTTAAATTCCGTTCGTTCAACGCTTTTATTATTCACATATATATAGAGAGGTCTAGACAGTGGCTTATATGTCCCGTCTAATATAGTTTGATCAGTCGGCTCAACGCAACCATCTCCAGAATCGACCGCAATGAGCTTTAATTTATCTGTGTTTTCTCGATAGTAGGCATATCCAAAGTAACCTAGTGAATTTTTGTCGCCATTAATTCCTCTAACTAACACGTTATCATCTTCGCTCGCCGTATAATCCGCCCGAGAGGCGCCCGCTTCACCGACAACTTCTTCAGTAAAATAATCAAATGTACCCGAGTCCGTGCCTGGTCCATAAAGATTGATTTTTGAATTTGGCCACTCAGGCCTTATATCATTCCATGAGTCTACTTGACTCTCTGGTTCCCATATTAGTTTCAACTCATCAAGAGTTAAACAAGATATGAAATCTGATTTAAGATTCGCCACCACTGACAGACCATCTATGGCAACCTCTAGCTCCGTATAAAGTATACTATTTTCCGTAGCTTCTTCTATTTCTTTATCTCTAATAGGCCGTGAAGCATCATTTATATCTGTCTCGCCGTTCACAAATCTCTTGAATCCACCTCCTGTACCAGACACCCCAACGTTGACCCGAACTTTTGGATTCTCTTTACGGAATTCTTCGGCAACTGCCTCAGTAATGGGGAAAACAGTACTTGAGCCATCTATTTCTATATCACCTGTTAATTGCGTTGACGATGATGTGTCACTACATGCTACCATTAAAAAAACCACACATACTGTTAATAAACACAGTCTTAAAACCGATTGAATACACATCTTAAATTCTGCTTTAAATAATCGGGCTAGTAGCACGTTCACTCTCCTTTTTAGGATTTTCATTTAACCCTTAACTCAGATCAAATGAAATCAATTTCAGTAGATACTAGGAATCTAGACAACTTTCTGATCTTTCAGTCTCAACAAGTCCTCCGTGGAATAGCCTAACAGTTCGCATAATATTGCATGGTTATGTTGTCCTAAAGTTGGCGCAGGATTTAGTTGCCAAGGAAATCCTGCGATTTTATATGGACCAGAAGAATATTTGAACTCTCCAGCTACAGGGTGAGCAACTTTTACAAAAAATTCTCTTTCTTCCAAGTGTTCCCACTCCAGAATATCTTGAGGTGTAGCCACATATGCAAAAGCTAACCCAAGGCCTTGAGCTTTCTCGAAAATCTCTCGCTTTTTATGCTTAATCAACCAAGGTTTAATCAAATTATCAATTTCATCTGCATGAATAGTCCTACCTGATCGATCTGCAAATCTAGGATCCGCAAGTTCGGGTAATTTCATCAGATCGACCATAGCTTCCCATTTACTGTCTGGTCCAGCGATCACTCCCACATACCCGTCTTTAGCCTTGTATGGTCCCCAAGCGGCACGACCATATCCTCTATTGCCAGATCTGAATAAACTAGCTCCTGTGTAGCTATACATACTGAGAGCATTTTCAAGTATCGTAGCTATATACTCACTTATTGCAACGTCGACATACTGGCCTTCACCGGAATTTTCCCGATGCCACAAAGCCGATAATGTAGCAACAAAAGCATTTTGACCCGCTCCGTACTGGGATAGTCTAGCACCCATTTGGAGAGGTTCACGATCTGATTCACCTGTGATATACATCAATCCACCAATGGCATATAGGTTTATCTCTCTAGCACTATAATTCCTGTAGGGACCACTCTGTCCGAAATTTGATATCGATGTCATTACCAATTTAGGATTAATAGATAACAAGTTTTCATAGGAAAACTGTAATGAAGGCATTACTCTAGGTGCAAAATTCTCTATGAGTACATCAGACCACTTAATTAAACGTTTGAAAATCTCTCTACCAGCTTCATGCTTTAGATTGACGGTTATACTCTTCTTACTGGTATTAAGATATAGAAAAAGTCCACTTTTTTCTATATCTTTTATACCATCTGGGTAAGGTCCTAGATGACGAGAATAATCTCCCACCACGGGTCTCTCAATTTTAATAACATTTGCCCCCTGAGATGCCATAAGTAAGGAAGCATAGGGTCCGGAAACGTAATGTGTTAAATCGAGAACATTAAAACCTGTTAGTAATCCCCTCTGCTCATTCATTCATCAAGCACCAATTGTGGAAATTACAGCTCTCTTATGCATCGCTCTGCCTATTTTCTTTTCCCCTTCGTATACCTCTATCGAATATGTCAGTCTATTCCTTTCTCTATCCACTTCAACCAGTTTTGCTTTAGTCTTAATTTTGGCACCTATTAAAGTTGGGGCCATGTGTCGTAGATCGTCCACAGCATAGCCGACGGTGGTAAAATCTTCTTCTAGATATGGTTCTGAAGCCTGTATGCAAGTCCGTTCCATAACCATAAGTAAAGATGGAGTCGAAAGCACGTCTGCTCCCTGTCGTCCCATTCTATTAATGGTCAAGTCAACCGTCACCTGGATTTCCATCACAGCTTCTTGACCTGTTTGAAATATATTCATATCCATCGATTAAGTACATCCTCTCTTAGTTTTACGATTTCCTCTCCTTTGCTGAACCCTTGCTATAAACACATTCGTGATTTCTTTCCACAACCTATCCGATAACGTTCGATATTTCCATTATTCTTCGTACGATAATCTCTTCATCACCATCCATTAGATTGACAGGCACAATGGCTATGCCCCCGGCATAACTGGCCGCCCTAACACGAATCGAAGGATCACCATTCATTAGATATCGTACAACTTCACTCTCACTAGGGCCACGCCAGGCCTTATCAAAGAATATCAATACTCTGGGATGAGTTCTATCGGCCTCGTCTAATTCGGGGCGCGCTTCGCTTAGTTCCAATTCCAACCCAGTAATAGCTTGCAACTCACTCATCATGTACTCACATTTAGATCTCCATTTCTCTTGTATGGCATTATGATCCGCATCTACAAACATTTCTAAGGCTGTAATCAATCCAGCGACCTCCTCCTTACAAACCTTAGCCGATCTGCCAATTCCATGATTTGGAGCACCATTCATGACAGCTGCCTCAATCAGATCTCTTCGACCTGCTAGTATACCTGTAGATTGAGGTCCCATAACACCTTTGCCACCACTGAAACTAACCATATCTGCGCCCATATCTATATATCTATGTAAATTTTCGGGCGGCGGCAGCATAGCGGCTGCATCTACAATAACTGGAACACCCCTAGAATGGGCTATCTCAGCAACTCTAGGGAGAGGTATAGCTCCTCCTTGGCGTGGAGCGAAAATATATGCCACAGCAGCAGTGGATTCATTAATAGCATTTTCAAGTTCCCATTCGTTAGTGGTACGACTGTTACCAATTTCTATCAACTGACAGCCAGCAATTCTGTAACTATGATCATAATTTACTCTATGAGCTCTGTGTATAACAATTTCGTTTTTAAGACCTGTAGTATCAGGAAGTTGATCAATCTTTGAACTATCCGTTCCTGTTATGCAAGCTGCAGCTTGCAAAATCATTCCAGCAGCTGAGCCTGCCGTCACTAGCCCCGCTTCAGCACCGGTTAATTTCGCGATGATTTCACCTGTCTTATCATTCAATTCATGCATATCAACAAACCACTTGGATGCATCTTCCATAGCATTAACAACTGCTAATGGCATAATACTCCCTCCTAAAACAGTGACCCAAGAGGAAGCATTGATGACTCTTGTCAGACCCAATCTTTTGTAAAATTGTCCACCAGCAATCATAGTTTATAACTCCTTATAGTTATTTAGTTGAAAATCTCACGGTCCATCAAAGATTTAAGTTAGTATCCTTAATTCTACTCTCTCCCTCTGATCAAATATTTAGGTGCTATTTCAGGGAAGACGCTCAAAATAACTAGGCAATAAGCAATAATGGCAAGAGTCACAAATCCTCAGACATTATCGTCCCTTGAAAATAGGTGTTCTCTTCTCAGCAAAAGCCTTTAATCCTTCTTGTGCATCTTCTGTACGTTGTAGACGTCTGTTCATAATTCCTGCCAATCTAACTTTATCCTCTAGACGCATGTACTGACCTCTATTAGCTATCTCTTTAATTGATCGCATAGGTAAGGGGGCATTTTGACGAAGTTTGTAAAGAATTTGATCGACCTTATTCATTAATTGGTCATGCGGGACCACCGCGTTCACCATACCCATCTTAAAAGCCTTATCAGCACTAATTAACTCCCCTGTGAAGAGGAATTCGAAAGCTAAGTTAGCCGGTATTTTCTGAGCCAACATACAAGGTCCACTTACTGAACCGATTCCTCTCTTCGCCTGAGGCCAACCAAATTTAGCCTCTTCAGAGGCTATTAGAATATCTGATGCTAAAGCTATTCCACCTCCCTGAGCAAGACAATATCCGTTTATGGCGGCTATAATCGGTTTGTAAATCTGACTCTGGTACACATAAAGGTCCTCCGTTGAAATATCATTAGAGAACAAGTCATCGCTTCGGCCAGACATAGATTTCAGATCATGACCAACAGAAAAGGCCCTGCCTTTACCAGTGATTACTGCTATCCATATTTCCGGATTATTCTTCACATCATGTAATATGCTCCACAGCTGCTCGCGCATTTCAGCATCTATCGCATTTAATTTGTCCGGTCTATTAAGTGTTATAAACCCAACCTTGTCTTTAATTTCAAATTCAACAACTGTCAATTGTCGCTCCTACAGTTTCGTATTGAAAGCGATTCCGCCTAGATCGATTTATTTCCAAGTGTAAAACCTCAATAATGCATAGGTGTTATGCGTATAAAGTCCGGTGAATATAGCATAAGGGCAAATTCAAAACAAGAAGGGTTTTTCAATTCATTCTAAACAAAAATATTTATCGATATATCAGGAATTTAGTTCCTTTGAAATAGGATAATTCGTAGAAACGATCAATCAATTACAGGTTTTTATACAAGGCTTATGCATATTTTGAGACCTTTTTTATACTTTAACCAGATATTCAATATGGCATATCATGAAGTTCTGTCAGATATTTAACATGATTAAACGAAGGGTCTAGAGGCTCGTGAAATGATAGATCCAAACTTGTCAAACAATCCAGTTAAACAAAGAACGAGGACCAGGTAATGCCCGGATCAGAAGTATCTCAAGAATTTGCGTTGGTAAGAGACTTCGCTATCATCATGGCTGTAGCGGGAGTAACTATTGTCATTTTTAGGAAGTTAAATCAACCCCCTATATTAGGATATATTCTAGCTGGCTTGATTGTTGGTCCTTTCACCTTACCACTCCTTGGTATCCAATCTCCTATAACTAACGTAGAAAGCATACGACTACTGGCAGACTTGGGTCTAGTGCTACTTTTGTTTGGTCTTGGATTGGAGTTTGGTTGGGAAAGAATTCGTCAAATGGGTATTAGAGTTATCCTCATTGGGACCATTGAAATAGGCCTTATGATAGCTATTGGATTTGAAGTTGGAACTCTCCTGGGATGGAGCGTCAAAGAATCTGTATTTCTTGGCGCCGCTCTAAGTATCAGTAGTTCAGCTATAATAATAAAAATTTTACACGATACCGGTTCTCTATTTAAACCGCACGGCAAACTTATAGTAGGCATTCTAGTAGTAGAAGATTTCGCCGCTGTTCTTTTACTCAGTCTGTTATCCGGAGTGATTAGTATAGATTCTACAACGCCGGGAGACATCGCCGGCCTACTTATGAAATTAACCCTGTTCTTTATTTCAGCGCTCGGTCTCGGTGCATTATTCGCCCCTAGAATAGTGAATTTCGTAGCAAGATTCAAATCCCATGAAACTTTGCTAATAGTCAGTCTCGCTTTATGTTTTGGTCTGGCCCTTATAGCTGAACAATTAGGGATATCTGCTGCTGCTGGAGCTTTTATCATTGGTACTGTTCTGGGAGATACTTCCCATTCAAAAGAATTGTCTCAAACTATGGGACCAGTTAGAGATATTTTCGCCGCGCTTTTCTTTGTATCTGTGGGTATGCTCATCGACATTACTCTTGTAGCCGATTTTATATTACCAGCCCTAGTGGTTTCGGTAGTATTCATCACCGCAAAAGTCATCATTACTACGGTTGCAACTTTTGTGATGGGTCATGATGGAAGATTAGCCCTAAAAGTTGGGATGGGTACTCCGCAATTGGGTGAATTTTCGTTAGCTATCATCAAAGTTGGAGCCGATCACTCAGCAATTGGGGCGTTTTTATATCCAGTCACTGTAGTTACGGCTGCCATCACATGCTTTGTTTATCCCTTCATTTTTAGATCTGCGAGTGCCACATCTACCCTTATACATAGAAAATCACCTGACTTACTTAAGAATTACGTCGGCATTCTATCCGATTGGCTTATATCGATTAGAACCGTCTTAAGTATCCAAGGGCCTATTACAACAAAGGTCAGACACTCCAGCAAGGTGATGCTAGTGAATTTCAGTATAATCGCAGTCTTAATAGGTGTTGCTACTTTCCTGTTGCGATTTGTGCCCGAACTGTCGAAAGTAATAAAATTACACGAAAGTATTTTAGCATTAGTCCTAAGTGCATTTGTCCTTACACTTTGCGTACCGTCCGCTATTTTTATTTGGAAATCTCTACAGGCAATAACTGACGACTTATCAACCGCGATCCTGGGACGTACCTTTATCTTATCGTCGCCTAACATATGGGGAAAGGCAAATCTACATTCTCTTATTAAGGATAGCGTTTTAATGCTAATGGTCGGCTTTCTATTGATATGGAGCCTCCCCTTTCTGTCCCAATTACTTTTTATTGGAAGCTTTTCGGCTCCTATACCAATAATCCTGATAGGAGTACTAGCTGTCCTAACTTGGCGCACATCTTCCAAGATTCATAATTTATTACAATCAGCCTTTAATCAAACGTTTCTAGGAGAATTCCCTGCGGATATAGAGCTGGAAACAAAAAAAGACGCTCAGATTGAGCGTCAACTTAATCTATTCTAGACATCAAGCGAAGGCAAAAACACATAGGCCTCAACACGACACAAGTAATTGTCGATCCGATAATCAGTTATCTCAAGATCGTAACCATATATTGGCACAGCGTTAATACTTCAGTGATTCAACCCTGCCAAACATCATTGAAGAGGCGAAGCCAATTTCCTCCTAACACCTTCGATATTTCATCTGCCTTATATCCTTTGTCCATGAGTAATTCCGCTAATATTGGTAACTTATCGGGTGTTTCTAAATCAATAGGATAGTACCTCTGCTCCGACAAGTTACTCATGTCCTTGGGGTAAATATTTGAAATGGCCTTCAAAGGGAAACTAGTTCCTTGCTGAGAGCTGATATATCTCCAAAAGGATTCTTGTTGATCCTGCGTATAATCGGTACCAATACCAACGTGGTCTACACCTAACTTTTCTACCATCTCATCTATTACATTTACGTAATCTTGGGCTGTGGCCTGTTTGCCATCACGTAACATACTGTTAATGCAAGTGGCACCAATTACGCCTCCTTTTTCGGCGAGTAGTTTCATAGCATCGTCTTCTTTGTTGCGGGGCATGTCTAAATGAGATTTTAGATTAGCATGTGTGACTGACACGGGCTTTTCTGATGACACAATGGTATCCATGGTCGTTTGTATACCTACATGTGATAAATCTATCAATATACCCAATCGATTCATCTCCCTTACAGCATCGACTCCGAAATAGGTTAACCCGTAGTCATATCGTTCATAACATCCGCTACCGAGTAAATTCGCTTCGTGATACGTTATTTGGATAATTCTCACACCTAGCCGATGAAATAATTCTAATCTTTCCAGTCGATTCTCTATTGGAGAAGAATTTTGGAAACCTAACACGACTCCTGTCTTCTTATTCTTTTTAGCTTCTAAAATGTCTTCGGTATTTTTAATTTGACTTACTGTATCCCGATAACATCTAAATCTTGGCGCCCACGCCGATATGTTGTCGAGAGCCTCAGAGAAATTTTCCCAAGTCGCGACCGTTGCATTTATAGCTGTGACTTTACCAGACTTTAGACTTCCGAAAACCGCTGGGCTATCCCAATTGCTGACATTCAAACCATCTATTACAATCGCGCTATCGTAAAGTTCCTTTGCTAATTTATTAATCGGCACTGCCATATTTACAATCCTTTCTAGACTTTAAAAAGTGAATCTTTCTCCGATTCTAAAGAATTCCTCGGTCCAGTTAGCTTTGTCTTCTAAGTGATCTGCTATAAGTTCACCTATGTATCCACCAAACTTAAAACCATGACCACTACCACCTCCAGCTAGCAATATCTTGTCGGAATCGGGCTTCCAATCAATAACAAAATGTCCATCTATTGTATTAGTGTAAAGACAAGATCGTGCTCCAACAAATGGACTGCCTGCTAATGGTGGAATTCGTTTTGATACAAAGTCCTTCACAGATTCAATAAAATCACTTCTTGTTATCCTGTAAGTATCAGGTGTCACTTCTTCACCAGGTAAGTCCATTGCAATTTTAACGGTGCCATCCGACAACAACGGAAAGCCATACCAGCCTTCCTCTACCGGATGTATTGACCAAATAGGCATCATATCGTCTCTGAAGAAATTCTGCTCGTGTGGTCGGAAGAAGGCCATCTCTTGTCTCGAGACCGTAATACTTTTTTCTAACTCGGGGGCAAACCTCCCAATCCAGGGACCTGCAGAAATAATCGAACGATCGAACGACTCCATGGTTCCACCGACATTGATACAGACTTTACCAGCCGAATCATATACTTCAGAAACGGGCGAGTTTTCTCTAATTTCTACACCAATGTCCGTTGCGATATCTTTCAGAACGGACATTGCAAGACCACTATCCAAATATCCAGCCCATGCATCATATACGAAATGTTCCGACCCGCTTAAAGCAAATGAAAATTGAGGGAATTTACTAATTACTTGATTCTGAGATAGCATTTGCACCTCTTTACGTTCCTTATTCAAATACTTAAAGTTCTCATAGCCTCCTGATCCAGGTTGAAACTCCGAGTCGCTGTATTGGGACAAACCGCCTGTTTGACGATAAATA
>CAUZEB010000039.1:0-13031 GCA_963578655.1 Dehalococcoidia bacterium | reverse complement strand
AATGCCTATATATAGATCTGCATTACCGATATCCGAGTGACGTAAATTCCAACCTGTGTAGGTTGCCAATGGGATTTGAATGTCTGGGAGGCGTATTCCTGCTATTTCATTTCCGTCATCATCTATTGCGGAGACTATAGCTGGATATTGTTCTCCTTGAATACCCGGGAGTTGAATAGTGCGACCCATGTGAGTTTCATTGCCGTAGTCCAGGCGTAGGGCTCTAGTCGTCTGTTTAGGGATTTTGACACCAGGCAATTCACTTAACTTACTTAGTATTTTATGAGACTCAATCCCGCTACTGTTCGAAAGTTTTGGATGCCTGCTTGGGGGAGGTGCCTCTCCTAAAGAAACCCATTGATCGAGATTAGAAAGCACCGCCCTGAGTAAGGGAGTGTAGTCAACGCTGTTGAATGGGAGCTGACCTTTAAGATTGTCCATTGGCCTGATTATTAATGGTGGAAAGTCACCTATCCCATGTTGAGTTCCGGAAAAATGGTATTTACGCACTGAACCTGTATCTTCAGGCGCATCTGACATTGTAGCGATATCTGTATGGATTAAAGCTGCATCTCCTCTCCAATATTCCGCTGAAGTATTAGTAAAAATAATTTTCGGCAGCTGTTCTTTTAGTCTCATATTTTGTAGGAGCGAACCTGTTTCACCAGTTATTGGATCAGTTTGCTCAAAGTCAGTAAACGGGAAAAGTTCTGGAATGATGAAACAAATGTCTTTAGATGGCTGGCCGTAACGCTGATTGAATTCCCCTCTCATCGCCCCAGCAACATGAGCTATAATTCCATCCAGTGCCATTCTTCCTTGCTCATCGTTATTAAGCCCCAAGTGGATCAATTGACGTAGGAATCGGCCACTTTGAGATGAGCCGAAAGCGTATGCAAACTTCATGTCCCCAGAACATGGATTGCCCTCCTCCTCTGAATATTTAAGATAAGCTACAATATCTCTAACTGCCGCGAATCCTACCCCGACCAATCGACTGAAACGGGTTTGATAAACTAGTTCATAAATTTTCCCAGGCTTGAACCCGGATGGCATGTATACATGACTAGGATTATACTCTTCTGGAGAATCTTCATCTCTTATGAAGGACCAACGGGTTCTGGGGATTGTTTTGGCAACACGATTTGGATGATCTCGTACTGTCAAAGTGGCTGACGGATCATCGATGTCTGAGGGGGGATAAGGAAGATGTCCCCTATGAGAAAGCATAACCATTTCCCTTTCTTCGTCCTCTTGTATCCAACATAGTACTTTGCCTTCTATAGGACTGTTGTCTGTGCCCACAGCATTTGGGCCATGTAGACCCATTAATCCTGGAGTTGAGGGCACATCAGCCTGCCATCCACACCATACTATGGTGTATCCTTGGTCCATAAGGTGGCCATTGCCACTTTCCAAGGGTGATGAAGGATATGCTACCCGTATTGCGCTGTTGAAATTCATTAGTACTGTTTTCCTACCCCGATTTAGAATATCGAATAGAATTCTGTGATTGCCGCGTTCTTTGTTTACAGGTTGCAACATCGCGAAATCAGACGAAAACCGGACCAGTCCGTTTGAATCGACAGGAGCGAGGTCTATATCTGTAATTGATTTGTTGTTGGACTCACGCGGGTCTAAAGAAAAATATGCAATTCCTTCAATCAAGTTATATTGGCCAACTTTTCCAAATGATTGACCTTCGCGAAAAAGTGTCTTATTGGAAATCACTAGCTTAACTACACTCATTGCTCAATCCCCTAATGAATTACATGGCTTTAAAAAATATGGAGTAAGACAAACTTCTCGATTGCGAGATTTATCATTGTGACTTATATATTAGCATTAACTTTAATGCTATAGGGGTCATCTTAATTAGCCTGCCATCTAAATAACTACTATCTTACGTTCAAAGGTGGTACCTTGGCTCTTGACGTAAAGTGTAGTCAAAAATTAAACTTCCCTTATAGTATATGTATGCTACCCAATTTCCGTAAGAGGTGTTAATCGTATGAAGTTAGCTATAGGTGCTGATCATGGAGGATTCGAACTTAAATCCATGATTACAAAACATTTAGAGGACTGTGGCCATGTTGTTATAGATGTAGGGGCCCATAAGATGGATACTGAGGACGATTATCCTGATTTCGCTAGCTCTGTAGCTGAGCAAGTCGCTTTAGATAGGGTAGATAGAGGAATAATGATATGTGGAAGTGGAGTGGGAGCGTCGATAGTCTCGAATAAAATTCGTGGTATCCGTGCAAGTGTTTGCCATGACAGTTACTCAGCTCATCAAGGAGTTGAGCATGATGACATGAATATTCTTTGCATGGGAGCTCGCATAATAGGATCTGAAACAGCGAAAGAAATCACTAATGCCTTTGTTTCAGCTAAGTTCACCGGGGAGGGCAGGCATAAGAGAAGGCTCGATAAAGTATTAGTGATAGAAGACGATTCATTTAAGGTCTGATGCTAATTTTAATGAGTATTGTAGATTTACGCGTTGGCTAAATTCAACTGCCCTTTAGTTAACGCCACGATTTTATATATGATAAACATCGGATAATGTGTTCCCTTGTCGTAATGTCCGATACTTATAATCGAAGTCAGCATCTCGCGATGTTCAAATGGTTAGTATTTATATGGCTCAATAGATACTTAAGTAATCCCATGGGACATAAGCCATTTTTTCTTCTGCTCCCGACGGGTATGTTCATTCGGCGGAGTAAATCGTTCTAGGAAGTTCCGCCTGTATCGTTCAAAGTCATCGTTAATTATTGCAGATCTTAATTCTTCCATTAATCTGTATACGAATCTCAAGTTGTGCAAACTGGCTAAACGATACGCTAGCAGTTCTCTTGCCTTAAATAGGTGGTGAACATAGGCTGCAGAAAATGTCCTACAGGTATAACAGTCACAGGAGGAGTCTATAGGGTCTTCCATATTTTTAAAACGGGCAGTATAAATGTTAACTCTTCCTTCCTTAGTGAATAGTGCTCCGTTGCGGGCTATTCTTGTTGGAAGAACACAATCAAAGGTGTCGATACCCCGAGCTACACATTCAACTAAGTCTTCTGGTGATCCGACACCCATTAAATATCTCGGTAGTTCGCGGGGTAGGAGTTGTGTTGTAAACTCAGTCATTCTATACATTTGAGCCTTTGTTTCCCCAACACTCAGGCCACCGATAGCATAACCAGGAAAATCTAACCGTAGTAATGATTCGGTAGATAGCTTTCGTAGATCTGTAAAAAGACCGCCTTGTATTATCCCGAATAAGTATTGATTATCACTGACATGTGCCTTTCGACATCGTGCCGCCCAACGTGTAGTTAGTTCAACGGCTTCCCTGACAGTAGATTTATCAGAGTTGTGAGGTACGCACAAATCTAATGGCATTATGATATCGGCTCCTAGTTTTTCCTGACATTCTATAGAAGTTTCAGGACTGAAACTGTGTAAGGTTCCGTCAATATGTGATTTAAAAATAATAGCGTCCTCAGTAATTTTTCTGAGATGTTTCAGACTGTATCCCTGAAAGCCTCCACTATCTGTAAGAAGAGGTCCATGCCACGCCATAAATTTGTGAAGGCCACCGAGATTTTCGATTGCGTTTACGCCAGGACGCAGGAAAATGTGATAGGCATTAGCTAATAGAATTGTTGACCCTACACTTTCAAGATCAGCTGGATCCAGCGACTTGACGGAACCCTGGGTAGCAACTGACATGAAAGTAGGTGTAGGAATACTGCCATGAGGTGTACTAATAATACCAGCACGAGCTTCTCCATCAATTGAATCTAGTTTAAATATAGACATATCTTGGCTAACCTCTTAATCCTACGTGAAAGGATCAACAAACCTAAATATTAAGAAAACATTTTATTTATATACGTAGACCTTCAAATATTAGTCGTCCCCCTAAAGTGAGTACAAGTAGCATAAGTATCCGCATGATCCAGACGCCATGTAATTTGTTTGCTATTCGTGCCCCTATCTGACCCCCCGCGACAATTCCGACACCGCTCATAACCAACACAGGGAACCAATCAATGTTGCCTAAGGTCACGTGAGTTATAACACCAGTCGTCGCAACAAACGTTAAAGAGAATATTGAAGTTGCAACGGCTATTTTCACAGGAAAATTAAATAGATAAATGAGTATGGGAGTTCTTAGGAAGCCACCACCTGTACCAAAGAAACTAGATACGAAACCTAGAAAAACATTTACAGCCGTGGCTATTAACTCATTGAATTCGTATACATATATCGTGTTCTCTCTTGAAATTATAGTGCGTTTTACCACTCTGGCTGTAGGTTTTGTCACGACGACCTGATCCGTTATCGGGTTAAATCTATCCTTTTCAGGTATATTTTGGCGCAGGATTAAGCTAACTGAAAGAATTACTAAGAGAATCCCGAATAATAATCGAAACAAAGTTCCTTCCACAGAGCCAACTACAAATGGAGCCCATATGGCGCCAGGTAGAGCAGCAGCTGCAAATAGTAATCCGCTTCGTATGTCCACCAAACCCATCCGCTTGAAGGTAATTCCGCCAGAAATGCTATTTACTGCAACTAAGGCAAGTGTTGTACCTGCAACGACCTCTGGTTCAATATCGAAGAATATTAGGAGTATTGGAGCCAAAATGAAGCCACCTCCGGCACCGACCGCTATACCGCAAACCCCGGTGCCAAATCCGATTAAGATTAGATAAGCCCAATTTAGCCATTCCAAATATATTAGTCACCGCATCATTATTTCGTCTTTTGACTTATGTAGGTTAAGGCTTCTTTAACAAGAGACTGTGGAATTTTATTGTCTGTGGTCGCATTACCTATACCGTTAAGTAAAACCCATCGAATATTTTTACCAGAGGTTTTCTTGTCAGATCGCAGAGCCAGCATTGTTGCAGGTATATCTATGTCAGGATATGAAGTGGGCAGCCCATAGAGATTCAGTACTTCAAACTGACGCTTCATCTGCTCGGTGCTCATTAATCCCTTTTTGTTACTTATATAAGCAGCAGCTATCATACCTATGCTTACGGCTTCACCATGTAAAAATTTATCGTACCCAGTAGATGATTCTATGGCGTGACCGATAGTATGCCCGTAATTTAGAAGAATTCTGACACCGAGAGTCTCTCTTTCATCTCGTGAAACCATATTTGCCTTTATAGAAACACTTTGCCGGACTACCCTTGTTGTTACCCTAGGATCTAGGGAGTTAATCTTCTCAAAGTCATTTTCAAAGGATTCCAAAAGGGTGTTATCTAAGATTAGGCCGTGTTTTATCGCTTCGGCCCATCCAGAGGTTACTTGCCTTTTGGGTAAACTAACTAGTGTTTGAACGTCCGACATAACAAATTGAGGCTGATAAAAAGCCCCAACCATGTTTTTGCCTTCGGGCAGATCAACTGCTACCTTTCCTCCTATAGAAGCATCCATCATGGCTAGTACGCTAGTCGGGATTTGGGCAAACGGAATCCCTCTCAGATAAGTTGCAGCGACATAACCTGCCAGGTCTCCAACAACGCCTCCACCTACTGCTAGAATTAGATGCCCTCTCTCTGCATTTAATTGGGATAGCCATCCATATAATTTGTTTACATTCACCAGGTTCTTACTTCGTTCACCTGAAGGTATAGAATATATGTGGTTTTTTATGCCTTTCGTATCAAGTATGGAACTTATATTGTCTGCTATTAGCTTTACACCGGTGTCAGTAATTATATAAGTTACCGGACGACCTATCCTGTTGAGTATGCGGTCCCCTAGGTTTTTTATTATCCCCCAGCCTACCCATATAGGGTAATTATTAGATGACGTGCTTACTATTGCAGCAATGTCATCGGTTTTGAAGTGTTGCTGTGTAGGTCCGGAAGTTGACAATATGTGCCATCCTCTCAAGACTTCGCCAACCACTTGAAAGGGAAGCAGGTTATCCGTGTGAACAGTCCATTGTGAGCGGCTATAATAAGATTGTCTATGGTTCTTGAGGGAGCGTATTTTAGAGATAGGGTTAGAACTTGCAAGTAGTGGCCTAATGATGTTTGGATCGGATTGATCCTGCTCCTGAAGTCTCTTGAATATAGTTTCGGCCGTAGCTTCAAGGCAGATAATGAATCCATTCGTTTCCATAATTTGAATGTTTTCTGGTGTGGTGATAATCCCACCACCTGTTGAAATAACTTTATGGATGCCTTTAGCGTACTCTTTTAACATTTCACTTTCTATAGATCTGAAATGCTTCTCGCCCTTTTCAGAAAAAATTGAATCAATACTCTCTCCAGTTTTTGCTACAATTTTCTCGTCTAAGTCGATAAACTCCCATTTTAACGCTAGAGCAACTTCCTTACCGACACTTGTTTTTCCAGTCGCTGAGAATCCGGTTATGAAAATATTTGCTTTCAAAATAGAATTAGCTCCATATCACGATATCATTTTCGGAATTTAATTTTAGTTAAAGCCTTGCGAGGGCTTTCTTAGCAGCATTGAGCATCACGTTTACCGGGGCCTCTTGACCTGTCCATTTCTCGAAGGCAGCAGCTCCCTGGAAGATAAGCATAGGTAGACCTCCTAGCGTTCGAGCACCTGCGTTCCTAGCTAATCTAATTAGGGGAGTATCATTTGGATTGTACACCATGTCATATACCAAAGTGTCAGTTGCGACATTAATCATTTCTATTGGTGAGTCTGCTTCCATTTTACTGTATTTCATACCCATTGAAGTGCAATTAACTACCAGATCAATATTTTGAAGAATCGAGTCTTGTGAGGCAGTCGTCAAGTTAATAGCCGATAGCTTACCAACAGAAGAATCAGCTGAAGATACCAAGTCTTCTGCGGTTGCCAATGTTCTATTGGCTAAAATGATTGATTCAACATTTTCTTCTAAAAGGCTGAAAAAGGCAGCCCGAGCCGCACCACCGGCTCCTAGGATTAATATTCTCTTCCCAGTTGGATTGAACTCTCCAAATTCCTTTAATGATTTAATGAATCCGTAGGCATCGGTATTGTACCCCTTAAGCCCATCGTTAGTACGAACTATTGTGTTTACTGCTCCTATAGTTTTGGCCCAGTGATCAATTGAATCTAATAGTGGGATTACACGCTGTTTGTAAGGAACTGTCACATTAGCCCCTATATAAATTCCAGAACGCAATTTACCTACCTGATCGTCGAATTCTTGAGGTTTCGTACTCCATGCTTTGTATTGAACCTGAATAGAGTAATAATCGAAAGCCGCTTGTTGAAATATTGGTGATATGGAATGAGATAAAGGATATCCAAAAATACCGGCGAGATGCGTCATACAATGCCTCTAAGATGAATTAAATTACATGCTACTTCTTGATATAATGTTGCGATTATTTTAGAAATTTAAGGAGTTCGTTGTAACGTGGAAAATCGTTAAGCCATTCTCTAGCATTCCCCTTTCTATGGCTTGATATCGCCGTCATGCCAGATGCCTTTAAATCAATGGTTTTCCAAAACCGTACTACTTCATAAATTGGTTTTTGAGAATCACTGATTTCACCATAATCAAACCAATGAAGAACATTTTCAGGTATATTAATAAATCCACCAGGACCTATAATGCAAATTGCAATCCACCTGGCCATTGAAATGCCGAAGGCTCCACCGCCGTTGAGGAATAGTCTTATTTCTGGATGTTTATGATGGTGAAGTTGAAAATTGCGGTCGGATACTATTTTATAGTTATCGTCGGTCTTTGGTCCTATAGAACCCAAGTCATAATGCTGGAGATTAAAGTTTTTTTGGATAGCATTGATCAATATAACGTTTCCTAGATGTATTGTAGGATCCGTTTGGTTTTCTGTGGGATAGGTGTCAAAACCGATTCCGTGGGAACTTAGTTCGTCACGAATTGAAGAATTGTCTGTGAAAATTGTTTTTGGTTTAGTTTTGTTTGTTTCCTTAAAGAGGAATAGAGCGTTTACCATACTAACACCTCATTTTGGACTAGCCAAAAGATCGATAAGTTTAGGCTGACTTTAGTTCACATGATATGGCTGTCTCGAAAAGATCCATTGGCTGAATTGATCACACATTAATTAGATTCTTCTCCTAAAATGCTATAAATATAGACCCAGTATAGCAATGTGAGTTTATGGGAACAACAATTAGTATGGATCTAGGACGTATACGTATGGAAAAGGGATCTTAAATTGACGACGTTTGAGTTCACCTGTTACGATGTTCGTCGCATCTTTCCCCTGTTTACGATTTATAAAATGGAAACTATTACTAATATGACCGGACTTCTTAAACTAGCTAAACAGATAGAGGCTTGTACTAGATGTGGCCTTCACCAGACCAGGAATAATACGGTTCCTGGCGAAGGTGATCCTAATGCTGACATCGTACTAATTGGTGAAGGTCCTGGTGCCAATGAAGATCGATTAGGTAGACCTTTTGTTGGTCAAGCAGGCGTGGTATTGAACGGACTACTAGAAAGCATTGGACTACAACGAAAGGACGTATTTATCACCAATATGGTTAAATGCAGACCACCCAATAATCGCGACCCTCTACCTGTTGAGATAAGCGCATGCAGGTATTTTTTGGATGCTCAATTGAAAGATATTGATCCTAAAGTTCTTGTTACTCTAGGAAGACACGCGTTAGTAAATTTTTTCCCGGGTGAATCTATAGGTAAAGCTAGAGGGAAGCCACGTCTTTGGAATAAGTATGTAATATATCCGATTTATCATCCAGCTGCTGCGTTACATAATCCCAAATTACGATTGATTTTGAAAGACGATTTCACTAATCTTTCTAGTATAGTTAACTCAGTAGCAAAGGCCAAACCTGCAAGAGAAGCAGCGACTATGCACAGTCGTCAACTTAATCTTTTTTGATAAAGTTTAGGTGTATATTAGATTGGACTCTATAGAGTAAGAAATTCATTTTTAGATAGGTTGGACGTAATTTTGTCTTCTGACGCTTTGAAAATCATTCCCTTAGGTGGACTGGGCGAAATAGGCCGTAATATGATGGTTCTGGAATATGGCAATGATATTATTGTCATAGATGCGGGAGTGTCATTTGTCGGTCCAGAATTCCCAGGAATAGATTTCGCCATTCCTGATATTTCATACTTAATTGAGAACAAGGCAAAAATTAGAGCTATCCTAATAACACACGGACACGAAGATCATATAGGAGCTCTCCCGTATGTCCTTTCAGAATTGGATGTGCCTGTTTACTCCTCTCGACTAACGCATGGTCTAATTGCGGTTAAGTTACGAGAATTTGGTATTCTTAAAGAATCCAGATTAAACGTAGTCGAACCTCACACACCATTTACGACCGGTAACTTCCGAGTTGAATTTTTTAGAGTTTGCCATTCAATTCCTGACGCGATGGGTATTGCGATTACAACTTCTTTGGGTACGATAGTACACACCGGAGATTTCAAGATTGATCATACGCCTGTTGATGGTAAGTCGACGGATTTCACTTCACTTGCCCAGATTATAGCTGAAGGGGCTCTTTTATTACTTTCGGACTCGACTTACGCCGAAATGGAGGGATATACGGAGTCAGAACAGGTTGTAGGCGATGCTTTGGAAAGGATAATTGGTAATGCTAGAGGTAGAGTGATGGTTGCTACGTTTGCATCCCTCATATCTCGTGTCCAACAGGTTATCAATGCAGCAGTAAAACATGGCAGAAAGGTCTCCTTGATTGGTAGGAGTATGACAAATAATATTAACATGGCCTTAAAGATGGGATATCTTACTGCCCCAAACGGCACTATTATAGGGATCAAAGAGGCTCTCTCATTGCCTCAAGGTGAGATTGTTATTGTTGCCACCGGCAGCCAAGGAGAACCTACTTCAGCTCTTGTTCGTATAGCGAATGGTGAACATAAAGACATAAACGTTGTTCCTGGGGACACTGTGATCCTTTCATCTTCACCAATTCCTGGTAACGAGACGGTAGTTGCGGAGACTATAGACAATTTATTCCGACAAGGTGCGGAAGTTGTGTATAGCCGTATTGCTTTAGTTCATGTACATGGCCATGCGAGTAAAGAAGAACTGAAAATGATGCTGAACCTCATTAATCCTCAATTCTTTGTGCCTATTCATGGTGAATACCGCCACTTAGTGGCACATGCCTCTATTGCTGAATCTATGGGTGTGTCAGATCTTAATACATTTGTACTGGAAGATGGGGATGTACTTGAAATAGGACCCTATGACGGTAGTATTGTTGATCGCGTTCGTTCTGGAAAAGTGTTGGTGGCAGGACGGCGACGATTACTAAAACCTGACGATAAACTGGTTAAAGAACAGCGAGAATTAGGAAAAACAGGTGTGGTCGTGGTCAGTGTAATGTTAGACGCAAAATCAGGCGATGTTTTGAGACCTGTAAACATAATAGGATCGGGAATTCTCGATGTGGCACAAGGGAAAATTCTTGAAAACGCTTCAAAAGTAGCCACTAAATCTCTGGAAAAAAACAGAAATAAGGGACTAGAGTTAACAGACCTTAAGTCGAAGGTTACTGCATCAGTATCAGACTATTTCTATAGTGAGACGAAACGACGGCCAACCATTCTCACTCTTATAGAGCATATCTGAACATAAGTTCTATATCGATCCTATTTGTGAACAGTCGTTTCCTCCAGATTAGAGATGCTTGATGATTGGATGAGATGAATCGGCCATAATAATCTCCGGGCTACCTTTTGTTTGCGGATATATAAGATGCCAGTAATAACGGAACATGATCAGATGGATGACACTTTTCCAAGGACCTTTTATTCAAGCTTTACAAAGTTTGCGACTAGAAGCTTTGGTAACCTTTTATTAACAATTATCCTAGTAGTAACTTCACTAGCTTTTGTAGTTGGTTCAATATATTGGTTTAGGAATTCGATAATCCGGGCTTACTATACCAGCATTGAATTTATATTTGCTACAGTAGGATTAGGTATTGTCCCTATAGGTTTGCTCGGATTAGTATTCGTATGTGTGCTAATTAAAAGACCAAAATTGCTGTTGAAAATTAATATATGGTTTGGCCTCATTGGACTGCTAATCTTCAGTTTAGGTGTATTTGCATATTTTCAACCCTACCAAGGACCACTGTCTTTATTCACACTTAACGGAGAGGTTAGTCTGGGAGGCGACTGGGGCAACTTTATAATGGGTAGTGGTGGGTTGGCTAGTGTGATGAGGTTACTTGGACTAGCTTTGTTAGCGGTAGTTATTTTGCGACCATCTACCGTCCTACATATTCTTACTGTTTCCAAAGCATTGGGATCTTATATATATATATCCGTTCTAGCTATATTCGGGTATTTATTAACAATGTACATCATGAACCGAGACGTGCGCGAGTCCGATAGAAATATGCCTAAGATCAATTACAAAGGTGTAAGTGGTAATTTAGAGAAAGATGGATTTGATGAAAAACAGGAAACCCAAGAGTTAAGATTGATTGCAGAACATGAATCAGGAACACCTAGTCAAAATTACATGATTGATCACGCGAAATATAACGAAGATATGGAACATGCTCATGATAAGGAATCCAATTTTTCAATAGAGCAAGATTCTATAGCCGATATTGTGCCCGGTCAGAGGATTCCCCTAGTGAAGAAATTTAATAGCCTTTGGAATCGTACCGAGACTCAACGGGTAAATCTACCGGATCCAGAAAATCCATATAAACAAACTGAGACAATTCATGATATATCTCCCTCCTCAGCTAATTGGGAGACTCCATCCTCTGAGCTTTTGCTTGAAGTACCTGAAGGAGGTATAACCAAAGAGGAAATGGAGCGAACCTCAGAAGTTATACGCGGGACATTTTCGGAATACGGTGTTGAAGTAAAAGTGGGACAGATTAGGCCAGGTCCAGCTGTGACGATGTATGGATTAATCCCGGGATGGATACGTCGTTATCGTCAAGTCAAAAAGACCGATGAGTTTGGTGTCTCTTTGCTAGACGAATCTGGTAAGCCTATCATCGTTAGAGAGGAGACTAAGTCTCGGGTAAAAGTAGATAATATACTCTCCAGAGAGAAAGACCTAGCCTTAGCCTTAAAGACTCCTTCTATCAGAATTGAAACCCCTGTTATGGGTGAGTCCTTAGTTGGTATTGAGGTTCCCAACTCAAAACTTAGCGCCGTATCTTTAAGGTCGGTTATAGAAAGTAAAGAATTTGCTGGACTACGCTCAAAAGCTCAGCTACCCGTCGCTTTGGGGAAAGGTAGCGGTGGGGAGACTATGGTCATTGATTTAGCGAAAATGCCCCACCTTTTAATAGCAGGTGCAACGGGAAGTGGAAAAAGTGTTTGTCTAAATACTATAGTGTCATGTTTGATAACTGAAAAGGCTCCGGATCAATTACGTTTATTATTAATTGATCCTAAGAGAGTGGAACTTACACCCTATAATGGCATCCCACATCTCATCACTCCAGTTGTAGTAGACACTGAAAATGTCGTTGGTTTGCTAAAAGGTGCTATAAATGAGATGCTGGATAGATATCGAAGAATGGAAGAAGTAGGGGTAAGAAATATTCAGGCGTATAACGATAAGGTGTCTGGAAAAATGCCTTTGTTTGTTGTTGTTGTTGACGAACTGGCTGATTTAATGATGTCGGCCGCATTTGATGTTGAACAGTCTCTTTGTAGATTGGCTCAGCTTGGACGAGCAACTGGAATCCACCTTATAGTAGCAACTCAGAGGCCATCTGTTGATGTCGTCACGGGACTTATTAAAGCTAATTTTCCAAGTAGGATCAGTTTCGCGGTGACTTCCCAAGTAGACTCCAGGACTATCTTGGATACGGCAGGAGCTGATAGGCTGCTTGGAAGGGGTGACATGTTATATATGCCTATTGATGCTTCTCGACCAATTAGAGTCCAAGGTGTATTTATAACAGATAGGGAAATTGAAGGATTGGTTAAATTTTGGCAGAAATCCCCGATAGGACCCCTTTCAAATATAAACCTAAGAAACGCTGTTCACAATAAGAGCAGT
>CAUZEB010000038.1:0-13484 GCA_963578655.1 Dehalococcoidia bacterium | reverse complement strand
ACATTCGAAATCCGCACTTTTTACTGTGAATGTCATATCAGTTTCGTCATCCAGACTGGTATTTTGCACTATTACGTCAACGCTTATGTTAGCGGCAGTCAAAGATTCAAAAAGACGTGCAGCGTTTCCGGGGCGATCTATAACCCCTCTCACAGTAATCTTAGCCACATTGGTATTCGCTGCAATACCACTCACTTGATTACGTATTTCACCTACATCTCTTCTCATTAACTTTTCCTTGAAGGATTGTAAATTAAAGTTCCAGGGGAGTCATTAAAACTAGAGGCAACTAATATGGGAACGTTATACACCATTCCTAATTCAATAGAACGAGGATTCATTTTAGCACCATACGCTGCTAATTCTAGCATCTCTTCAAAGCCTATTTTCTCCAATTTCCGTGCATCAGGAACCAATCTGGGATCTGCAGTGTAAATGCCGTCGACATCAGTGTACACTTCACACCTAATAGCGCCAAGTTGAGCGGCTAAAGCAACGGCTGAAGTATCGGAGCCTCCTCGGCCCAAAGTAGTCGTGTTTTCATCCTCATTTATACCTTGGAAGCCAGCGACAATTACTATTCGGCCTTTCGACAATTCTTCTAGGACACGGCAAGGTTCAATACCAGCTATCCTCGCACTACCATATTTATCGTCTGTTCGTATACCTGCCTGAGCCCCACTAAGGCTGATGGCCTCTCTTCCCATAGAACGAAGTGTTATAGCCATTAAAGTACACGAAACCAATTCGCCTGTCGAAAGAAGTATATCCATTTCCCGTGGATCTGGGTTTTCTGATATTTGATAGGCTAATTCTGTAAGCTTATCAGTGGTGTCACCCATAGCTGATACAACTACTACTACTTGGGTACCCTTATCATGAGTTTTTATTATACGCCTTGCAACGTTGCGGATTTTTTCAGCATCCTTTAGTGAACTCCCACCATATTTCTGAACGATTAATGTCAATGTGCTCTCCCTAAGCTTTTGATTTTTGTTTCCGTATCAGGTTAATATTAACTTATAAATAGAAATCACATAAGCCGATTTTTAACACCTGTAACTGAGACTAACAGTTACGCAATAAATGTGCGCCTAATGAACTAGGTGTTGTGATTTTTAACGATCCCGGTATCCCTGACTTTGAGGCGGCATCGGCCATTTCGTAACCGATAGTAAATTCCCTATCCTTGGCGAATGCCAGAACAGTTGGGCCTGACCCGGACAAAAAGACACCCAATGCACCCACAGAGAAAGCAGCATTAAAGATATTCTTCATGGCAGGGAAATTTATCTGTCGTGCGGGTTGATGTAGTCGATCTTGAGTTGCTATCTCCAAATAGGAAAGATCTCCGGTAGATAAACTGTTGACCAACATTGCCACTCGCCCTAAATTATATACGGCATCTCCACGTGTAATCAGTTCCGGTAAAGTGTCACGCGACTCTCGTGTATTAATAGATACGTCTGGAATAAATAATATTACGGTAATATCTTCCGGCAGTGAGACAGGAGTATTCACCCATCTTTCTCCCTCTCTAACTATAATCTGGAAACCACCCAACAAGGCGGCCCCGACATTGTCTGGATGTCCCTCAATTTCAACAGCAAGTTCTAAAAGTTTCTGTTGAGTTAGAAGAGAACCACAAATTTCATTCGCAGCAAGTAATCCTCCCACTATTGCAGCAGAACTACTACCCAAGCCTCTGTTAAGAGGTATATTATTATGACAGACAAATCCACATTCAGGGATAGGTTTCCTACAGATTTCAAACACTTTGGAAAAGCTTTGATAAACAAGGTTGCTTCCCCCTCTGGGCAAAGATTCTTGTCCTTCACCTCTGATTTCAAAATACGGACTGCCGATCTCGACCTCTATGGAATTCCATATGTCTAAACATAATCCCAAACAGTCAAAGCCTGGACCCATATTAGCAGTTGTAGCAGGAATCTTGACTTTTATTACTTTATCCATCTTTATCAAACCTTGAAAAGTATAGTGTCTGACAAAATATCCGAAAAGAGTATCTTGTTACATTAAAATTCGTAACTTTACTCTATTTACCGTTAAAATAGCATAAATAAATCTAGCAAATTAAAAGCAGAACCACCTAATGTAAGATGAGAAACACAGTAGTACCAATAATAAGGTCTGTACCTGCAACCTTTACTTCATATTATTATTATTAAACTTTTCGGGTCATACCCCGAAATACAGGTCTGAATTCCAGCGGAGAATACATTGCATTTAAAAACTTCATCTATTGTATCATCTCCTTCCGTTGATCCTCGGGACTTAGATTCTCTCGATTTCAATGAATTGAGAATTAAGGTCTCTGAACTCACAACATTCGAACCGTCACGCACGCTGGCACTCGACATGAGTCCCGTATCCGATAGCGATGCTGTGGCGATGTTGCAAAAAGAGACGTCAGAAGCTTGCTCTCTTTTGATAAGAGCTAAAAACCTGGACCAGTCAAGCATTGCAGATATTTCGGACCTGGTAACCAAAGCTGCCTTAGGGGAAACTTTAAGTGGAATTCATTTGTTCACAATCATGCAATCACTAAAAGCACACGCGAGTCTACGAAACGAGATAATCGGTACAGAAGAACAACTTCCGATCCTAAGTACTATGGCCAAGAACATATTCAGTTTCAAAGACCTACAGATCTCATTAACGAGCACCTTAAACAAACATGGTGAAGTCGTCGATCACGCATCCCAAAAACTTACAACCATACGCGATGAATTAAAAAGTAATCAAAACCTACTATCTGAGTCACTGCAAAGAATTATCAATGACCCTAAAAATACCAACATCATACAAGACAAAATAATATCAACTCGTAATGACAGACTCGTAATACAAGTGAAATCGCAAATGCGTGACATGCTACCAGGTCTTGTGCAAGACATTTCCAATAGTGGAGCTACTCTATTTGTAGAACCTTTTGAGACCGTAGTTGTGGGTAATAAAAGAATCGAACTTATTATCCAAGAAAGAAATGAGATTCAAAGAATCTTGGCAGACCTCTCTAATTCGGTAGGTGAGGCCGCCAATAACATTAAATGTACGGTCAAAGTTGCTGCGTACTTAGATTTTGTTCTTGCTAGAGGACGATATAGCAATACTATCAGCGGGATTGCTCCTATGATAAGCGAACATGATCAAGATAGAGAAGGATCCATACCTAATCTGAATCTGGTAAAAGCCAGACATCCCCTTCTTGGTGAGACAGCAATATCTCAGGATATATATGTTGGTAAAGAAGCTCCTGTATTATTGATATCTGGTCCGAATACCGGGGGCAAAACCGTGACTCTTAAGACAATAGGACTCCTTGCTCTGATGCACCAATGCGGTCTCCACATACCATCTGAATATCCTAGCTACTTACCAGTCTATTCAGGGATTTATTCTGATATAGGAGATCACCAAGATATAGGAAACTCGCTTTCTACATTTAGTTCCCATTTGAACAATATTATCCGAATTCTTGAATCAGCCGATAGTAATGCATTAGTACTGATTGACGAAATAGGTTCCAATACAGATCCTGAAGAAGGCTCAGCTCTTGCGAAGGCGATTATCGAAACTCTGGCCTCCAGACAAATTATTACCGTTGTGACGACTCATCAGAAATCTGTTATGGAATACGGTGACAGTTCTTCTAGGATAGTAACTGCCAGCCTCAACTTCAATACTACGGATAACCAGCCATCCTACAAACTCACAATAGGACATTCTGGTAAAAGCTATGGCTTAGCCATTGCTTTGAAACTTGGGTTGAACCCTGAAATTATAAAAAAGGCTCAGAGTTATCTTAGCTCTGAGTATATACGTTTTGAAAACAACACGGAAGCTCTGGAAAAAAAGCACGATGAACTTGATAAGCTTCTAACTTCCACTGAAGAATGCAGAATCGCTCTGGAGAGATCAAGAAGACAAACTCTAGAGCATTTGGAATACCTGATATGTTATAGAAAGAAGATCCTGAAGAATATCCACGCTGATTTCTCAATCCTGTATCAGGACTCACGCCGTAAATTAATGAAGCTGAGATCTCGTTTAAAAACTCGACGTAGCAGATTTCAACCATCGAACGCTGATCATGAAGTGATTGAATTGTCTGAAGTGATTGAATTGTCTAAGGAGCTTAAGAACCTTAAAATATCAATAAGTTGTACAAACCCAAACCAAGGTAATATATCAGTGGGGTCGACCGTAATCATCGAGGATCGTGATATGGTAGGAAGCGTCGTCGCCATTCGTGAGGAATCTAAAGAAGCTGATATAAGGGTTGGTAAAATTACATTCCGCATCGGCTTAGAGAGATTATCAAGTATAAATGTGCATGATGAACCCGATATAGAGCCGGCTGTTAATATGGCACTAGGCCCTTCATTAACTACGATTGAAATAGATTTGAGGGGTCTTAATGTCGAAGAAGCTCTAACTATCCTATCTAGCTTTATAGATAAAGCATTAAGAGATGATTTAGAATACATTCGTATCATCCACGGAAAAGGCACTGGTACACTAAGAAACGCTGTTAGAGCCTATCTGGAGAATAACGATTTAGTAAGAGAATATAACTCTGAATCAAACAACCTAGGAGGAGACGGTGCTACTTTGGTCTACTTATCATGAAAATAAGACAGTCCATCGCCTATAATACACTTACAAGTGCCTTTGTAATATTATCGGTACTTCATACTGGATGTATCACATATATGAACTCTAATACGAAGGAATCAAAAGTTACCACCACATTAAATGACGAACAAATAACCAAAGCAATTCACACGGTAGAAAGTCCCCTCGCTAGTACAGAAATAGACCACACTTCGACCAGCCGCTATTCAAATGAGGCCAACGTTAGAGGGTTACCATCAGTTAAGATTGGCAATACATTGTTCAAGACCCAAATTGCCTCGACAGAATATGAATTATTCAGAGGTCTCTCGAATAAAGAATATCTCGATCCAATGTCAGGTATGCTTTTTCTATTTCAAAATATGAAAACAACAGCCTTTTGGATGAAGGATATGCTTATCCCACTGGATTTGATATGGATAGGTGAAAATTGTACCGTTGTCGATTTGCATCATAATGTCCCTAATCCCGCACCGGATGTCCCTCTTTCACAGTTACCTCTTTATATCTCATCAGTACCCGCAGCATATACGTTCGAGATTAATTCCGGTACAGCCAAACGGTTTAATATTAGTGTCGGAGACACTGTCACGTTTTTGAATGTGCCCGGTAATTATTGCTAGTAAATGTATACTGTTGGATCTCAAATTATCTCATCATGTTGTATGATTTCACCGGGTTTCCAGCATGCAAGTGATTATTGGTACCGATTCCTACTATTTTTAAGGGCGTGATTTATACTGTATAATTTACCTACTGACAGAACAATGCAACTGACTTCTTTTTGAGTTCGCCTCTTTATATCCATTGAAATCCAAGTAGCCAAGGAGACCAGTCTAAATGATATGTGGTTCAAAGATTCGAGCCATTTTTATGGGTACACCTGACTATGCAATACCTATTCTTTCCTCGTTAGTCAGCAAAGAAGTAGAAATACTAAGTGTTTACACCCGTCCTGATAAACCGCGAGGCCGAGGTAATCAAGCATCAGCAACACCTATTAAATATTACGCTTTAGAGCAAGGCCTACCAGTATTCGAGCCAAGATCTCTCAAAAACAATACGCAAATATTTTCCGATATTGCACGCCAACGACCTGATTTGATAGTAGTTGCAGCTTATGGCCTCTTTCTTCCTAAAAAGATATTAGCATTACCTCATATGGGAGCTATAAATGTGCATCCATCGTTGCTTCCCAAATACAGAGGTCCAACTCCAATTCCTTCCGCTATCTTAAACGGGGACTTGACAACAGGAGTAAGTATAATCCAACTCACTAAAGAAATGGACGCAGGCCCAATATTGGCCCAAGAAGAGACTGAAATTCATACTAATGATACTTCCGCAACTCTTACTGTAAGGTTGTTTGACATTGGGGCCAAGTTGTTACTTAATTTGTTACCTTTACTATCATCAGGAGAAGTCGAGCCAAAACCGCAAGATCCCGCACTAGTATCTATAACCGGTCTGTTATCAAGAACTGATGCAGAAATAGACTGGAGTCGCTCAGCTGACTATATTGCACGCCGAGTTAGAGCTTTTGATCCGTGGCCAGGGTGTTTCACCCAGTGGAATGGTAAGCGATTAAAAATCATCGATGTTTCAAAGGTCGATATTGATTATCCTCATACATTTACCCCAGGACACGTGATCGGATTAGAAAACAAATGTATTGGCATTGGCACAAACAACGGTATTCTTGTAATAAATAAGTTACAGATAGAAGGTAAACGCCCCTTAAAAGCAGCGGAATTTTTACAAGGTCATCCACATTTTATAGGTTCTGTACTGGAACCATAATATCTAATATTGGTATCCTTCAGGAATTCTAAGGATCAAGGCCACAGAGACTAGTAAGCTAGACTATCGGATTGAATAGCGTTCCTAAACCATTATATACGACTCATCCCGTACGGCAGAAACAACTGTATTACACCATTGTACAGCGTAATCCCAACACTCCAAAAAGATTGCATAATATTTGTTAAATTGATTAACTATCTCTTAGGAACAACCCAAAATGAAAGGCATTTTACTATGATCAAACATTTCTCTGTTCTCTATGTGGGTAATATAGAACTCGACAATGTTGGAACTGAGGGTACTCCGTCAGATGAAAGGACTTATGCTAATGAGGACCTAATCCAAAGTTTCAGATCTAGTGAAGAAATCGCTAAACTTATGGATAAACTGGGGTTTTACGCGCTATGGATGGCTGAACATCATTTCCAAAAAGAAGGATATGAATGTATACCAAATATTCCCCTCCTCAGTGTCCATTTGGCCAAAATGACTAAGACTCTCAAATTTGGATGTGCTTTTAACATCGTACCAATGTGGCATCCGCTGCGTCTTGCAGAAGATTACGCGACGGCCGATATTCTTACAAAAGGCAGAGTTATATTTGGTGTAGGACGTGGATATCATAGTCGCGAAGTAGAAACTTTTGGTTTCCCTGTTATAGATAATCAAGCTAATAGGGAACTGTTTGAAGAGCAAATAGAGATTATACAAAAGGCTTTCAATTCCGAACGATTTAGCCACGCAGGAAAACACTACACGATACCCCAGGACGTGGAATATAGAGGATACCCTCTAAAGGAGATAACGCTCGTGCCAAGACCAATTAATTTACCGGTTGAAACGTGGCAACCTATAGTTAGTGGTAACAGTATAGAATTCATGGCCCGTAACGGATTCAAGGGTATCGTATCATTAACAGGAGAGAAATTGGTCGAACAAGTCTTTCGTAAATGTATGGATTCGTTTTCTACATATGGACGTGATGTTAAATTAGGTGGAGATCTTGCATTAGGTATAGGATTTTACATATCAGATACCCAAGATAAAGCCATTCAGAAGTTAAGGCCTTACCACGACGAGCGATACAAGTGGTTCGCGCCGTTCGGGTTTGTAAGATACACTGACGAAAAGGGACGTCCCTGGGGCACGCCCGGAGCTCCAGCACGAAGGCCTTCTTTAGAAGACGGAGTAGCCCAGAAAGCATGGATCTGCGGGCCTTCCGATCGACTACTCGAATTCTTAAGAGATATAGAAGAACAATATCCGGGGTTGGAGCACATAATATTGCACTGGCCTGAAGGAATGCCAAGAAATATGTTCATGGACCAATTAAAGGTGTTTGCTAAAGACGTTATGCCGCATTTCAACAATTCTAAACGGATCTGAATTCGTCTCGCTTGATTTGAGTCAGATGTGTAATACTAATCTCAAAATGATTTGGTTTTCTTACAGAAGATGCCTTCACGTTGCAGCTAACTGCCACCTCTATGCTTTACAAGACCTATTTGACCCAAAGGCCAATATGTGAGCCAAGCTCTCCCGACTATGTTATCTGCAGGGACCAATCCCCAAGCTCTGGAATCACTACTTACGGGCCTATTGTCACCTAAAACATAATAGGCATTCTTTGGCACCTTTACGGATCCCAAAGTGACCGGATATCCAGTAGTAGCGTAAGGCTCCTGCAATGGCTTACCATTAACCATCACTATTCCTTTCGTTATTTCGACGATGTCTCCGGGCACTCCTATTATACGTTTTACAAAGTCGCGTTTTTTATCATTGGGAAATTTAAATATGACAACTTCACCGCGTGAAGGCGAGTGGAACAGGAAGAATTCAATATTTTCGTTGATATTGATAAAAGGGAAGGTCGAATTAACTAATTTTGGATTTAGATGCCAATATACCACTTTGGTGACTATCACATACTGACCCTCCTGAAGAGTGTCTCGCATACTGTAACCTTCTACACGAAAGTTCTGGATACTCGAACCCAGTAAAACAAAGATTGTTAAGGCAAGGATTATACTTTGTATGACTTCCCGTGTTAATGGCCTCATTTGAAGTTCTACCTAGCATCCACATGAATATTACTGGAGTTTTTTTGTCTGTATAGTTAAATTATACCCAAAAGGTTCAAGATTTGTCATTAATAGAACCTACAGGGCAGGAATTTATCCAATCAGTCCCACCGAATCAGATTCCATGCTCGAAAAAATAGTGAAATACTGGGTAAGTTCCGCATAGGTGTCCATCTCCAACTCTGGAGTATAATGAATCGCCGATCGGATCAATATATTCAGAGAGAGAGACTCGAATGCATATCGTAAAGGCAATCATCACCCCAATTTCCTCAACACTACTGCTGATAGCTCTGATAACATCCTGCAGTTCCGTTCCGTCCGATTCAATAGGAAAGCCAACTTCAACGAATTTCAAGTCGATTAATTCGGCCACGAGTGAGCAAGCTACGTCATCTCTGAAGACGCCAGTTGAAAGTGATTCAAACTCTACGAGACTGCACACTTCGCTATCTGATTCAGCGATCAGAGTATTCGGAGTAGGGAAATTAACTTTGACTCCTGATATCGCAATATTGGATGTTGGTATTGAGGCTGTTGCTCCCACAGTATCCAAAGCTCGTAAAGATGCCGCCGTCGCCGCCAAATCACTAATGGAAGTACTTCAGGAGCACGATATTGCCGACAATGATATTCAAACGTCTTTCTTTAACATTTATCCTAGATACGAATATGTGGAAACATCGAAGAATGGGAGCCGTATAGGAAAACAAGTCCTGATCGGATTTGAAGTTAGTAATTTCGTAAAAGTCAACATCCGTGACATATCGAAGTCGGCAATCATTATAGACAATATAGTGGATGCCGTGGGTGAATTTGTTAGGATTAATAGCATAAGATTCACTTTAGATAACACAAAAATGTACGAAGAGGAACTCCGTAATTTGTCAATCACAGATGCCGTAATTAAAGCAGATCACTTCGCAAATCTCTTAGGCGTTAATAAAGGTCATCCCATAGCGATCAACGATTATGCTGGATCAATAAATGTATCCCGATCGGATTTAACACGAATGACTTTTATGGATTCAGAGATGAATAATAGTTCCATTAGTCCTGGAGAACTACAATTGGATATGACAGTGGAGGTAGTATTTAGCATGCAGCCGTAAAAGACCTACGTCACAAAACTGGTATTCAGACTTATTGGCTTCTAGAGTTAATGATATAAGATATTATGGTTAAATAAAGGTTTTCGCACCCATTAACAACCTCAGTTGTCTATGTTAGTTAATCAATAAGTCATATTTGGTTAGGATAGGATTGCGTCAAGATCAGACGATTGCTACAATTCTTGGAAGAGACCTTTCGGACGATTTAAAACTATTTTAAATTGGAGGGACTATGGTTCTCAGCGACCATACTATAAAACAAGAACTTGAAAAGGGACGTATCGTGGTGAAACCTTTGGGAACTGGGTGCATACAACCAGCTAGTATTGACGTACACCTTGACCAACGTTTCCTTGTATTTAGAAACTCACGTAAAACTTTTATTGACATTAGAGAGGACGTGAGTGATCTCATGGAAATGGTGGAGATAGACGACACAACTCCATTTATATTGCACCCTGGAGAGTTCGTTTTAGCAAGCACTCTAGAATATGTTGAATTGCCAGATGACTTAGTGGCTCGTTTGGAAGGGAAAAGTTCCCTGGGACGTATAGGCCTTCTGATACATTCAACCGCCGGATATGTTGATCCTGGTTGGAAGGGCCATCTCACACTCGAACTTAGTAACGTTGCCAACCTTCCTATTGCTTTGTATTACCGCATGAAAATCGGGCAAATGTCGTATCTTAGGCTTTCCGCTCCTGCAGATAATCCATACGGTTCTCCAGTACTAGGTAGTAAATACCAAGGACAAACCGATCCGACCGCAAGCCGCATGTATAAGGATTTCGATAACCATAGCTAGGTACCATAGATTATGACATATATGGATAAAGCTTTGACGTTGGCACAGAAGACTTTAGGCTCTGTGAGCCCTAATCCGGCTGTCGGGTCAATCGTAGTTAAGGACAACACTGTTGTAGGACAAGGTTGGACCCAACCTCCGGGGCAGGCTCATGCGGAAGTAATGTCTCTTCATCAGGCCGGTGACAGAGCAAAAGGAGCCACTCTATACACTACATTAGAACCTTGTAATCATTTTGGCCGCACACCTCCTTGCACAGAAGCCATAATTGGAGCTGGGATCAGCCAGGTTTGTGTTGCCATGATTGACCCAAACCCTCTAGTAAACCAACATGGGATTTCCCGTCTCAGGGATGCTGGAATTAAACTTGAATTAGGAGAGTGTAAAGATACCGCAGCCAAATTAATTGAGGCATACACAAAATATATTACTACAGGATATCCATTTGTTACTGCAAAGTTTGCTATGAGTCTAGACGGAAAAATAGCCACACGTTCGGGTGACTCCAAATGGATAAGCTCTAAAGCATCAAGAGCCTATGTGCACAAGCTTCGTTCTCAATCGGATGCAGTTATGGTCGGAATTAATACGGTCGTTATCGACAATCCTCGCCTAACTGCGAGGGATCAATTTGGTAATCCCTTAAAAAACCAACCTGTTAGGATAATTCTTGACTCCAAGGGAAAGATATCACCTGGTGCGAGCCTGTTAAGTCAACCTGGAAGAACAATGATAATTACATCCACATCAGCTCGACGCCAATCCACTAAGGAAATTCACGCAGATTTTAAAACAGTGTCGGGTGAGGATGACCATGTCGATTTAGTCAAACTAATGCAAATACTGGGAGAAAACGATATCACTAGCATATTGGTGGAAACTGGTGGCATACTTCTGGGGTCTCTATTTGATCTTAGACTTGTTGATAAAGTAATCGCCTTTATATCGCCAACCATAATTGGAGGGAAGAATGCGCCTTCTCCAGTTATGGGCAAGGGCGTCTCAAACATGACTAATGCTCTTCGTCTAGAACATCCTAGAACTAAAGCATTCGGTCAGGATATAGCAATTATAGGTTATCGTGGAGCTTGATTGCGTGTTTACAGGTATAGTTGAAGAAATAGGCAGAATTAAGATAATTGAATCGGATCGTTTGGATATTACAGCATCGTTAGTTCTGGATGATTTGAAAGTTGGTGACAGTGTATCTGTTAACGGCGCTTGTTTAACAGTTACCAATCTATATGAATCCTATTTTAGGGTAAATATTGTGCCCGAAACCATTCGCCGCACAAACTTGGGACAACTGAGTGCTAACTCAAGTGTAAACTTAGAGAGGGCCATTCAAGCGGTTGGTCGCTTTGGAGGGCACATTGTCCAAGGTCACGTCGATACTATAGGCCACGTTCGTTGCATAGTAAAGGAATCTGATGCATTACTGATTACTGTAACGACACCGAGTCCTTTCATGAAATACATAGTAGAAAAAGGTTTTATCACTGTGGACGGTACTAGTCTTACCGTAGTAAACTGTGACATGTCCACATTCACAGTAACCATAGTGCCATATACTAAAGAAAATACTATATTTGGTACTATTCATGTTAACGACTCAGTTAACCTCGAAGTGGATATACTGGCTAAATATGTAGAAAGCCTTACTAAGCGACTCTACTCTTAAACTGAATATCATGCTTAAGAAGAAAGTTTTTAAAGGAAGAAAGGATATTTGAAAATGCCTGTTTCTCGTGTTGAACACGCAATTGACGATATAAAGTCTGGGCGTATGGTGATCATCGTGGACGATGAGGATCGAGAAAATGAAGGTGACCTAGTAATGGCCGCAGAAATGGTTACTCCTGATGCCATCAATTTCATGGCGACCCACGGGAGAGGTCTCGTCTGCGTCCCAATGTTGGGAACTAGATTGGAAGAGCTTGGCCTCCCACTAATGGTCCAGGATAACACAGCTCGACATTCTACAGCCTTCACTGTATCAGTCGATGCTTTGAGTAACGCCACTACAGGAATATCTGCTTACGACAGATCTGTGACTATACAAGCTCTAATTAATCCCGACACTACTCCTCAAGATTTGGCTAGACCAGGCCACATTTTCCCATTGAGGTACATGGAAGGAGGAGTTTTAGTTAGAGCTGGACAGACAGAAGCCAGCGTTGACCTGACGCGGCTAGCCAGCCTGTATCCTGCAAGTATTATATGCGAAATCATGTCTGACGACGGCACGATGGCCAGAATGGATGATCTAGAACATTTCTCCAATAAATTTGACATCAAGATCGTGACCGTCGCCGATCTGATAACTTATCGCCGAAGGCACGAAAAGATGATTGAACGTATAGCAGAGGCTAGAATCCCGACCGATATGGGTGAATTTACCGCTATCTCATACATAAGCAGACTAGGTGAGGATGGAAGCCCAGGTGAAGTCAGTCATATTGCTTTTGTTATGGGCGAGATTTCCACTGACGAACCTACACTTGTTCGAGTTCACAGCGAATGTCTAACGGGAGATGTATTTGGAAGCATCCGATGTGACTGCGGTGACCAGATGAAAATAGCTCTGAATGCCATTAGTGAGGAAGGAACAGGCGTCTTTTTATATATGCGACAAGAAGGGAGAGGCATAGGTCTGCACAATAAATTAAAAGCCTATAATCTTCAGGACCAAGGCTTAGACACCGTCGAGGCTAATATAAGGCTAGGATTTGATCCAGATCCCCGGAACTACGGAGTAGGTGCCCAAATCCTAGAAGATTTAGGGGTTAGAAAATTACGATTGTTAACCAATAATCCCAGTAAAAGAGTAGGACTAGAAAGTTTTGGTCTTGAGCTTGAAGAACGTGTTCCAATAATTGCTGCTACCAATGAAGAGAATAAGCGATATCTTCAAACGAAAAAGGATAAGCTCGGGCATCTTTTAGATTCTCATTCATGATTTCCCAATGGAGGTTTCAAAGTGAGTCATAAACTAGAGGGCAATATTCACGGAGGAAAACT
>CAUZEB010000037.1:0-13638 GCA_963578655.1 Dehalococcoidia bacterium | reverse complement strand
GTTCTTTTATTAATTGGTTCTTTATTCGATTTGATTGATGGTTCATTAGCTCGCAGATTAGGAAAGGATTCCAAGTTTGGAGCTCTATTGGATTCGGTTGTTGATAGGCTTTCAGAGACGATCGTTCTGTTAGGACTTCTCATTTTTTACATCGGGGAATCTTCAGATATAGCAGAGATTCTTGTGTATGTTGCGATATCAGGCTCCTTTATGGTCAGCTATCTAAGAGCCAGATCAGAGGGTCTGGGGATAGAATGTAGCTCGGGTATAATGACTCGCCCTGAGCGTGTCATAGTTATGGGTGCAGGCCTCATTATTGGACAATGGATATCGATAGCAACTGTGATTTCATTGGGTATCATAGGATTTCTTACTATTGTGACTACGTTTCAACGCTTATTGACTGCCCGAAGTAAGTTACGGAGTCAATAACAGATTAACAGGTATCTATATTTTCTAAACCAGTCCAAGGGCCAGTGTGTTCACCAAGTCGGAGTATTTAGGTGCGTTCAACAATATCAGTCCAAGAGTTTAAATCCATACTCGTATCAGAACTGCGTCGTGGGAAGTTGCTGTTCCTGCTGTTCGTCCCGTGTCTTTTTGTTTTTACGAGTTTATCAGTTTACGCTGACGATAATAGTCCAATTGAAGTACTCTATTCAGGAGCAATAAGCGAATTTCCGGAGGGGATAAGATTTCAGTTAAAGACGAGCTCAGATAACAAGATTGCATCTATAGCTGTAAGATTCAATACTGGCCAGGGAACGACTGGCTCATATAATTACTTAAAGTTTGAAGAGGAATTCGTAGTGGACTCCGAATTGTTTTGGCGAACAAATACAAGTACGCGTTACATTCCACCAGGAACCGTAATCAGATATCACTTTGAAATTGAGGATAATGCCGGTAACTCATTTATTACAGAGCCTACTGATTTCATATACCATGATGCCAGGTTTACGTGGGATGAACTTTCACGTGGACCCGTGACGGTTTCTTATCATGGCCCTGTTCAAAAACGAGCCCAGCTGGTTTTGGATGCTACGATTGAGACTTTACAGCACATGGGACCCATACTGGGAGCCGATACTGAAGAACCAATTAGAGTAACAATGTATAATAATGTCAAAGAGATGTTGGTAGCTCTTCCTCCCGGAAGTACGACCATCAGGCGAGAGCTAATAACCGAAGGACAAGCCTTCGTTAAAGTAGGGACTCTTTTGGTACTAGGCGGTGGACGCGGTGCAATAGGAACGACTTCACATGAAGTGACTCATATTCTAACTCATAGAGCAGGCGACAGTGTTTATAGAACTGTACCTTCATGGCTTGATGAAGGGTTGGCTGAATACGGCAATATCGATCCAGGATTTTCTTACGATATTGCCCTTGAATTCGCCATTGCAACAGATAGACTCCTTCCTATTACGTCACTGCCTGTTTTACCAGGTACTCCTGACGACATCATTATATTCTATGGGCAAGGAAGAAGCATTGTCCGTTTCATGATAGAAGTGTTCGGTGCCGAAAAAATAAAAGCTTTGATGGCTGCTATGAAATCTGGCAGGAATATCGATGATGCAATAACTTTGATTTATAACATGGGGCGGGTGGAACTTGAAAACCGGTGGAGAACTGCAATTGGAGCACCATTGTTTTCGCCAGAAGGTAGAGAACGTTCCGTACCTACACGTATCGCACGGCCTACATTGCAGCCTTACAGCTTAACCCCACAGCCAAAAGCAAATAATATTAGAAGTACCTCTCTGAAGTCCATTGAAATGGAAAGTATTGAAAAAGAATCTAATGATGATTCAATAAAACTTGAAGAGAATGTTGCCATACATAGTACAGACAATGGTAATTGTAGCTCGTTAAGAAATGAACAGACGCGACGGAGACCTATGGGTGTAGTTAGTCTTGCATGCATGGTAAGTTTCGGAATCCTGAGTTTTAGGCGGAATAAGATCCGTTAATCGCATGTAATTGTGATTAATTATTCAGGCAAATTCTGTCCGGAAGATACTTCTATCTTTTAAAACTATGATTAATGCTTCTAACTGGTCTAAAGGAAAATCTGTGAATGGTGCAGGGGCCCAAAAGCGTTAAGTTTCTTAGATGTTCTCTCGTGCCGTAGCCCTTGTGTTTGGCGAAGCCATATCCTGGATAGTCATCGTCGTTATTCCGCATAATTTTGTCACGGGTTACTTTTGCGATTATGGATGCGGCTGCTATTGACATGGAAATAGTGTCCCCATGAATTATAGGTTTTTGATTTATTGGTATCGTTGGCAGAGTCAAGGCATCAATCAATAGGAATTGAGGTCTTACCGCTAAGTTTTCTAATGCGCGCTTCATGGCTAATCGAGTTGCCTCTAAGATATTAATGCGGTCAATCTCAATAGATGAACTTTTGCCGACTGAGATTGCCAATGCGTGCTCGTGTAGGCGACTATAAACGTATTCCCGCTGATGAGCGGACATTCGCTTACTGTCATTTATTAGTCTTACCCAATTAGCTCTGATGTTGGTAGGCAAGATTACAGCAGCTGCCACCACAGGACCCGCTAATGATCCCCGCCCAGCTTCATCAAGTCCTGCAACTGGTTCGTATCCTTCGCTTATCAAATCAGATTCTTCAGCGAATGAGGGGTAGACCTTACGATGTGTTGACATGGCTTGTTAACCGTGTGCTTAGTTATTGATACCCTTAAGCATGCCCCTAATATAGGATATCTGGCCCAAATGCTGACTTTCCTCGACGATGATATGACTCAACATCTGACCAATGCTATATCCGGGGCGCTTATCTGGTTCAGGGCAATAGTTTAATTGATCTTGTGATATTTGGGTTAAATAGTTTCTAGTTTCCTGTGCGACGATCCGATAGTAGCTCATTAACACATCTATATCATACACTGGGAGAGTTTTGACCTCGTCCGAGGTAAATCCGTAGCCTGTCCCGTCTCGCGGCAATTCAAGCTTTCGATACCAGGAATGCTGTATCCATATTTGTTCGGTGCCTTTGGCAAACTGATGTATCCAATTATCTTCTACTCGTGCCATATGCCAGACAGCAAAATCTATATGATGTGACTCAGGAGTAGGTTGATATCGTCTTTCTTCTTTGGTCAGACCATCCAGTAACATAGGCAAAGCATTAAAATATTCGTCCAGTCCGATCCGTATTAGTTCTTTAGCGTTCAATTTATTTCCCCCCTCGTATCGGGCTCCTCAATTTCTATAAAACCACCTCCTATTACTTTTTCATTATCATAGAACACTACTGGTTGTCCTGGAGTCACAGCACGTTGAGGTTCGTCGAAGGTTATTTCAGCCCAGTTACTGAGTGGGTTTATATTTGCCGGCATTTCAGAGGCTTTATATCTAATTTTGGCCGTTGCTCTGAAGGATTGTGAAGGTGGGTTATCGGATAAGTAATTTACATTGGATGCCCATAATTTGGAACTGTACAGATCTTTTTCGCTGCCTAATATAATTTCATTTTTCTCTGTATTGATCTTAGTCACATACATTGGGGATTCCGAGTGCATTTTAAGGCCAAGCTTTCTTCGTTGACCTACAGTAAAGAACTGTATACCTGGATGATCTCCCAAAACATCACCAGTCAGAGACACCATATGGCCCGGTTTTGGTTTACTTTGCTCTCTAACAAATTTGCGATAATCTCCGTCTGGTATAAAACAGATATCTTGGCTATCAGGTTTATCTGCTACAGGAAGTCCCGCATCTAACGCTATTTTACGAATGTATTCCTTGGGGAACTTTCCCACAGGTAATAATAGGCGTTGCATCTCAGGTTGGTTTAAGGTAAAGAGGACATATGATTGATCCTTTTTTTCGTCTATACCTTTAAGTAATGTCAGGCTATTATCTTCTTTTTCAATTCGGGCGTAGTGGCCGGTTGCTATATAGTCCGCGTCGAGAAACGTGGCCTTTCTAAGGAGAAAATCGAATTTGATTTTATCGTTGCAAGCTAGACAAGGATGAGGAGTACGACCATTATCGTATTCTTTTATGAAATAACTAACGACATGTTCTTGGAATTCTCTTTCAAAATTTAAAAAATAGTGAGGAGTATCAATAATTTGGCATACCCTTCGGGCGTCCTCTACATCTTCGATTGAGCAGCAACCTTTATGTGTTTTACGTTGATCGGTATCTTTAATTGTCCATAGGCGCATAGTAACACCGATTACCTCATAACCTTCCTCTTTCAGTAACAGTGCTGCTACGGAGGAATCAACTCCTCCACTCATGGCTACTATAACGCGTCCTTTACTCATAGTGGACAGACTAGCACAATGACGGTCCCGGTATCAATCACTATAATCGATAATTGACCAAAAGGTTAATTATTACTATAATCCTTATATGACAGAGTCACTAAAGCCAATAGATCAAGCCCATTTTGTAGTCAACTTAGCTTCCGATAAAAAAGCCTCTGATATTGTCATTTTAGATATTAGAGAGTTGAGCGATCTTACCGACTATTTTGTACTTCTTACTGGTGAGTCACAACGCCAAATAGGAGCGCTAGTAGAAGATATAAAGCAAGGTCTAAAGGAAGTCGGGGTCAGATTGCATCATTCTGAAGGAACTACCGGGTCATCCTGGAGACTACTTGATTACGGGGATTTGGTGATACACGTATTTGAATCTACGAAGCGTATCTATTACGATATAGAAGGTATGTGGTCCAAAGCTCATGAAGTGGTCAGGATTCAATAATCCATTCTTCGACGTTCTTTTGGTATTCTAAAATATCTTCTGCTGTGAAGAACAGGCGTATTTCTTTAGTGGACGAGTTTATAGAATCCGAGCCGTGGATCAAGTTTGAACCTATAGACATAGCGAGATCGCCTCTGATTGTACCTGGAGCAGCCTCAACTGGATTAGTAAGCCCCATGAGGGTTCTTACTATCTTTACCGCTTCGTTTCCTTCAAGTACTAATGCAACTATTGGTCCAGAAGTGATGAATTGCACTAGTGCTTCGTAAAAGGGTTTATCGATGTGCTCTGAATAATGATTGCTGGCCAATTCTCTTGTGACATCCATTAGTTTCATAGCAACTATTTTCAGTCCTTTGCCTTCTAGCCTTGTAATAATATGTCCCACTAAGTTTCTTTGAATAGCATCCGGTTTCAAGAGAACCAATGTACGTTCCATTTTGAGAACTCCTTAAAGTATTATTTCTTCGACAAGTTATTTATGGCTAGTGTTATTTGTGAGCTACGTAAATAGAACGGTTCTAGAGTTACAGGATCGTCGCTGATTGCCATTTGTGATTTCCTATATGCCAGACGTGCAAGTACACTAATTTGTCTAGTTGGTGGAACTAAATATGGTAACAAAACATTAGGACCATGAATTTCCTTTAGGAAATCAGATAATTCACGTATTGCTTCACCACAATATAGTGCTGAGTCGGATTCATACGCGAGCTGCTCATGGCTTATTGATTCATATTGTGGAGTCACTTCTGTATTTTGCATTCCAAATCGCCCTATGTATACTTGGGTTCTACCAGCCTTAATTATTGCATTCACCCTGTATCCTAGGTTGAGATAGGGTTTCGATTCTATTTCCAAAGTGTTGATTGCTACTATCGGGATCTTCAGGCTATATGCTAGCGTTTTTGCGGTACTTATGCCAACTCGCAGGGCACTGAATGCGCCCGGACCCTTAGCTATGAAGATAGCTTTGAGTTCACCTAATGCAACACCAACTTGATTCATCAATGTTTGTATAGAGGGTACTAATTCTACAGAATGGTTGCGATTAGAGCGCCAAGTATGTTCGGAGATTGTTACGCCCTCAACAGACAGACCGATTGAGGCATATCTGGTTGAGGTGTCAATTAGAAGTTCCATATCGCTAACTACCTAGGTATCATATCCATTTTTATAGTATCAATGGCAACAGCATAATGCCTATCATTGGTTTCAAAGAGCAGCATTCGAGTTGTTTCGCTTACATACGTCATCGTTATTGTCAAATAACCTTGAGAAAGAAGTTCTGATCCTTTGTCTGCCCACTCAATGACAGAGACGCCGTCGCCGTCTAAATATTCCTCTAGTCCAAGATCAGCAATTTCCCTTAAGCTATCAAGTCGATATAGATCCATGTGGTATAGAGGGAGACGTCCGTGATATTCTGACATTAGAACAAATGTCGGGCTCCTAGCATACTCTTCTACTCCTAATCCCCAAAGGATACCTTGAGTGAGACAGGTCTTTCCTGAGCCTAGACCGCCGATGAGCAAAATAACGTCACCGGGATGGGAATAATTACCTAAAATTCTCCCTATTGACTGGGTCTCCTCAGGAGATCGGGACGTCACTTGAGCACTCTGACTGTAAGTCATTCTGGATGCCTCGACTGGGGAAAAGTGTTATCATATTTTCACATCAGACGCCTTCATTATATTGGTTATATATTATTACCTCAAGGTTGGTACACTTTGCGAGCACTAGTGATAGGAGATGTTCACAGTAATCTGGAAGCTTTTGAAACTGTTATACGCGATGCAAAAGAACGTGGAGGGTTTGATCAAATATGGTCACTGGGTGATCTAGTTGGTTACGGACCGGATCCTGTTGCCTGTATTGACCTGTTAAGACAGCATGAATATAAGGCTGTAGTAGGGAATCATGACTTGGCGTCCATTGGGAAGCTGAGCTTGGAGGCATTCAATTCATTTGCCGCAGAGACAAATAGATGGACCTCCAGCCAATTGCCTGAAGATTACGTCTCTTTTTTGATGGATTTGCCCCTAAAATTAGAGATTGGGGAGTTCACATTAGTCCACGGTAGTCCTCGTGATCCCATCTGGGAGTATGTTGTTTCTGTACCAACTGCAGTGGCAAGTTTCATGCATTTCGATACTTACCAGTGCCTTCTAGGCCATTCGCATATTCCTTTTATATGTAGACCAAAAGAAGATGGGGCCATGTTTCTTGAATTCCCTGAGAACACCAATATTAAATTAGGTACCAATCGCCTGATTATCAATCCCGGAGGATTGGGCCAGCCTAGAGATGGCGATCCCCGAACATCGTATGCACTTTACGATTCTAATAACGATTCGATAACCCATTATCGAGTCGAATATGAATATCGCAAGACACAGGAAAAAATGAAATCTCTAGAACTGCCGGAATTTCTTATAAAGAGATTGGGCGAAGGGCGCTAAACCCAATCATGGTAGCTCTTCTCTTCTACACGAACTGCCAACTAAGAATTACTGTATAGTCGTGGCGACACAGGATCCCGATTACGGGATTTGCTTTTACGAACTGGTAGGCCAGAGATTGTTTTCTTTAATTTCGCAATTGCCTTTGACGATTTCAGGTCAATTAGTAACCCAGATATATTGGCGTCCCTCAATGTTTCTACATCGCTCGACTTAAGATCTGTAGGGACTTTTAATATGAAGTGTTTGTCGATGCGACTTCGTACCATTTGAAAGTTGATCATCTTCTCTAAAGTAAGAGGGAGTGAATTATCTTTAGAAATAAAAAGCACGCCATCCAGATTGAGGCAATCGATAGCATTAGATAAATTATTGTTAACTTCATGGTCAAGAGTTATTATTTTTCCAATACTTTCATCACTTAATAATATTGCAGGTGTCTCACCTATATCTAATACCATAAAATCGCATCCTGTTTCTTTTAATTGAGATAATTGAGTTACAGTTAGGGAATGAGATCGCACTCCCCACAAACGGCCTGTTAACAAGTTTGAAACGTCTTTTAAAGACGCAAATTTAGATGAATCTATCGATACTAAAATAGCATCCACGTTGTTGTCTATATCAATCTCATTTTTCATAAGATCTTCAGAGACTATCCCTCCAATAATTATCATGTCAGAGAAACCATCAGTTCCTTTAGAAACCGTACCGAAACCTATAGGAGACGAAGTTTCACGGCCAACTTTTTCCAAGCGTTCGACAAATATGCTCATAAAAATACCTCGATTGTATGAATTCTTTTACATTACAGGTTTATCATGTATATTTTCGTGGTAACGGAGATTAAATTCAATACCCCAAACGAAATGGAACTTAAGGATTCGATTTTAACAATAATGAGTGTGGTATGGATTGATTGATATGTAAATTCTACATAGTGGATTTGTTTAGCTCAAGTCGGTATTATACTGATAATCCACTGAAATGCTACTAATTGGCTGTCTAGGACTAGGAATTTGACAACTAAGATACATCAGGGAAAATCTCTGCAATACCTAATTATAGAACCTAGTTTGTATAATCCTGAAAGGTCTTATCCTTTAATCATTCTTTTACACGGATTTGGATCTCATATGGGTGATCTAGCTGGATTATGCCCTTTATTAGACACACACTCGTACCTGTATATTTGTCCTAATGCTCCCCTCCATATAGAATTGTCACCTGGGATGCAGGGATATGCGTGGTTTCCAATGGGCAACGAGTTTACGCACGAATCATTCAATAATGGACTAGATAAAATTACTGTATTCATGAAAGAAATTTGCGAGAAGTACGACATACAAACCGATAAAATAATTTTCGGTGGATTCTCCCAAGGAGGTATGATCGCCTATCATTATGGCCTAAGTAATCCCGAGATGATACGAGGCGTCGTTGCGTTAAGTTCTAAAATACCATCTACAGAATGCTTACAAACATCTCTTCCTGAGAATAGGACACAGAAGATATTTATATCGCACGGAACACGAGATGTTGTAATACCCGTGAATTATGCTAGAAGGGCTCGTCAATTCCTTGAAGATGTTGGATATCAACCCACATATAAAGAATATGACATGCATCATGAAATTTCTACTGAAAATATCGGAGACTTGTTAAAATGGCTCAAAGACGTTATACCGTTAAACGAATTTGACCCGGAAATGAATGAGCGAGAGTAGGTACCACGATGAAAACGATTGAGAATAGGATCTTATCTAAAAACAGGCGTGGATATAAAGCATTAGGGGTCAACTTCGTATTCCCATCTATAGAGACTCTAGAGCTTATAGGGATGCTGGGTGGATTTGATTATATATATATTGATGGCGAACATGGAGCCTTTACACCTGAGACTATTGATTCGATTTGTCGAGTTGCCTGCGGATTGGAGTTGACTGTAATTGCCAGAGTACCTGATATACAACCATCCACTGTTATTAAATTTCTCGATAGAGGTGTAATGGGAATTCAGGGACCGCATATAGAAACAAAAGAACAGGCACAAGCTCTAGTTGATGCTTGCCTCTTTTATCCCGAAGGTAATCGTAGTTGGGGAGGGGGTAGAGGTACATTTTACAATAATTCTGATCTATTAAATGCTCCCAGTAGTGAAAGAACTGAATTCATGACTAAGGCTAACCAAGAGATGTTTATTATGGCTCAACTGGAGACAATCACGGCCTTTCAAAACTTAGATGAAATACTTCAAGTACAGGGAATAAACGCTTTTACGTGGGGACCAAACGATTTGGCTCAATCGATGGGATATCCCGGTAAGCCGGATCATCCCGATGTTCTGGGTGCTCAAATAGAGGTTTCAAAACGTATAAAAGAGGCTGGCCATGGTATGTCTTACGATAAATTACACGAAATCAGGATCCATAACTTAATTGTCCAAGGTGCGAAGGACTTCCTTCGAAATAGTAAAGAACTTTTACGTACTGATATAGTCTAACAAGGAGAGTCATTTGACTAATATGAGGGTTGCTTTGCATGACGGCAAAGGTAAGATGCGACTAAGAAAGATAGACCGTCCTATAGTCGGCGATCGAGATGCTTTGATACGAGTGAAGTCAACAGGTATTTGTGGATCGGATCTCTTAAACTATGCTGAAAACTTAACTCACGAGACATCCCCTGGAGGTCATGAAGTTTCTGGCGAAATAGTTGAAGTTGGTAAAGCCGTTGATGCAAGTAAGATTGGGCAACGAGTGGCTGTCGAAACTATAGGTCAGGGACTGAATTGTAAAGATTGCTGGTTTTGCCGGCAGGGCCAATTTCGTCAATGTTCTAATAAGGCCTTCAATGAAGGAGGAGGATTCGCCCAGTATATCAAACGGAGAGCAGACGGCTGCTATCCAATAGGTGAAAGTATGGATTGGCAGGATGGTGCATTAGTGGAACCATTAGCAGTATCAATCCACGGACTGCGTAGAGGTCAAATAAATAGTGGTGACACGGTGGTCATATTAGGATCGGGGACAATTGGTCTTACGGCAGTATCAGCTGCTCGGGCCATGGGTGCGGGCAAGATTTTTGTTACATCTATGCATAAACACCAGGCAATCATGGCAAGGACTTTGGGAGCAGATTATAGTTTTTCACCGGATGATGATGAACTTATTGAGGCAATATTAGGAGTTACTGATGGTAGAGGCGCTGATTTAACCCTAGAGACCGTTGGAGGTTCGAGCCAAAGTATCCTACCGCAGGCTATAGAGGTAACACGAATGCAAGGACGGATCTCTATATTGGGTGGATTTCATGTGCCAATTATCTTGGATTGGATGAAACCTTTGTTGAAGGAACATACCATATATTTCTCATCTTGTTACAGTGTTATAAACGGGCGACATGATTTCGAAATGGCGATAGATTTTTTGTCTTCTACCATGAGCCCGCTGAAGAAAATTGTGACACATATCGTCAGTCTACAAGATATTCAAAAAGGTTTCGAAATAGCATCAGATAAAACCTCGGGCTCCATAAAAGTTCAGGTGCACCAAGAGTGATTCCTCATTTTATATTAGGTTGTTGTGTGTAAGGAAGTCGAAATCACATCCTTTATTCGCCTGAAGTATGTGCTTGGAGTACATCCAGCCGTACCCGCGTTGATAGTGTTGTTTTACAACCTGAATTTCAGCGCTTCGCTCGGTCATTTCTTCCTTGGAGATCAGAAGATCTAATCTTCTGTTGGGGACATCTAACTCGATTATATCGCCTGTCCTCACGATTCCCAAAGGTCCGCCGGATGCTGATTCAGGTGATATATGAACAACTACCGTCCCGAAAGCTGTTCCGCTCATTCGAGCATCACTTAATCTGACCATGTCTCTTATGCCTTTAGAGAGGAGCTTTTTGGGCAGGGGTAGAAACCCCCATTCAGGCATTCCTGGGCCACCTATAGGTCCCGAATTCCGCATTACTAATATATTCTCTGGGTTAACATCTAGTCCTGGATCGTCTATTTTTTGTTCCATATCTTCGTGGCTGTCGAATACTATAGCACTACCACGATGTGTAAGCAGACTTGGAGACGCAGCGGCAGGCTTAATTAGCGCACCTTGTGGTGCTAAATTGCCATATAGGACTGCCAACCCCCCTTCCTCTTGTAAAGGTTCCTGTATGGTTTTAATAAGATCGCTGTTATAATTCTTCACGTTTTCAAGTTGATAGCCTAAAGTTTGGCCCGTAATTGTGGGCGCGTCTAATTCTAATAAACTTGAAATTTCTTGTAACAGAGCCGGAATTCCACCAGCATAAAAGAAATCCTCCATCAGGAATTCTCCCGACGGCTTCAGATTTAATAGGAACGGCGTTGTACGTGATAAATCATCGAAAATCTCAGACCGCAACTCTATTCCAACTCTACCAGCTATGGCTATTAAATGGATAATTGCATTAGTAGAACCACCTATGGCGTGGAGAGTACGTATGGCATTTCTAAAAGCTTTTAATGTAAGAACCTTTGAGGGGCGTATATCATACTTGACGCAGTCAATTATTTGGCGTCCGGCCCATTCAGCAAGTTGCGCGCGACGAGAATCTACAGCTGGAATGGCAGCATTACCTGGTAAAGCAATTCCGAGTGCTTCTCCCATCGCTGCCATGGTTGATGCAGTTCCCATTACCATACAATGGCCCGGGCTTCGAACGATACTTCCCAAAACATCTGTCCATTGGTCCATTGTGATATTTCCAGCTCTCAACTCGCTGTGATAACGACGACAATCGGTGCACGAGCCTAATTCCTCACCTCGCCAGTTCCCTTTAAGTTGTGGACCGCCGGTAACAAGTATCGCTGGTATGTCCGCGCTTGCGGCCCCCATTAGAAGGGCAGGGGTTGTTTTATCGCAACCACCGAGGAGTACTACTCCGTCTAACGGATTAGCCACAATAGATTCCTCTACATCCATGCTCATTAAATTTCTATACAACATCGATGTTGGTTTCATGTTGTATTCCCCAAGAGACATTACAGGGAATTCCAGTGGAAACCCACCTGCCTGCCATACTCCTCGTTTAACCGCTTCTGCTAACTGGCGAAGATGGGAGTTACAATGGGTCAATTCACTCCAAGAATTACATATCCCAATTATAGGTTTGTCTTTATAATCGGATTCACTGAAACCCTGAGCGTTAAAACCAACAGCCCTGAGCCACGAATAAAGTTCCGGGGTGTTAAACCATTGACTACTTCTTAGAGCAACTTTTTTACGTGACATGTAAAACTCCCGGAATAGGTGTATTGAATATTGTCCGAAAAAACAAATAGAATTTGCGGATCGATTTTGTTATAAGAGGCCACTGGATTAACTGGAGTGTAAATTTAAAGATTTGTGTATGAGCTCTCCACATGTGTGAACTTTGACATGTTTAATCTGAAGCCTCCTGCGTTTTTCTCTAAGAATTTGGAGAGGAGGGCTGCGCAAATTGTTGATCTCTCCATTTCTTTAAAGTATCCAAACTAGGTGGTGCTACAAAGAATACTTGAATATCACTTGGGAATTGAATGCGGTGATCTTCTCTACAGAAAAGAATGGCGGTTTCGTCTTCCAATAAAGTTTCATCAATACGATTACTTGAGTATTCAAAACGTTTCTGGGTAGTCTCTTGGTAGCTTTCATAAGCTAACTTCATTACCTTTTGACTTCTTAGCAATCCCATGGATATACATGTTTGCCAATCCCAATTTTCTTCCCAAAGATCCTTATCCTCGGTTTGTTCAAGTGAAGCAGTCGAATTGGAGAGAGCTTTTATAAATGTCAATCCTTTGGGATTTAGGTTCTCGATTAGAGACAATCCCTCCTCTCCACCTATGTACAAGTTTTCATGGTAAATGTGAGATATGGATCCTAGAGATCTTTCCAGCTTGTCAATCTGATCCCTAATCTCGGACCAGTAACGATCTAATATACTAGTCCCTTCGTCTGGTATGTTAGGAGGGAAAAAGAACGTAGGGACTAAAAACAGTTTCCTCTTTCCCTTAAATTGATTAACTGCTGGTTTCGGTAATTGAGTTATAGGGGTTGACATTAAAAAGGCACTCCTATTGATATGTATTTCTTCATTATGTCGAGACTTCACACACCTATTTTTTCTATACGAACAGCACAAACCTTGTATTCTGGTATTTTAGATGTAGGATCAAATGCTGCATTTGTTAGAAAATTAGCTGCGTGTGCTTTAAGTTTTACGAATGGTACAAATATTTCTCCAGTCCTCATTTTTTCCGTGAAGAGTGCACGCCCCTCTAACACACCTCTCTTTGATTTAATCTTAATCCATTCACCATCAGCAACATTGTAGTTCGATCCATCTTCTTCACTCATTGATATCTGTAGTTCAGGTGCTCGTTCCAAAAGAGCATCGG
>CAUZEB010000036.1:0-14014 GCA_963578655.1 Dehalococcoidia bacterium | reverse complement strand
TGAAGACTAAAGTTTCAGATAAGATATCTATTAAGGCTTGTGAGGTTTAAAACATGACAGAAAAGATACGCATCGGGCTTATTGGGTGTGGAGACCATGCCTTTCGGGTTTTGTCTCCCTCTCTTACTAATGTAGACAATGTGGAATTCGTCGCTTGTTCAGACGTTAATGAAGTTGCAGCGTACAACATGTCCCAAAATTTCGGATTTAAGCAGCCATATTTAGATTACAACGATATGTTGTCTAAAGAAGAATTGGATGGTGTTATGGTTGTAACTCCACACCATATGCTTAAAGAAGCTGCGATAGCCTCCATCCAAGCAGGGAACAATGTTTTTGTTGAGAAACCTATGGCTACTAGTTTGCCTGATGGGATTGAGATTAGAGAAGCTGCACGTAAGGCAGGCGTGGACGTTATGGTAGGATTCTGTACCCGTTATGCAGAAGGTCGCCGAACTATGAAAACGTTAATTGAGAGAGGTATAGTTGGCGATATAGTACATGTTAATGCAGCTAAAGGAGGAGCACCGTTACAGTCTTGGCGTGCGGACCCTGAGAAAGGAGGCGGACAATTATTTTGGCTTGGATCCCACATCACAGACCAAATTCTTTGGATGCTTGGTTCGGAGGCTGAGCGCGTCTATGGAGAAATCCTTTGGCATCCTGAAACTGGAGCCGACCAAAATTCTGCATACACCATAAGATTTAAAGATGGTGTTATAGCTAATGTGTTGTGCTCTCAAAATATTGGTGGAGGCGTGGATTTTATCGAAATATTTGGGTCAGCTGGAAGGATTAGAGCGGAATGGCCATCTAATTTCGTTTATGCATATAGTGAGATTTTACCCGAATATAATCAGCCTGTGGTAATCCAACCGAAGAATGTAAAGCCATTAGAGATGTATGAAGCGGAATTGGATTTATGGATTCACTCATTATCTAAGAAGACGCAGCCTCCTATGACAGTTGACGATGGAATAAATATGCTACAAATAATTGATGCTGTCTTCGAGTCAGGAAAGACTGGACTTCCCGTAACTTTAAATGCTTCTTAACGAGATGGAATAATAAAACCCCTATACAAAATAGTGTGACAATAAATCACGAGGACGTTTTTTGTCAAGGACAACAGATCTATGACTGGATGAGAACCATGGAGGAGGCATATTTATGGCTAATTCTGCAAGAATAGGATTGATAGGTTGTGGCCACCATGGCAGAAATAATCTATCCCCGGGCCTAGCAAGTTTGGATACTGCTGAATTAGTTTCATGTGCCGACCCCGATGACCTTTCAACATCCAAAGCTAGGCGCGATTTTGGGTATGGACGAGCTTATTCCTCTTATGAAGAGATGTTAGATATCGAAAGTCTGGATGGCGTTATAATATCGGTTCGTAATGATCAGTTAAGAGAAATAGCATTGTCTGTAATAGATAGAGGGGTTCCAATATTTTTAGAAAAACCTGTAGCTCTCAATATGGCAGGAGGCGTCGAAGTCCGGGATGCTGCAATGAAAGCCGATGTGAAGGTTATGGTTGATTACAGTCTTCGCTTTGCAGAAAGTAGAATGTTTATGAAGCATTTGGTGGATGAAGGGGTGGTTGGAGATGTCACTCATATAGTTACGGGCAAAGGATCTGAAATCCCTAGAGAAGGATGGAAAGCCGACTTACTTAAAGGAGGAGGCGATATCATGCATCATAGTGTGCACTCCATTGATCAAATTCTCTGGATTTTGAATGCTAAACCCGAGAGAATTTACGCTGAGATAATATGGCAGCCGAATAAATTGGCTGATTATTGCTCCATGTTCACTGTCCGCTTTACAAACGACGTACTGGCCCAACATATCGGCTCCCAGCGAGTTGGGGGTGGAATGGATTTTTTGGAAGTTATCGGTGTGTCCGGTCGTATCAGGGCGGAATATCCTTCTGGTAAAGTACATGTCCACAGTACAGTTTCAAGACAATACAAGAACCCTACTAGTTTCCAACCTAAGTACGACTTAACTATGAAGATGTATTTTGACGCAACAAAGGCATGGATCAATTCTGTTCTAGAGGATACAGAACCACCAATCACCCTTAATGATGCAGTAAATGTATTGCAGATTACAGACGCAATATTCGAGTCTGACAGAAAAAAGATGCCTGTATCATTGGCTTGAACTCACACCACTATCCACATCTTTCCTTCTATCAAAATCAATTCCTGCTTGCAGAGAGATAATAACAGGTGAGAGAATAAACCCCACAGTGTCAGAACTCAGGCAGTTTAAATCATCGAATAACTTTGTCCACCGTCCACCAAAATACATGCACCTGTAATAAGCCCTGCGCGATCCGATGAAAGAAACGTTACAAGGTCACCGACAGGTTCCGGCCATCCGAATTTGCCCATAGGTAAATTCTGTTTTATGAAGTCCTCCACAACATGTTCGGGATTTTCTGTTTGAAAACGTTCCCAACTACCATCCTGGTGAGCGATTGAACCGGGTGCTATGCTGTTGACGAGGATACCATCTTTTGCAAGGGATAAAGCCGCGTGTTTGGTTGCACCAATGAGAGCCGCTTTAGCTGACATGTAGGATATGTTACCGCCGTATTCCCTGCCCCAAATGGAAGCAATGTTGATAATACGCCCCCATTTATTATTGCGCATGTGTGGAAGGGAGATTTGCATCAGTCTGAAGCCGCCAAACAGATTAAGGTCGAAAGTTTCTTTATACCCTTCCATAGAAACGGTGTTGATATCTTCTCGAGCTCTTGTTCCGCCGGCATTATTGACTAATATATCTATTGCCCCTACTCCGTCCACCGCCTCCTTATATAGGGTCTCTATTTCCGAAACTTTACCGATGTCGGCTACTATTCCCACAGATTGTATTCCAAGGGCTTTCAATTCTTCTACAGTCTTCTTTAGTGTACTTTTAGTACGTCCACATATTGCAACATTAACTCCCTCTCTTGCAAGTGATAAAGCGCATTGTTTACCTAATCCCCTACTACCACCAGTTACTAGAGCATTTTTCCCTTTTATATATAAATCCATCGTTTAACCTCCAAAATAAACTGACATTAAAGAGTTTAGATTGGGAAGGGTACCACGCTAGGACATGGCACACAAATTGATGACCAATGTTAGCTTAGGAGGTCTGGAGAATACTTTATAGTTAATAAAAACCTGGATTAAGGTTCTAATGAGAAGTTAATGGGTGATTACTTGCTTGGGGTTTTTATCTTGACGAGAAGTTGATCCTGCAATACCATTCAGTCTCTATGTTTTTGGATTTGCATACACATTCAGTCTCATCAGACGATTCTAAGGCCACAGCAGAACAATATGCCAAGTGGGTGAGTATATTGCGTCGTAAAGGATACATTATGGACGGATTTGTGCTGACTGAACATAGAAAGTTTGACTTAGACATGAACTATATGAAAATAGCTAAAGAGAGTGACGTTATAATACTTAGAGGGTCAGAACTGGATACAAATTATGGACACTTTTTGGTTTATGGAGTTACATACGAGTTAACGAGGCTTATCGACTTCTCAAACGTGGGGTTAGACGCTGTTGATCTCATGCGAGTTTCCTCTGCCTGCGGAGCAATCGCAATTCCAGCTCATCCTGGTCGTTTTGGCATAGGATTGTGTGAGTACATAGAGAATGGAGCTGATTTTAGCGGAGTGAAAATTGTGGAACATCTCAATGGCAGTAACCGTCCTGGTGAACAGGAGCGAGCAGAAAATTTGATAAAAGAATATGGATACCGAGCTGTTGGGGGAAGTGATTCTCATATTGTTAGCTCTCTGGGGATTTGCATGACAGAATTTGACACTCCGGTTTATAGCGAAACCGATCTGGTGAGAGAACTAAGAAACGGTAAGTTCAGGGCTGTCAAACTGAGTGATACTTTGTAAGTGTTGATAGACTAGATTTGCTGGCATTAAATATTATATAGCTGTGACAGACTTAAATTTTCCTACGGCTGACGTCGATTTTGAGTTATTTAGTTGATAAGATCTCAGACTGAAAAAGGAGTCTATAAATATTCAATAGGAGATGAGAATTGACTAACGAAAATGAAATCATCTATGATAAAAGCCTTTTAGGTGTGGAATATCACGCCGGTATATTCCATGTGACGAAAAAAATGATAAAGAAGTTTTGTAAGGCCGCCGGTGAGTCAAATCCATTGTTTACTGATGAGAAGCGGGCTGGTGATTCAGAATATGGCGGCATTATAGCTCCACCTACTTTCTGTAATATTTTCACCTCAGGCATTAAACGTCCAGATACAAAAGTTCAATTTGGAGATGTTGTGTATTTCGCTGGACAAGCCGTTGATTGGCTAGCTGCTATAAGGCCTGGAGATGAATTAACGGTTTCCACCAAACTGAAAGATGTATATGCAAAAACGGGACGTTCCGGGAAAATGGTGTTTGAAGTGTGGGAAACGAGTTTCAAAAATCAACACGGAGAAATAGTCAATTTGGTTCGAGAATCTACAGTCCGTAGGAACCGGAAGGTATAATGACAACAAATAGAAGTATATTTTTTGAAGACGTAGAAATTGGAGACGATATCGGTCCTTTAGAGATTGTGATTACGACCGATCAAGTGAGAGATTTTGTAGAAATTTGGGGGGATGTTACAGAACCCACTCGGTTTACTGACAAAACAATAGCTTTAGGAGAGGGACTTCCAGGCCCGATAGTCCCTGGGGCATTGAATATAGCCATTTTATCTAAATTATTAACGGATTGGTCGAACACGGTACGAATAAAGACATTAGATGTGATTTTCAGAGGCATGGTTTATCATGATATATGTCTCACAATTCAAGGAATAATAACAGACGCTCAAGATTTAGGAGAGGAAGCTTTACTTGAATGTGACGTGTTTATCAGGGATCAAGAAGATATTCGGCTGGTAATCGGGAAAGCTGTTATTGTAATACCTACAAGGGAAGCGAATGCTGTAGGTCAGCGATAATGGTTTTAAGATATTGTTCTATCAGTCATTAAGAAATGAGAAGTGTTTTTCTTCCATTCCTGCCAAAGCTTCATTAATCATTTGCTGAACAGGCAGTAAAGCCTCGAGGCTACGAACGACCCCAATATGTCCGCGAGTCTGTGGGTGTTTAGGCACAAATAGAGTACAGCAATCTTGGTCTGGTATTGTGGAAATATCGAATGTCCCTAAATTTCTAGCGATCCCTACAATCTCTTCTTTGTTCATGCCAATAAGAGGGCGAAAAATTGGAATAGTCGAAATCTCATCTATTAACGTAATATTTCTGAGTGTCTGAGAAGCTACTTGACCTAGGCTTTCTCCAGTAACTAGAACCTCTACACCCTTCCGTTTTGCAAGTTCTTCGGCAATCCTAATCATAAATCTCCGATATAGAATGACTCTGTAAGACGGAGGTGTAGAAACGATGATGTGTTGCTGCACACTGCTGAAAGGCACTAAATATAGCGTCGAGCTGTATTGGAACCGAGTTAGTAATTGAGTTAGTTCAACTGCCTTCTCCTTGGTTGATGTATCCACTAGCGGGTGACTGTGAAAATGTATAAAGTCATTGATACCACCTCGTTTCATTAAATGCCAGGAGGCTACGGGTGAATCTATACCGCCCGATAGTAAAGTCATAACCTTTCCACTAATACCTACTGGTAGTCCCCCATAGCCTTTTATTTCATTAAAATATACGAGAATATCTTTTGACATCACATCAACAAAGATCTCAAGGTCTGGCTCCGATAGATTGACACGAGCCCCAGAAATCTTTTGTACGTAGGCTCCTAACTCTTGATTTATCGACCGTGAATCTATAGGGAATCGCTTGTCGGTTCTGTGTGCTGTAATCCGGAAGCTGTAGAAAGACATGTTTTTTAAGGCTGAATCGAGGAATGTTTTGACATGACTTAGATTCAAGGCGACTGTTGTAGCCCGATAAAACTTTGCAACCCCGAGGCAATCCTTAATACGATTGCTAATAGTTTCCCAGTCAGCGTTCTCCGGTAAAGTTAGGCCAATGAACATGTGGCCTTTCCAAACTTTCTGCACGTCTGTATCTTTAAGACAGACCCGTAAGTTTTCTACCAACCGGCGTATGAAGATAGGCCGGTTTTTGCCTTTAAGAGCCAGTTCGTGGAATTTAACAATTGCTTGCGTGTTCACGTTCTCCTCATACCTCTTAAACAAGTTGAAAGTAACATAGCCCTTCGGAGATCCTTGAGCCATATGTTTTTATATTCTTCACCTTGAGCGTGATGAGAGATAATTTAAGATTATTCTGCTGCTAGGCTATGCCTTGGATTAGGATGCGACAGGACTTCCTTATTTACTAAGTTTTGAGGCATCTCGCCATTCAATACTCTGGCGACTTCCTCAGCAGCTCTTACTTCCAGTTCTAGCACTGATTCTTGCGAAAAGAAGGCCGTATGTGGCGTCACTATGACGTTATCAAGGCCGATGAGAGGATGACTAGTCGATGGAGACGAATCTACCATAACGTCTAATCCTGCTCCCGCTATTTTGCCAGTTATCAAGGCTTCATAAAGAGCATTTTCATCGATGAGGGCCCCACGTGCAGCGTTTATTAAGAAGGAATCCTTTTTCATCAAATTCAGCTGATCTTTTCCAATTAGGTTTTCGGTGTTTGGTGTTAGGGGCGTATGTAGTGTCACGAAGTCGGACTCTTCTAAGAGAGTAGTCAGATTTACCATTTTCACCTTTTGTTCGGTTGCTGCCTCCGGTGTTAGATATGGGTCAAATGCTAATATTTCTAGACCCAGGGCCGCTGCTCTGATTGCAACTGCATTACCAATTCTCCCGAACCCAATTATTCCGAGTTTCTTACCTCTAAGTCTCATTATCCGCATGTTCAAGGGTAAGCTGCCCCAACCGGCTGTTTTCACAGATCTATCAAACATTACTATACGTCGATTCCAAGCTAATAATATAGCTAAGACGTGTTCTGCTACCTCATCCATACAATAATCGGGAACATAAGTCACCGCAATACCTAATTCGGTGGCTGTTTCTACGGAGATATTATCTACACCGACACCAAATCTCCCGATGACGACACATTTTTTTGCTGCTTTTATGACATTTGGCGTCACTTTGGCAAAACAGGTTAGTATGCCGTGGACGTCCTCCGCCATTTTAACTAAAGTCTCTTCATTCCCATCTGGGGCTATAACTAACTCAACTCCTATTTTGGATAGTACGGTACGCTCGGGTTCCACAGAGGGCCACACGTAATCTGTTATTAGTACTTTACAAGTCATGGAATATACCTCGACCTTCTCAATGGAGTATCATGAAGTTTGTTTAGTGAAGTCGTGGTTCGGCATCACCATAGGTTTAAACATGCATCCTTCTACAAAAATATCAAAAAAGTCTGGAGTAGTCTCTAATTCTACGTGTTCTACATTGAGAATCAACTGTTCTACGGCATTTCGTAAAGCCCCTGATAACAACATTATTGTTGCACCTTCTATGGACGCATTACCGACTTTTACAACTCGTTCAGATGGGATGTCAGCTATAAATCCGATATTTTTCGCATTTTCCACGTCTATGAAGTTGGCGAATCCACCAGATAGGTAAAGCTTATTTATGTTTTCGATAGATTCTCGAAAATTCCTTAAAATTATGAACTGCCCTGAGAAATTTGCTGATTTTGCCTGTGCTAGAGCACTTATATCTCTTCTTGATATGGATAGTGAATTCTCGGAATCGAAGAAAAACTCTGACTCACCGTCTTCGAGGGCTCCAAGTTCGTTCATTTTTCCTGATTTGCGCAATTCAGATAATAGGTCGACTAATCCTGAACCACAAATGCCATTAGGTGTCGTGTTGCCAATGGTTGTGAAATTCACCTGTCCTTTCGTTATTTTTACAGACTCTACAGCTCCTTCATACCCAGGCATACCATATTTGACTTCTCCACCCTCAAAAGCTGGTCCTGCGGGGCATGACGCTGCTAACATACGATGTCTATTACCTACTATAACTTCGGTATTGGTACCAATGTCCACCAGCATTACATTCCCCTCTTCTTTGTCCATAGCTATCGTCAGCAAATCTGCTGCTATGTCTGCTCCTATATGACACCCGAGTATGGGTCCACCATATACGTTAGCGTTTGGAAACACACGGAGCCCTATCTCTTTCGCTGGCACATTTAGTGAAGTAGTTGTTCTTAAACCTCTATCCATCTCAAGTTCTATAATTGATTTATATGGCTTTTCGCCTATAGTTTCGACATTTATCCCGAACAAAATGTCTCTCATAGTCGTGTTACCTACTATGACAACCTCGTAGATAAGTCGTCGATGTAAATTCGACGCTCTGGTCATTTCACCTATCTCGAAGTTGATAGCCGATATGATTGTGTTTTTTAGTTCTCCCTTGAATTCCCCTCCATCATATGAAATACGGTGCATAATATCGCTGCCACCGAACCTTTGCGGATTTTCAAAGGATGTGGTCGAAATAACATCTCCAGTCTCCAAGTCCGAAAGATTAATTACCACTGTGGTGGTGCCTACGTCTACAGCTATTCCAAGGATCCTACCTCTATATTTGTCTATACGCTCCTGGTTATAATACACTCCCCCTTGATGATGTGTTGTTAGTGGATCAATCTTGAAAGGACGCTTCATAGCATGTGTTAGTATCTGGGGTTGGCGACGTAATACACTAAATTCCATATCAGTGTCTATATCAAGAATTTTCGCTTGGCAGGCCAAGCGAAAATTCTCCCTGAGGAAACTTTCCGAAAAGTCGGGTAGATTTAATCCATGGGATCCCCTTTTTACTTGGACTATGCACTCGTGGCAATCACCATTTCTGCCACATGACGTTGGGACCCTAATCTTCAGTTTATCGGCATAGTCGAACAGCGTTTTATTGTAAGCCAGGTCGATTTTGCGACCTTCATGGTATAAAGGAGACATAATACTAACTATTTTACACTTAACTTTGCACCTTGGCTAACCTAATTACGGGATATCAATCAATAAATCATTTAATATCCAAAAACTTTTTCTAAGTGTTTGCTTATCATGACCATGTGGACATGATATTATGATGGATATTAATATGGCCCACTGTCTAAAGGGCTTAACTAAGCATTACTTATTTACATCGTAAAAGAACGTATTCATAGGAGGCATTGATGAAAACATATCGTGTAGCGATTATTGGTCTCGGTAGAATGGCAAGCACGATAGACGACGAGGGACATGATAGCCGTGGTTATAGTGTGCCACTTGGTGGGAAGGTATCTGTAGCAGCTTCATGTAAAGCTAGTGAGCGCCTTGAACTAGTCGCTGGGGCAGATATCGATCCTGCAAAACGTGAAACCTTTAGTGAGCGCTGGGAAGTTGCAGCGGTTTACGAAAACTATATGCAAATGATTGAGAATGAGCACCCCGACATGGTGGCCGTTTTAACAAATGGCCCTTTACACTCCGAAATGGGCGTCGCAGTTGCTAACGCTGGTGTGCCCATGCTTTATTTGGAAAAAGCAATGGGAGGATCGTTGACGGAGGCTGACGCGGTACTACATGCGTGTAAGAATAACGGAACTTTGTTTAACCAAGGAGTTTTAAAACGCTTTGACACACGATTTGAGGCAGTGTCTAAGTTGATAACTCGAGGGGGTATCGGGGAGCCTAAGGCTACCATTTATTATAATCGGACCCCGTTACTTCATAATAAGATTCATGAGATAGACACTTTTTCTTACTTGTTGGGAGATCCTTCAATAAAGGCAGTTAGAGGTGAACTAGAACCACGAGACTTAGAGATTAGAGATAATTTTATGAAGGAAGATCCAAATGCTACCTTCGAGATTTTGTTCTCTAACGGGATAAGAGGATTCTCCATCCCAGGAAGATCTGAAGAATATGAGGTCATAGGGAGTGAAGGCTCAGTTCGTATTCAAAATGGAGGCTTGGAAATAAATGTCAGGAGAGCAGGACCAAGCTCAGGGTTACATCCTATGACAGGATTACCCGTTCCAGGAAATTGGCAGAATATTAATAGTCCGTCCGTCGAATTGACTAGTAGTGTTATATGGCTTATGGAGGATCTGATTCAAGCTTATGAAACAGGAGAACCGACGCGTAGCAATGTGGATCTGTCGCATCACATTACCGAAGCATGTTTTGCCATAGCTGAGAGTCATCGTAACGGAGGTGTATGGTTGGAATTACCTCTCCTGGAAAGGGAGTTGTACATTGTTCATAGGTAATATTCAGTATCTTCACTATGGCTTAGCATTGATTAAACCAAAAATGTTCTAGGTATCACTGCTTGCCTATTTTGAATGACTTTTTAAAGAGGAGTCTTTATGACAGCTAAATTGGGTGTCGACAATATTAAGTTGACAGGAGATAGCATTATAATTCAGTGGAACGACTGTCACAATAGCCAGTACGGTGCAAAAGAATTGAGGATAAATTGTGGGTGTGCTGAGTGCGTAGAAGAGTGGAGCAAACGTCAATTACTTGATCCTGCTAGCGTCCCGTCAGATATTAGAGCCGAAGATTATCTTATGGTGGGTAGATATGCTGTACAATTTTTGTGGAGTGATGGGCATTACACTGGTATTTATCCATTCGATATGCTTCGTAAATTATGTAATTGTGTAAATTGCCATCCATCGGAAGCTTAGTGGTAAATCAGTAAAAAGGTTGCTTGAAGTAAAACATGAACTATCAGTTACCTAATGCTATTCTTTTTGATCTGGACGACACTATTCTTGCCAGTACTACTTTGGCTGGCCAGATTTGGTGCACGGTTTCTAAAAAGTTCGCTGAAAAACTAGAAACGCACGATAGTAAACAGCTATTTGATGCGATTGAAATTGAGAGAACATTATATTGGAGTGATCCTGAGAGACATCGTAGAGGCCGTCTTAATCCTTCGCTATCGGCGAAAGAGGTAGCATTGTGGGCTCTTGCAAGGTTGGGCGTGGATGATGTTGGAATGGCTTCCGAAATGGGAGAAGCTTATCAAACGCGTAGAGATGAGCAGATACATCCATTTCCAGGCGCTAAGGAGTTACTTTCGACATTGATGGAAAGAGGCGTCAAATTGGCATTAATTACCAATGGGAACGGGCGTTTGCAATGGAGTAAGATTACCAAATTTGGCCTAGAGTATTACTTTGATTGTATTGTTATAGAAGAGCAATTTGGATTCGGTAAGCCGGATAGAAGAGTATATCGTCACGCGATGGGACATCTCGGTTCCTTACCTGAGCACACATGGATGATCGGGGACAATTTAGAATGGGAAGTGGCTGTCCCTAAACAATTAGGAATTAAGGGTATTTGGGTGGATAATCATGGTGCAGGACTACCCGCGAATTTAGACGTTCAGCCCGACAAAATCATACGTGGATTAAGCGAACTCTTAGAAGATCTCAATAACTATTCCTAAGAATGTAGAGTATCCTTGAATTGTCGCATAACCTTTATATGCTGATCAGGAAATTTAAGACCTGCTTTCCTTGTCTCTACTGCCAGATGGCTTGCTCCAGATAATTCCCACGCTTTGATTTCTTGATACCATTCTTTTTGTGTCTTGTTAGCTGTTCTTACTCGACCTTCGATACCGATAGTGTCCGGATTTCTCCCGATTTCTTCAGCGTACTGATGTATTAGATTTGTAGTGAAGTGAGCCCGTTTATCCGGGGGAAACATAGGAAACCAACCGTCCGCTATACGCGCAATTCTTCTCAAAATGTGATCATTTGGAACTAACGTAGAGCCACTCCCTGCTCCTATCCATATAGGTATAGGACGTTGTATGGGTCTAGGATTGATGCCCGCATGAGTTATGTTGTGCCATTTTCCATGAAAATCTACCACATTATGTGTCCAAAGGGCTCTCATGACCTCAATTTGTTCTTCACTTCTTTGTCCGCGATTGTGAAAATCCTCTCCTAGAGCTTGGAATTCTACTGGGTTCCAGCCTACACCTATCCCTAATCTCATACGTCCATTACTCAATACATCAATTTCTGCGGCTTGTTTAGCAACAAGGGCCGTTTGCCTTTGCGGAAGAATCAGTATACCTGTGGTGAGTTCCAAAGTCTCTGTTAAAGCAGCGATGTAAGCCATTAAAGTGAAAGGTTCGTGAACCACACTCTCATGGGTGTATTCTGCACTTATGCTACGTGATGTGGATGAGGCTCCAGGAGACTGATGATATTTGGGGTCTGCACCTAAGACATGATCAGCTATAAAGACATGAGTATAACCCATGTCTTCCGCATTCAGAACGTATTCTTTAATAGCATTGACGTCACTGCCTAATTCAGCTTGGGGGAAGACAACTCCGATTTTCATTTAGCTCCTCATATCAATAAAGGCTATTAGTGAGGCCTAGCACGGGATATTATATGCCTTGTAGCTAGATACCACCATATTTACCATAAGGCAACTCTGGCAAGGTATATCAGCGAATTGACATTCCATTATTCAGATAAAATAGTTACGTGTTTCACTGTGTATAGGCAAGATTGTGGCCTCCATTATATTAATTCGGGATTACTACTGAATCAAGTAATGGGTGTAAATTTGGGTAGCGATATTTCACCGGAAATATCGTCGAAGACCACGTGTAAAGGCATTCCAATCGTTATATTTTTTGGAGTAGGTGTTTCGTCGAGGATAATGTTAGTGGGCATTTTTGGTCCTTCCACCAATTGCACTATCGCTACAACGTATGGTGCCTCTTCGTTAAATCCAGGATGGGGTGATCTATGAACTATACCATAAGAGAAAAGTGTTGCTTCTCCGCTCGCTTGGATCCAACTGGTGTCTCTCGAGAAGCAGCATGGTGATATGTCTCTCGGGTAAAAATATGCTTTATCGCAGTTGTCACATTTTCTTATCCACAGCTCGTGTTCTTTTGCCTTTTGCCAGTAGAAATCAGATTCCCCTTGGGGGTAAGGTATTGGCTTATTGTAGGTTGGCGACATGAACAATATCCTTTCTGTTTATCTGGTAATTTCTATTCAGTGCCCAATATTACAGTGCCAGTTGAGGATAGGGACCCTCCCGTTCCATTAATTAGAGCCAATTTTGGATCGTTTAACTGGCGCTGGCCAGTTTCCCCTCTTAGTTGTCTAACAGCTTCAAGGACTAAAAACATTCCATACATACCTGAATGAGTGTATGAAAGACCACCGCCTGATGTGTTCATAGGGAAATCACCTCCAGGAGCTGTACGTTGATTCTTAACAAAGTCAGGTGCCTCGCCAGGTCCACAAAACCCTAAACTTTCTAAAGTGGCCAGGACTGTATACGTGAAGGAGTCGTATATCATAGCCAGATCGATGTCTGAATGAGTGATGCCAGCGTTTCTTAACGCTGTTGGACCGGAATATCTAGCCCAAGTAGATGTCATATCAGGCATTTGGCTAATTATTCCGTGGTCGTGACCTTCTGCTGCTCCAAGAACCCAAACTGGCTTCTTTTTAAGGTCTCTAGCTCTTTCTGCTGTAGTTATAACATAAGCCCCACCCGCATCTGTAACTAAACAACAGTCAAGTAGATGGAAAGGCCATGAGATCCATCTCGAATTGTGATAGTCATCTGGTGTCATGGGTTCTTTCATATATGCTTTAGAATTCATAAGAGCCCATTTGCGTGTTGCTATCGCTATGTCAGCCATTGCCTCTCGGGTTCGATTTTCACCGTATTGATGCATATATCTGTTAGCAGCCAGGGAATATAATACAGGTGCTCCTATAAATCCGTAAGGCATTTCGAATTGAGGGCCAGGCTCAGATAAGTTCAGCCCTGGTCTATTTCTGGCGCTACGTCCCGCTTCCCCGTGTGTGACTAAGGCAACATCACAGTATCCTGCTTTTATCGCTGCCATGGCGTGGGCTATGTGGATAATAAAAGATGATCCCCCTACAGCAGTTCCATCGGTAAACTTTGGTTTAATACCCAAGTACTCGGCAATAA
>CAUZEB010000035.1:0-14192 GCA_963578655.1 Dehalococcoidia bacterium | reverse complement strand
CTAGTTGTCGGGGTGGGAGGTATTGGAAGAGAGGCATCTCGTTTATGCGCAGAATTTGGCATGACAGTTATTGGAATTGATCCTCGCCTAGTTGTTGCTCCAAAATGGATTTCCAAACTGTTGAAACCAAACGACTTACATCAGGAATTACCTAAGGCTGATTTTGTTGTTGTAACAGTGCCAGAAACACCAGAAACACAAGGAATGTTTGCAGAAAACGAATTTAAACTTATGGGAAGAAACAGCATATTAATTAATATCGGGCGAGGCCGTACAGTTGTTCTTAACGATTTAGTATCTGCCCTGGAATCTGGAGAAATAGGAGGAGCTGCGCTGGACGTGTTTGAGAAGGAGCCTCTACCATCTAGCCACAAATTATGGAGTATGAGCAATGTTATGTTGACACCTCATGTTGCAGGGATTGGTCCTTATTTGGAAGATAGGAGATCTGAGTTGTTCATAGAAAATTGCATGCGATTCAGTGAAGGAAAAGAACTGCTCAACGTAGTAGATAAGTCTAATTGGTACTGAAGCTAATGAATTCACGTTGGTAAGTTGTTGATATATCGAAGTTTCTATACCAGAATAACGCCGCGTTCTCATGGAGGATATTAATTGAAGATTCATTTGATAGATGGTACTTTCGATTTGTTTCGAGTTTACTATGCTATGCCTTCTCTAACTTCTCCAGACGGAACCGAAGTAGGAGCAGTTCGAGGTATTGTAAAGACAATCTCTAAATTACTGTTGGAAGAGGAAGTTACACACGTTGCATGTGCCTTCGATCATGTCATTACATCATTTCGCAACGATTTGTATGACGGCTATAAAGCGGGAAACGGTGTTCCAAGAGAGCTTCTAAATCAATTTGACTTAGCGGAGGAAATAGTTTCTTATTTAGGCGTTGTCGTATGGCCTATGATTGACTTTGAAGCTGATGATGCCATAGGCAGCGCTGTTGAAAAATGGCACAACCACCCCGAAGTCGAACAAATTGTTGTTTGTTCTGCTGATAAGGATTTTAACCAATTAGTCAGAGGGAATCGTGTGGTAATTTTCGATAGGATCAGAGGAATTTTGAGGAACGAAATCTCTGTCGAGGAACGATTTGGGATCCCACCATCTTTAATGCCCGATTATCTAGCTTTGGTGGGTGACTCTGCAGATGGGATTCCAGGTATTCCTCACTGGGGCTCTAAGTCAGCGTCTAAAGTACTGAGTTATTATGGGAAACTAGAGAATATCCCCAGAGAAGCAGCTCAATGGCAAATTAAAGTGCGTGGGTCGAAATTGCTTTCGAAAACGCTCAATCAAAATATAGAAAATGCTGTTTTATTTAAAAAACTCGCGTCATTAAAATTGGATGTACCCTTGAGGGAGTCACTGGAAGATCTGCAATGGAGAGGTGTCAAGGAAAAAGAATTACGGTCTTTTTGTGATCAGATGGGATTCTCTGAAAAATTTACTACATCGCTAATCAGAACTTCAATTGATGGAGGTGAATGATGAGAGTATTGGTATTAGGCGGTACTCGGTTTATAGGTTTGCGTTTGGTATGGTTGTTATCGGAGTTAGGACATGATGTTACAGTGTTGAATCGTGGACAAACTGAGGCGGTGTTACCAGATAAAGTTACTCGAATAATTTGCGATAGGGCAGATACCCATCAAATCCAATCATTACTGCGCGATTCCTATTTCGATGTTGCATTCGATATATCGTCGTATACTACTGAGACGTTGAAACCTGTGGTAGAAGTATTGAAAGATCGCGTCGGGCATTTTGTGTTTTGTAGTACTACGCTAGTGTATCCACCTGCTGATATTATACCCATTCGTGAGAGTTTTCCGCGTCATATTGGTGGCAACGTAAGTAAATACTCGTCAGATAAAATAGAATGTGAAAACTTCTTATTTGAGTCTTTCGAGAAAGACCTATTTCCTGCAACGATTTTAAGACCTCCGTATGTTTATGGTCCGTATAATCACATAAAGGAACGTGAATTTAGTTATTTCGCTAGAGTGACCAGAAAGCGAAAAGTCATAGTCCCTGGGGACGGATTAACTTTTATCCATCCTATACATGTTGACGATTTGGCATCTGCTTTCGTCTCGGTATCTGGGAAACAGGAAACCTTTGGAGAGGCGTACACGATATGTAGTCCTGATGCTGTTACGATTAATGGATATGTACGTGTGATAAGTGAGATAGTAGGCTTTGATTCTGAAATTGTTAATATTGACGCCAATATATATAAATCTTTGAATCTAAAAGTTTTTCCTTATGAATGGGAAGCGGGTCAAGTCTATAGTATAGAGAAGGCAATCATGGATTTGAAGTGGAAACCCAAATACTGTATGCGTGAAGGCTTAGAAATGACCTATCGATGGTGGTTGGACCACGGTTCCTCTAGCGATGAGTGGGATTTTTCCGAGGAAGACAAGATTTTGAGCCAACTTTCATAGGCTTGTCTTGATTGTATAGAACTCGGTTATGGTGGAATACCCCCGGCGGGATTCGAACCCACGCACCTGGCTCCGGAGGCCAGTGCTCTATCCTCTGAGCTACGGGGGCGATCAAACTCAATATAGCATGGTGGGACTTTATGTAACAAGATTATAGACGGAAGATCCTCAACGAATTTGATGATGCAGCATACCTGAAAAAGATTCTATTTCATTATAGTCTCTACGGAAGATCTCCTTGTTTATTAGTAGAAAGGGAACGTGAGCCAGATAAACTAGTTTTGAAGGCTCTAGTTAATATTATTGGTGCTATCACAGTGGTTATAATGGTCATCATAACTGTCACTCCAAACAGATCTTGGTCTATAATCCCAGAAGTCACACCTATTCCAGCCATTATCAATGCAACTTCGCCTCTGGGCATCATACCTATACCTATTCGCCATGCCCCATGTCGATTGAATCCTGCAAATAGGCTAGGCCCTCCACTGCCCAGGATTTTACCTATAGCCGCTAGTATTGTAATGAAGAGTCCGAATAATAAAATGTTTCCCATAGAGGTAATATTTACCATCATGCCTATTACAACAAAAAATATAGGCACCAGAACAGCGTGTAATCCCTCTAATGTCTGCTCAAGATTTTTAGCAAGTTTGGTTCCAGAGAGGGCGAGACCCATTGAAAAAGCTCCTATTATCATCGCTAATCCAAAAGTTTCTGCTAAGCCTGCTACTAGGAAGGCTAATCCTATTGCCAATGCTGTCATAGCTCCAGCGACACGGAACTTATGGAAGAACCTTGAAAGTCGATCCGAAAGAATTATTCCTAAACCCGTTAGAATTACCCAAAAGCCAAGAGATTTCAATGCGACTATGGCAATTGAAGAAGCAGAGAAGACGCTTGTTGCACTGAGTCCAACCACGATAGTTAATATAAGCATTCCTAGAACATCGTCTAGTACAGCTGCTCCAATAATAGTTACTCCTTCAGGGGTGTCCAACTGTTTTATGTCTCCTAACACTCGTACTGTTATGCCTACCGAAGTGGCTGTCATCACAGCTCCAATAAAGAGTGCCTTTGGATCCGTGAAACTGTCCGCGAATCCGAATAAGACCGTTGATGTTAGCCCCAAAACAAATGGTAGAAGAACTCCGCCAATTGCTACTAACGAGGCGGGCCCTGCAAATTTAACGAATTGACGTAAGTTCGTTTCGAGTCCTGCCATGAATAGGAGTACTATTGCTCCGATCTGACCGATAGCCCATAAGGTTCCCGAAACTGGTATGCCTATCGCGTTCTGATGTCCTTTATCTGTTTCTATGCTTCCAAATAATAATCCAAATCCAGGTATCGATTTATCGCCTAAAAACAACGGGCCGAGAATTTCCTTACCGTTTAAAAATAGAATGCCTAATATCAAGCCTGATATTAATTCACCAATAACAGGGGGGATTTTGATAAACCGTTCACATATTTCTCCCGCAAATTTTGCAGCGAAAAGTATCACCGATAGCTGTAATATGAGTTTAGTAAGAACTTCTGAGCTGTGATCCACGTATAAAACTACCTATGTCTCGTATTAAACTAGTTTACCTACATCTTTCATCTTTATATAATGCATGGAATAGCGGATTATATCACGACTCTGGTAAATCAACGATAAAATAGGACTTCCCTTATTGGCAAATTACTGATATGATTCTAAGTGCGATTTTGGTGGAAAATAGTTTACCGCTGGACCAATCTGCAAGCTAAATATGGTATTGAAAGGGCTTGACAATCACGTCTTCGGTGAATATGATTAGGCCGCTGTTAGATTCGCCGGCAGAATAGGTGGATTGACAGATTGCTATTAATTATGAAACTATTTCTTAAAGCCATTGTGGCGATAAATCGTAGTCTTTTCTTTATTATTGAGGGGGTCAGATGAGAAAGCGTCTTCCTTTCAGGGAATCAATATTAGCCCTGTCTTTTTCAGTTGCAATAGTTGCGTTAATCGGTTGTGCGGGTGCTGCGGGTTTGCCGGGCGAATCGGGACTACCAGGTAATCCTGGTAATCCTGGAGAACCTGGTCCTCAAGGTTCCCAAGGTTCCGCTGGTTTGCCGGGTCTTCCAGGTGAACCAGGAAATCCTGGAGCTCCAGGAGAACCAGGGAAGGTAGGTCCTCAGGGGCCTCCAGGAAGCCCAGGTACTTCTCCTGAGGCGGCATTGGCTGTATCTCAAGGAGTAATCACTCTGGACCAGTCTTTCGCTGTTTGGGGTTCGGGTTTCCGTGTAGGAGAACCTGTCACAGTGTTCCTGATAGTCGACGGTGGGAATCAGGCGAACATTGGCGGAGCTACCGCTAACGAGTCGGGCGCCTTTGTGGCTAGCATAGCTTCAATAGGCGGATCTTCTTCACCTGGTGTGAGGACTGTATTGGCTCAAGGTTCAGATGGTAGTATAGCAAGCGCTCCAATTATGGTTGTTGAAGTCGCAGCGATGCGACCTTCACCTTCGTCTAGTCTCGTAGTAGATATAGTTGAACCTGGAGGAGAGGTTACTATTAGAGGAGCAGGCTTTAGAGCTGGAGAATTTGTGTCCTTTACGGCTGTAGCTGCTGTCGGTGGGGACGATAAGATTCTGTCAGGTAGTCAGGCTAACGATTCAGGAGCTGTAGGTGTGACTGTTTCGGTTAATATAGATGCAGGCATTTATACCCTCAAGGCCCTTGGAGATCAGGGTTCCGAAGCCACTACGGTTCTAGCTGTAATAGAGAAATAATAACTATAGGATTGGGATAAACTACTATCGCGTAGACTGGTTTGATGGTCACAGTGAGCGCGTTGACTCATCCCATCGTGTGGGTAAATTATGCGGAAGGTTCAAGCCCGAATGTAGTTCGGCTTGAACCTTCTTCAGTATAAACGTGATTTTTATCTCGAACAGGTAGATTTTCTCCTGATGGTTAGGATGCCTCAACTTATTTAGAAAGGTCTTCATATAGATCAGTCGGTAAAGAGGGGCTGCAGGGGAGGATAACTCCACCTTTCGTAGAGTTACTTCTTGACTGATATACTCTCTCTTTTTATTGTTGTTTAGGCAGTATTGTGATCTAGGTCATGGGGTTTGTTACACGTAGCCTTTTTAAACGGCGACCGATTACAGATAGGACTTCTATTGAAAATCACCATGAGTCACGACGTCTCCAGGGCCTGGAATATTCCCTAGATGATGATAAACGTAGCCCCTAGTGTGTCAAAATCGTTCCCTTCTATAAATATATCTAGCAGTTCATTTACCTGGTCGATACTTGACCGAGCGTCAATAATGAACTCTTACTCACTTATCGCTTAGAATCCAGATTCCCCGATATCGAATATATCTTGCATTTCTCCGATAATTTCCTCTAGGAGATCTTCAATAGTTACAAGTCCAGATATCCCACCATATTCGTCAACTACGATTGCTATGTGAACGTATCTGTGTTGGAATTCATTCAGGAGCTCTTCTAATGTCTTAGATTCGGGTATGAATAAGACGGGTCTCACGAGATCTGATGACAGTGAAATGTTTAACGAACCTTTCTTTACAATATGGCGGAGTATGTCTCTAGCATATACTATTCCTGTTACTTTATCTAAGTTATCTCTATCGACAGGGAGACGGCTATGGCCACTTTTCAGCATTAATTCAACGACCGAAGCCAAATCGGCCGCAGTCTCTATGGCTATCATGTCGACCCGGGCTACCATTATTTTTCTCGCGATGGTTTTATCTAGTTCAACCACCACCCTTATCATCCTAACCTCTCGTTTGTCTAAAGGTTAGTCATTAGAAATCAGGGCCAGGGTGATGTCATTCTGATAAATATTTCCGTCAACCATTGTATCGTTAGAGGACATTATTGATTTTCTATGTAATATTGCAGACTTGGCTATAATTAATAGAAAGAGATAAAGTGTAATCATATGTATAAAGAACGCTGTTTTTAAAGCAATTGTTTCGGCTTTATACGATGCTGCAAGCCTTGCAAACTGTGGATAGCTTTCTAGGACGATAATCAATGTTAAAGAAACAGTGGAGATTAATTGCAAGCTTTGATCCATCTGATTAATTGTTAGAATAGCGCTATACAACACACTTAGAATTATGGTGCCGAGCATAACCAAGTATATGGCTCCTATTGAGCCACTTGACGACTTTCGTAATTTGTATAGATACTTTGCTCCTGCTTTGTTCTGAGCTAATAAAGTGTGTATAGGTGTTTTACTGACAGAGGCTATGCTTGTTTCACTTAACGCAGCAAGAAAGAAGATTGTCAACGAAGTTATGATGACAAGTACAGGAAGCAAACTAGGTTCTCAACTCATAGATTTTTAAAATGTGAGTAAATATATTTCGGACTCTGTAAAATAATTAATAGTTGTTTTAATTTTCTAGACTTTTTGACATCGAGCCAACGTCTCTTGCAGGGATCCCCAATACTTTCGAATCTGGTGGAACATCCTTTGTGACAACTGCACCCGCACCTGTTGTCGATCTATCTCCCAAAGTTATAGGGGCGATTAATAGTGAATCTGATCCGATAAATACGTTATCCCCTATCACAGTAGTATGTTTCTCTACGCCATCATAATTGCAAGTTATTGTACCTGCTCCTATATTGACGTTTGAGCCTATGATCGCATCTCCAATATAGCTGAAATGCCCTGATTTTGTCCCATGGCCTATTTCACTAGCCTTAACTTCAACGTGGCTTCCGAGATATACGCCACTTTGTAGGTGACTTTTCATTCGTATATGGGCAAATGGACCGATATGCACTTTTTCATCAATTGTCGAATTTTGTATTATTGAAGATAGTACTAGACAGCTGTCACCAATTGTGGAATTTCTGATTATAGAGTTAGGACCAAGTTCACAGTCTATACCAACTGTAGAATTTCCCAGAATGTGAGTGTTAGGATAAATGATAGTGTCCTTAGCTATCGTAGACTTTGCGTCTATATAGACAGACAAAGGGTCGGGGATAGTGACTCCTTCTACCATCCATTTGTCTCTAATAAGTTTGCGCATTGTGGTTTCAACTTCTGACAGTTGTTTTCGATCGTTCACACCGAATACTTCGTAATGATTTATAGGGTTTACAGAATTAACTAATAGCCCTTGGTCAACTGCCACTGATATCAAATCAGTGATTAAAAATTCCCCATCATTAGATGGTTTTAGATCAGACAGATTGTTCTCTAGCCATGGCGAGTTAAAGCAGTATGCTCCAGCATTAATTTCCGTTAATGACGACTTATCGGGATATGCTTGTTTTTCTTCCACGATTGATAGTATTTTACCTTCCGGAGATCTTAATATTCGACCGAAACCATGAGGTTTGGAGATGTTCGATGTCAGCAGTGTTATGCAGGCTTTCTGTGTTGAATGGAGGTTGATCATTTTTCTGATTGTATTGGGATGAATAAGAGGAACATCACCTGAAACGACTAAAATATTTTTTGTTTTGTTAAGAACGAACTGATTTTGGAGTAAGGCATGGCCGGTACCATAGGCTTCATTCTGAACAGCATAATTTACTTGGCTATCAAACAAAGCATCAATGGCTTGATGATCTGGCGGCACTATTAATGTTATGTGGGTTATGTTGGATTGTACGACTGCCTCTACTACGAGGCTGATCATCTCAGTGCCACATATTCTGTGCAAGACTTTTGGAACGTTAGAGTTCATGCGAGACCCTTGTCCCGCTGCTAGTACAATGGCGGCGTAACTCGTACTCATAGCCTAGAAACAAAAAGTCCCAACAACCTGGCATTACAGCCAAACGTCAGGATTACGATGTTGATGGATTGCTCATAAGGATCGTCCACTTTAGAGTATTCTACCAGTAGGGTCGCCAATATGTCAATTAAAGGATTTCTACTCCGTAGCTGACAAGAGAAACTATATTAACGAGTTTAAACGTATAACAGACATCTGGTAATTAATGTTCATTAGGGTGTCCTGAAGAAAACATTTAGAATTCTTTGGTTATATTTGGGAAGACTTGAATATTTGACTCTAGTTATGTCTTCTTGTACCCTTTCTGCCTAGTAAATTTAATCGTTTCTATCGGATTTCACTAGGAACGCTCAAATGACTAGGATACTGTAGACTCAGAAGTTTAGGTTTAAGGAGAGAATCGTGGGTAAATTCAGGATAATGACTCAAAAGTCTCCCAAGTTAGATTTTTTAATGTCCGAAGAAACTTATAACTTAGAGATGGAGTCCCTTGAGGCTGTTGGAGCAGAAATAATCGAAGTTTCCGCGAAATCAGAAGATGCTTTCATTAAGGAAGCCCGACATGCTGATGCACTTATAGCAAGAGGGCGTAGAATCACTGAAAAAATCATTAATGGGCTAGAACAATGTAAGGTTATAGCTTTAGGTAGTGTAGGGGCTGATTCCGTAGATATTCAAGCAGCTACTAAACGAAATATACCTGTCACAAATGTACCCGATGTATTTATTGAAGAAGTTGCTGACCACACAATCATGCTTATTTTAGCAACTTATAGAAGATTATTAACTATGGATAAGTATGTCAGATATGGAAAATGGTCAGAAGGTCGGCCATTACTATCAACCTTTCCCAGATTGATGGGGCAAACACTAGGATTTGTCTCTTTTGGACACGTTGCTAGAGCAACAGCCTTTCGGGCCAGAAACTTTGGTCTACGTATGTTGGCATATGATCCGTATATAGAGGAATTGACTATGAGCGAATACGGAGTTGAGCCGGTTGGTTTAAACGAATTGCTCAAGGCTTCGGATATTGTATCTATGCATGCACCCGGGACTCCTGACTGCCATCATTTGTTAACTGAGCGGCACTTCAGGATGATGAAGCGTGAAGCCATGTTTATTAATAACGGAAGAGGCCCGACAGTAGATGAAAAAGCTCTAATAAAAGCACTCCAAGAAGGTTGGATTTCGGCTGCGGGCTTAGATGTATTGGAACAGGAGCCTCCGGAACTTGAGAATCCATTACTACATATGGAAAACGTTATCCTTACTCCTCATGTAGCTTCAGCATCATCTAGGATGTGGCCTGAGACTAAGAGAAGAGTTGGCCAGGAGATAGCTTTGGTCCTTACCGGTCGGTGGCCTAGAACGTGTGTGAACCCGTCAGTACTCCCAAACACAAACCTTAGACGGTGGCAGCCATATTCTATGACAAGAGGTCCTGGTGCTTAGTTGTTAGGCTGATGTTTTGGGGGTGTACACATAGCAAGGGCTAGAGCGGTAAAACAGGCTAATATTGTGAAACTGATGAAGGCTAGCTGATAACTTCCTGTACTATCATATATAAATCCAGATAAGACAGCTCCTATTGCTTGTCCCATTGATGAGAACGGCTCCGTTATGCCCCTGATTGCTCCTAAAGATTCGAGACCAAAATAATTCGCAAACGCAACGGGTGGGACTACTAACATCCCTCCAATACCGAAGCCAAACAATGCTGCCGAAACAATAAGAAGTGACGTGCTGCTTGCGAATATAAATAGGGCGGAAGCAAGACTTATTGCAATGGCAACACAAGTAAAAATCCATCTAACTTCAAATCTATCGCATAGCCAGCCCCATACTATACTACCTATTCCGGCAAATACGGCATTTACGGTAATAACACTTGCAGATAGTGTGAAACTTAGACCACGATCTAAAACGTAAGCGCCAATATGGATATTAACGCCTGTTTGGATTAAAAATAAATTTCCTCCTGCTATAGCTAGGATCCAAAGTGGTTTTGTTGATAGAGCTTTAGACAATGTCCAACCAGGTTCATTTATGGCGTCACTTATAGTGAGCACACTTTCATCGACTTTCATTCCATCAGGCCGCAGTCCTGCATCCTCGGGGCGTTGTAAGATAAGTAGTGATACTGGAAATAAGGCTATTATCCATACCAAGATTCCTGTAACGATCCAAGCATTTTGCCAACCTACTGAATGGATTAGTGTTGAAGAAACTATAGGGAATAGAATCATTCCACTGGCATGGCATAAAAATAATATTCCTGTGGCGATACCCCGACGTCTTATAAACCATTGCGAAACTACAATGGATGTGCCGATTTGTACACTGCTTGAGAATATAACGCGACCTAAACCGTAGGAAATGTAAAATAGAAGTGGAATTGTTGCCCATGCTAGAGAAATCGTGGATAATCCAAGGATGAGGATACTTATCGTCAAAATTAAGCGCACACCGTATTTGTCTAATAGTTTACCAATAAAGGGTGAAGCTATACTGGATGCGAGACCTCCAGCACTTGCAGCACCGGCTATCGTTGTTCTACTCCATTCCAAGTCTTGAGATATGGGATATACAAATACTGCTAATGTTAAAGCAGCGACAGAATTACGGGTAAATTGGGTAGTTCCGGCGGCAAAGACTACCATCCAACCATAGAAAAATGGTGTTCGTTTTGCAAGGCGAATGGTGAAACTCAAATCTATTATCTCCACAAGCTACGCGATGTATAATATTTATGCTGAATTCAGGTAATAAGCTGGATGCAACTGCCCGTTGATTGTGTAACTATACTTGTAATCAGTGTATTGAATTTATTATGTTTAATAGATGGAGCAAACCTATTTAACATTTAAGTATATGTCAAGCATAAATTAGATGCCATGAGTTTTAGATTACAAGAGAGTTATTATGAATCAGCCATTGGAAGACATAAGAATATTGGATTTGACTCAAGTTCAATCTGGTCCTTCTTGCACACAGTTATTGGCGTGGTTAGGAGCAGACGTTATAAAAATAGAAGAGCCTATTCTGGGTGATCGATTAAGGGATAATATATCCGACATAGCGAACGGTGACAGTTTCGAATTTCTGCTTTTCAATGCCAATAAAAAAAGCATCACATTGGATATTAAAAGCACAAAGGGGCATCAGATACTAGAAAAACTTGTGAATGTCTCCGACGTAATTGTTGAGAACTTCGCGTCAGGATATATGGAAGGTTTAAACTATGGATATGAAGACCTAAGGGCTATAAACGATAAAATAATTTACGCTAGTATCAAAGGCTACGGTAATTATGGGCCTTACAGCACGTTTAAAAGCTACGAGCATATCGCCCAGGCAATGGGTGGTGCAATTAGTGTGAATGGAGAGAACACTATGCCACCTTTGGGTATCCCAATAGGTATAGCAGATTCTGGGAGTGGTCTACACTGTGCGATCGGTATCCTAGCCGCATTATATCGACGTAATAAAACTGGAGAAGGTGACTTCATAGAAATTTCTATGCAAGATTCCATAGTGAATTTAATGAGGGCTCGATTACAGGAAACTATGGTGTCGAATAACGCGGTAGAAAGAATAGGAAATAGAACATGGGGTAAACCTTCAAGAATATTCCCTTGCAGCCCAGGCGGCCTGAATGATTATGTAACTATTTACATTGGCGGTGAAGCCTGGGACAGCTTACTAGCTGTAATAGGCCAATCTAACCTAATTGGAGATCGAGATTATGCTACAATCCAAGGGAGAACGGAAAATGCGAATAAAATTGAAGATATGATAACATCTTGGACTTCCACACTGACAAAATTCGAAGTAATGACAATTTTGAACGACATAGGCGTTCCCTGTGGAGCTGTGTTGAGTACAAATGATGTGATCAACGATGCTCACTTACGTGAAAGAGATATGATCGTCGAAATGAATGATGACAAAAGAGGTTCCTATTTATTCGTAGGATGTCCTATTAAAATGAATGGCAATGCAATTAAGTTAAATCCGCCGCCGTTACTTGGTCAGGATACGAAACATATATTGACTAGCGTATTGGGTATTAACGCAGATGAATTGGTAAGTTTGGAAAACCAGAATGTGATTTGAAATGTTTAACACTGGTGGTAACATGAGCACTGTTAATGTTGCACAACATGTGTTGTGTCGTGATTGACTAAATGTATCCTGGTAATAGATAATCTCATTCCTTGATTAATGATGGGGACACTAGCTTGTCTATATCCGTGGTAAATGATAAAATCTGAGCCTGTCATTGCAATAAATGTGATTGGAGAGTGTTTACGTTGGGTAGTATAAACGTCGCCATTATTGGAGCGGGCAATTGTGCGTCTTCCTTAGTGCAGGGAGTTAGTAAATATAAAGACGCCACGAATAATGACTCTATTCCCGGTCTAATGCATCCGGTCTTAGGAGAATACGGAATCGGAGATATAAACTTTGTGGCCGCGTTTGATGTGGATGTCAATAAAGTCGGATTAGATCTTTCGGAGGCCATTTTCGCGGAGCCAAATAACACAGTAAAATTTCAAGACGTGTCCCATATTGATGTAACTGTTCAAAGAGGTATGACCCACGACGGGATTGGTAAATACATGGCAGGGACCGTAATGAAAGCGGAAGGACCAACAGTCGATATAGTTAATATTCTTAAAGAACGGGAAGTAGATGTTGTTATAAACTATTTGCCCGTTGGCTCTGAGCAGGCTACAAAATGGTATGTAGAGCAAGTATTAGCAGCAGGTTGTGGTTTTATTAATTGCATTCCTGTGTTTATAGCAAGTGGTGAAGGAAATTACTGGCAGCAACGTTTCAAAGATGCGGGAGTCCCAATAATTGGAGACGATATAAAATCTCAGGTTGGGGCGACCATAACACATCGAGTCCTTACCAGGCTTTTCATGGATCGTGGAGTTAAACTGGAAAATTCTTACCAGCTAAATTTCGGTGGGAACTCCGATTTTATGAATATGCTAGAACGCGAACGTTTAACTTCTAAGAAAATATCCAAGACTAATTCGGTAACTTCCCAACTGGAACACGAGCTGAGTCGAGATAACATACATGTAGGTCCCAGTGATTATGTCCCATGGTTATCTGATCGAAAGTGGGCATATATCAGGTTGGAGGGTAGGGCGTTTGGTGATGTCCCTCTTAATATGGAACTCAAGCTGGAAGTATGGGATAGTCCTAATTCAGCAGGAGTAGTTATAGATGCAATACGATGTTGCAAGATAGCCAAGGACAGAGGTTTGTCAGGCCCGATTACAGGCCCATCCGCTTATTTTATGAAATCACCACCTCAACAATTTACAGACGATGAAGCTAGAGAGATGGTTGAGGATTTCATAATAGGACAAGGCCACAGAGATTAAACATGGAGTTTAACTCTAAAGGAATTTAAGAGCATATGGAGAGTACTCTAAAGATTGCTCTTGTATCCCCTTATGATCACGCTTTTCATGGGGGTGTTGCAGACCATATTAATAACTTGTCAGCACAGTTCAAAAACATGGGGCATTATGTTCGTGTAATAGCGCCTTGCTCCGACCCAACCAAAATTGACGATGTAGACTTCATCCCCATGGGAAGGCCGGTGCCTATTCCTAGTGGGGGATCTATAGCCCGAGTGTCGATGTCTGTTTGGCTGAGACCTCGAATTAGATCGCTATTAAAGAGAGAGCGATTTGATGTCCTTCATATACATGAACCTTTCGCAGGATTTGTCACTCTGAATGCTCTGGCTGTATCGGATGCTGGAGGCTCTATAAATATAGGAACCTTTCATACCTATAAAGGTACCCGTCTTTATAATTTGGGAGGGAAGCGACTGGTCTCTTCTTATCATAGAAAATTGCATGGACGTATAGCCGTGTCCGAGCCCGCACGTCAGTTCATTAATCGGCATTTCCCTGATGATTATAA
>CAUZEB010000034.1:0-14482 GCA_963578655.1 Dehalococcoidia bacterium | reverse complement strand
ACCGAACATTATCAGTTCCAGAGAAAGTGCTCAAAGAATGCGGACCGGACGACGCCAATGCTCTTCCTGGTAGCGATTGCATTAGAGCACCTCCTATAACATCTCCCAATATTCCACAACTTATCGCTCTAGCTCCAACAGCAGCTGGTTGTTTTGGATTCACGACGGATCCCTCAGGAGCGTGAACTTTAATGCTTCTGTAAGTCCCCGTGTTAGCAGGGATATCGGGATCTATGAGCATTTTTACTAAACAATATGCCACAGATAATGTAGCTACCATTGGAATATTCTTGCCACTGGCCATTTGCTTATCGGTACCTTTAAAATCCAATATAATCTCATCGTCTAGAATTGATGCAGTACATTTTATTTTAACCGGGTCTCTGTTAAAACCATCGTTATCCAAATAATCCTCAAAGGTAAATATTCCTTTATTAAGTTCACTTATGAGGTTCCTCATTCTCCTTTCACTGTAATTCAGGAATTCTTCCGTTGAAGAAGATACACTTTGAATACCAAACCTATCGTAAACTTCTTGCAATCTTTGAACTCCAACGTGTAGCCCCGCTATTTGAGCTTGCAGATCTCCTAATCTTTCCTCCGGTGTACGACTATTTAGCATAATAAGCTGTATTACAGGATCTTTTTCTCCTAAGGCTGAATTAATAGGTACTGGAGACAAACGTAAACCTTCTTGGTATATTGTCGTGCATGCCGCCGACTCGCTGCCGGGGACCATACCTCCGACGTCCGCATGATGAGCTATATCAGCAACAAATGCGACTAACTGACCCTCATAAAAGACAGGCGAAACTAATGTTATATCAGGAAGATGCGCCCCGCCTCCATTGTATGGATCGTTGGCTATAAATATATCTCCAGGTTTGAGTTTTTGTAAGGATACGTGTTTTAATACTTCACCTATTAAACCTACCATTGAGCCCAAATGCATCGGAATATACGGAGCTTGGGCAATAATTTGGCCGTTCACGTCGAATATAGCAGTTGAACAGTCTCGTCTCTCTCTTATATTTGGTGAGTGAGCAGCTCGAATCATTGTAAGGCCAATCTCTTCTGAAACAGATAGTAAGTGATTGGCCACAACTTCTGTAAGAATTGGATCAACTTTGTCAGGAGATTGCATTAGTACTCCAAGTAGTTTCTCAGATTGAATTAACGTTAATTATTAGATTTAATCGTTCATCCACATATACTTCCTGATTAGGCAATACCAGTGTTGTAGAATCCATTTGTTCGATGATGGCAGGTCCATCAAATCTATCATCTGGGAGAAGCTTGGGTCGCCAATAAATTGAGCACTCCTGGAAATCATAAGTTTCACCTAGATAAACCTCTCTGGAACTGCGTATAGCCCTCTTATAGTTTCCATCACCAATGGGAACTGTCGCAATATTGGGTCTAGGGCCTGGTGCAACAAGTTGTACTCTAAAATGAACAAACTCCACAGGCATATTTGGAGAAAAATATCCATTTTTCTTCTCGTAAGCATCGTGGAATTTATCTATTAATTCATCTATGTTCCTAGATTCTTCCAGAAAGTTATCTGCGTCTATTGATATTTCATGCCCTTGACCTACATATCGAGCTTCAATCGTTCTATGAATTGATGCCTCGGCCTTATTGATGTTTTCTATATCAAGCCACGTCGTTGCCTGGCATTCAAGTTGATAAAAAACCTTTCTTATGGATTGGATAATTCTACTGTTTTTTTTGTTACTCCCGTATGTAGGCATAAGTATATTTGATTGACTAAATTCTCCTCTAATATCAGCCATCAGAAGACCCAAGGCGCACAAAACGCCCGGACTTTCGGGAATAAGTACTTTTTGGACACCTATTTCTTGGGCAAGCTGCGTAGCATGAAGAGGTCCGGCGCCGCCAAACGCCACCAACGTACACTTTCTAGGATCGTAACCTCTTTCTACTGAAACAGTCCTAACGGCTCTCAGTAGGTTACTATTCAGAACTTTGAATATCCCATCCAACGTCTTATTAATATCAAAACCGAGGGGCTCTGAGATCAATTTCCTTATAGACTTCTCAGATAATTCTGGGGTTAGTTTTAAAATTCCTCCTAAATTTATTTCTGGATTCAGTCTCCTAGCCATCACATTGGCATCAGTCAGCGTAGGACGTTCTCCCCCAATGTTGTAACACACCGGGCCAGGAATAGCACCTGCACTCTTAGGACCAACTTGAAGAAATCCTCCTTCATCAATCCATAAGATGCTCCCTCCTCCGGCTCCTATAGATAAAACATCAACTGAGGGTACTGTTATTGGCCAGCCTCCAATCTCCCGTTGTCTCGATATGAGAGGTGAACTTTCTTGTATAAGGCAGACGTCTGTACTGGTTCCGCCCATGTCTAGAGTAATAAGATTATTGAAGCCACTCGACTGCCCTACAGCTACCGCTCCCACCACTCCAGCACTAGGACCAGATACCATAGTAGTTATTGGCATATCTTTGGCAGTTTCTATAGACACATTACATCCGTACGAGCTGCAGATTAGTGGAGCACTAGATATACCTAAACTCCTACTCCGATTACTCAATTCATCCAAATATTTACGCATAACAGGTAGTAACGCTGCATTCAAAACAGTTGAAGAAAAGCGATCGAATTCCCTAAATTCTTGTAACACCTCAGAGGAGATTGAAATCAACAATCCAGGTAACAACTTACTGAGTGCGTCTCTAACGGCTATTTCATGACTTGGGTTTTTATAGGAGTGCAGCAAGCAGACAGCTACAGAGGGAACATTAGTTGTTCTCAAGCGAGCAATTATGTCAGTAAGTTCTTTTTGATCTAATTTTGTTTGTATCTTGCCATCGGCATCCATACGTTCATTCAATTCAAAACGATAGCGTCTAGGCGCCGGTGATTTTGGCTTATCTATATCAAGATTGTATAAGTGAGGCCTACGTTGTCTACCTAATTCCAAAATATCCCTAAAACCACGTGTTGTTATCATCCCTATATCCGGTAGTCGATCCTGCAATAAAGCATTTGTCGCAACCGTGGTACCATGATTCAGTTTTTCTATTTCGCTTGGCTTTAACTTCTCAGCATCAAGGAGTGTTTCAAGCCCTTTAAAAAGGGCTTCTGAAGGATTGTGAGGGGTTGAGGGGTATTTATAGCGAATTATCCTACGCGACGCTTGATCATACAAAACAAAATCTGTAAATGTTCCACCTGTATCTATTCCTACAAGTAATGACATATTCCTACTTCTCTATACAACAATTAAAGTTCTGGCTACCTATTATAGACAATACATCTTAATCGAACCACTCTAATTAAAATTGACAGTATATAATTTGCTCTCGTTACTGTTATATGTGAAAAACTCTGCCAAGGTTCAGCTTTTATACAATTCATGATGTATATCCACTCAGCGTCAGCTTTACTAATTGTTCTACCTCCAGAATTGATTTCGACCAGTGCCTAATCCACAATTTAGGTCTTAACTCTTGACAATATGTCTATATGGGATTAGCTTGTTCATAATTTACATTCATATCAACCGCCGCAGGAGGAACACTTGAGTACGAATACCGATTCCATACCCGATTTATCCGGTAAAGCCCTATCCATTAGAGGTCCCATTGATCCTGATGAACTAGGTATGACTCTGATGCATGAACACCTATTTATTGAAAACATAACCACAAAAACAAGGGCTCCAACTATAGACACACCTATGATGCAAGCTGCATTTTGGGATCATCCTCTTACGATAGAAAACCTACAGTTGGTCAGGACACGTCGGGCTTTTAATAAAGACAACTCCATATTAGCAGACGTGGCAGTCGCCATTAAAGAAGCTAATGAATTTAGAAACTCAGGAGGTTCGACGCTTGTCGACGTAACTAGCATAGGTATAAGAAGAGATCCTGTCTCACTAATGAAAGTTGCTATGAACACTGGTCTAAACATAATAGCTGGTTCAAGTTGGTATGTTAAGGACTCCCATCCTAACAATATGGATGATCTTACAATTGACTCCCTCACTGACGTAATTGTTCGAGACATTACTGTAGGCATTGGGGAAACAGGGATACGCTCAGGCATTATAGGCGAGGTCGGTGTTCAAGGAGAACCTTTAACTAATAACGAACTAAAAGTTATTCGAGCATCCGCGCGTGCAAGCAGGCTAACAGGTGCCCCTATTTCTTTCCACTGGGGTGGTACTGGATCTGAAAAATTAGATGTCGCCTCCGCTGTCGCAGAAGAGGGCGGAGAAATGTCCAGAACTATTTTTGGACATAGTGATATGATGGCTGGCGATATTGACCTGATGTTAGAATTGTTGGAAAGAGGAGTATACATCCAGTTCGATCTTCTAGGCAGGGTTGGTGTCCCCTTAACGTGGGATGTATTAAACCCTGATAGTCCATGGCCAGAATCACAAAGCATTAGCGGTACTGCACTCGTTGCTGATGCCATAACAAAACTAATCGATGCGGGCTTTGAAGAGAAACTCTTAATCTCTCAGGACGTCTGTATGAAATTCCAACTCAAGAGCTATGGTGGTACTGGTTATTCATTCATACCTGAAGTCTTTTTACCTTACCTAAGGCGAATAGGGGTGACAGAAAAACAAATTCGCCTATTAGTTGTGGATAACCCAAAGAGTATACTCACCTTTGCCAAACCCGGTTAATTAAAGATCGGTTGTAGTTTTACACCTTGTTGTGGGATCCGTGATAAATAAACTTAGATGCTTACACTGTATGATTTAAGTTAGAGTCGCGTGGATAAATATTGAGGAAGTTTCATAAACCTTTAGAACTCATGTCCATCAAACGTTGTTGACATAAGGTAATGCCATATTGGACATAATAACAGCTATCGTATGCAGTTACATATATCGTTGACATGGCTATGAATCCTTTCTCTTATTGCCGCATACACATTTTAATCAGGTATGGATAAGATATGATGAAGTCTGATCGAATTGGGAACATACAAACTGTTCTAGGTCTTATACCATCAGATGAATTAGGCATTACACACACGCACGAGCACCTCTTGATAGATGGATCTGTTCTTGACATCCCACCATCCGAAGCTAGCGCAAAAGGGCTTTACTATAAACCGGTATCTATCAATACATTAAGTGATATACACCATCACGCGACTAGAAACCTTGATAATTCGCTGGTGATCGATATAGAAACAGCAATCGAAGAAATATTATTGTACAAACAATATGGCGGCAATTCGATTGTCGACGCCACTAGCATCGGATTAGGGCGAGACCCAAAAGGACTCGCCTACATATCAAGAGCTACGGGGGTAAATATAATCATGGGATCATCTTATTATATTTACCCATCGCATCCACCTGATATGGATAATATTAGTGAAGAGACTATCGTGGAAAAAATAGTAGCTGATATTAATAAAGGTGTTGATGAAACAGATATTAGATCAGGAATAATCGGTGAAATAGGTTGCACATGGCCTCCCAAACAGAACGAAGTTAAGGTACTCAGAGCATCTGGCAAGGCTCAACAATTAACTGGTGCTCCTCTTTTGATCCATCCAGGTAGAGATGAGAACGCACCGTTAACACACCTCAATGAATTAGACAATCTAGGATTGGATCTAACCCATACGATAATGGGACACATAGAACGCACTGTTTTCTCACGCGATATCCTTAGAGAAATTGCGGATACTGGTTGTTTCATCGAGTGGGACATGATCGGGCAAGAGCAATCATTTTACTATGAAAACCAGTCAATCGACATGCCTAACCATGGCTGCAGAATGAATGATATGTTGTGGCTGATTGAGCAAGGATATGGAAGTCAAATTCTATTAGGCCATGACATTGCAGAAAAATATCGACTTGTAAGATACGGTGGACATGGATATTCTTACATCCTCAAAAACCTCTTACCCAGAATGCGCAAACGGGGCTTCACAAAGGATTCTATCTGTAATATATTGGTGAATAATCCGAGGCGTGCTCTAGCATTCAGAGACCGTTCCTCTTGACTATTAATATCGAAATGATCTTGCCAACAATCGTGCATTAACGTAAGCAAGGCCCCGCTATTAGTAAATTTTCCTTGTCACAGGTGATTGATCTTAGTTGAAACACCATGTTCAATTTAATAAAAGTGGATAAATGCGACATTTTAGCAAACAGGACAATTTATTGTGTCCTCTGTGCTCCTGTTCCGATGTCTCGTTAATGCATCAATCAAGCAAAGATTCAGGACCCGAATATAGGGAATTTTTCCATTGTGGGATTTGTGATCTCGTTTTTGTGCCAAGCCGGTTTCTCATATCTTACACAGCCGAGAAAAAGCGCTATACAGAACACAACAATGATCTCTATGACGAGAAATACAGAAACTTTTTAAGGAAACTGTATACGCCCCTCAGGCCATATTTGAAACCGGGTTCTAAAGGATTGGATTATGGATCGGGGCCCGGACCTGCCCTTGCAACTATGATGAAGGAAGACGGTTTCAATATTAATTTATACGATCCCTTCTTTCACCCCATCGAAATAAACCTTCAGACGAAATACGATTTTATAACTTGCTCGGAGACTGCGGAACATTTTAGGGCTCCCAAGGTAGAATTCGACAAATTACAAGGGATGTTAAAGCCCAACGGCTGGCTAGGAATTATGACTGGTATGTTAGAGGAATGGAGCCAATTCCCCGCATGGTATTATAATAGAGATCCAACTCATATACGTTTTTATAGTCGTAAAACCATGACTTGGATAAGTAAACTGTACTCATGGGATTTGATATTTCCCGGTCCTAATGTAACCCTTTTCTACAAATTAAGTGCTACATCTGATTACCACAGTTAAATCACAGATCTCTCACAACAGGGTTTCTTAAGGTTCCTATTCCTTCAATTTCTACCTCTACAGTATCTCCCACATTTATTTCATTTGTATCGGGACACCCACTACTTATAACGTCTCCTGGATGAAGTTCCATCACTTCGGAAACCCAACTGATCAAATCTGCAATAGGCCATATCATTTCACTACTAGAACTATTTACTTCAGTTTTTCCATTAACCCTACATTGAATATTCAAGTTGTCTCCATCTAACCCTGTAGAGATAAAGGGACCTATTGGAAAGAAAGTATCGAAATGTTTAACTCTCATACTAGTGCCTCTGCCAATGTCACTAACGTGCAAGTCTTTTGCGCTAACATCATTAGCACAGGTGTACCCCATTACGTAATCCAATGCGTGCACGGCTTTAATTTTTCTGGCTGAGCGACCAATCACAATAGCAACTTCAGCCTCATGAATCACCGATATACATGTCTTTGGATAAATAATAGGTTCTCCCGTTCCCACCACAGTGCCTGGCTGCTTCATAAATATACCCGGGCCGTCTCGTTGATCTTTCACTCCATAGTTGGCAGCGATGCCTACAATCTTGTTCTGATAGGGATCAACAGGAGCGAGAATTCTAGCTTCAGAGACCGCACACACAATTTCTCCTGCTTTCGGTCCTTCATACAAATTACCACAGACACTGCGAATATAATCTCCTTCTATCAGTCCCCATTGAATGGAATTGCCCGAAAGAAATCTTGCATACTGCATATTTTAAACCTCCATATCGCTTAAAATGACTATGAGCTGTCGAATTCATGGTATTGGCCATTTTGTTACATAGACACTAATTAAGAAGTTGTTTATAAACTACCCTGTTTGAAGATCATTTGCTGAACGTGACATATGTCTAATTGGGCCAACCTTTCTGTTACACCAATAACATCTTAATTGCAAAGAATTGTAATGACAAGATAAGAATATTTCTTCTGTAATCTTCGTGGAACACTATATAATCTAGTTTGGCTCTTCTGCGAAACCCTTCCTCTGGTTGGGATTTCCTAAATTTAGGTCTGCTTGATAAAACCTTTGAAAGAGTCTAATATCCAGACGTTAGGCAAATTACGCTTTACTGTCATTCTATAGTAAAGCCTGTATCCATAAATAAATCGTCCTCATTAGGAGAATGTTTTATGGTCTCTATAGAAGAACGCTATAGATATAAATTCGCTGGATCCATACCTTGGCATGATGAAGGTAAGGCTGTTTTTGCTGGTGGCGTGACTCATCAAACCAGATTTGTTTCCCCATTTGCAATATATATAGACCACGCCGCTGGCGCATTAAAATACGATGTAGACGGTAATGAGATCATTGACTACGTAATGGGAAGTGGTAGCCTGCTAATGGGGCATAGCCCCCCAGAGATTACTAAAGCCGTTGCCGCTCAGCTTTCTAGAGGAACACACCTCGGGGGTGCATCAACTCACGAAGTAATGTACGCTAACGCGGTAAAAGACTTAATGCCTTCCATAGAGCAAATACGTTTCACATGCTCTGGTACTGAGTCCACGTACCTCGCAATACGCCTCGCTCGAGCGTACACGGGTAAGAGTAAACTTCTCAAACTCAAAGGACACTTTCACGGGTGGCATGATCACGTTATAGCAGATTCTGGTCAAACTTATGGAGGGGTCAACGAGTCTGTTTTAAACGATGTAATCGTTGCGCCCGTAGATACCAAAGTAATCCGTAAAATTCTGTCCGATAATGATGATATTGCTGCTGTAATAGTTGAAGCGAGCGGCGCTAATGGAGGAACATATCCACTACCTAATCCTAATTTTCTAGAAGATATAAGAGATATGACTTTAAATAAGAGTGTAATCTTTATACTGGACGAGGTGATTACGGGGTTCCGGTATTCTAAAGGTGGGGCACAAGTGAGATGGGACATCAGTCCTGACTTAACAACAATGGCCAAGGTAATGGCAGGAGGACAACCTGGAGGCGCCATCGGAGGCAAATCTGAAATCATGCAACTGATGGCACCTTCTGACGACTTTGAATGGGACATGAACCATCGGGTAGCTCAAGCTGGCACTTATAATGCCCAACCTATCACTGCAGCTGCAGGTATAGCTTCTCTAAAGGCAGTGTCAAATGGTGTCAATCATATCGCAGACGAAAACGCTAAGAGACTTAAAGACGGAATCAATGAAGCGTTGGCCAGAAACGAAGTGGTTGGCCATGCCTATGGTGTTTCGTCCATTGTCCAATTGAGTTTAGGTGTTAACTGTAATTGTGACCGTGAAATATGCACCCTACCCTACGATGTTATTCACAGCTCTATGACTGAAGAAAAAACTAATTCTTTAAGGCGATCTATGTTAGTCAATGGTGTAGAGATAGCAATGGGAAGGAAATTTTACGTATCTTCGGTACACGGCAAAGATATCACAGATCGTACCTTAGAAGCCTTTGATCAATCACTTAAAGATATACGCTCTGAGGGCATTATCTAGGGTTTCTTTCACGTATATTCCCACTTAAAGACCCTATCATTAAGTATGTCCCAAGAGATATGGCATGAAGTCACTAATCGTTGATACACCCCTTAAACTCATCGCCCATTAATTCGTGTTTCCCATGCTAATATACGACAGATTGGGAAACACGAATCTTTGAAATCGGATGATAAGATCTAGTGATATATCCAAGAACCGATGTTCCACTGTAAATTTTATTCGTATCAAGACTGGAATACGTCAGCCGCCCGCGCAGGATATGGTAATTCCTCGGGGTCAACCGGTATTTCAACTACAGAAGGCATTGAACATTCTAAGGCTTCCTCAATAGTTGATGATATGTCTTCCGGTTTTGTCACGTAAAACCCACGAGCTCCACATAACTCAGCTAATTGGTCATACCTTGGATTGGTTATATCTGCTTCAACGTACCTGCCATCATATAGAAATTTCTGGTACGCTTTTTCAGAGCCCCACGACTCGTTATTCATGACAATGTTTAATACCGGCACCCTCCATCTTACTGCTGTTTCAAGCTCTTGGATATTCATAAAGAATCCACCATCTCCACTAATGCTTACCACGGGCAAATTGGGCATGCCCATCTTCACACCTATGGCCTGGGGTAATGCAGACCCTATACAACCCAAATCTAATGTCCCAAACATTTTACGGGGGCCGAAATATTGTAACCTATCATATCCCATTGCTGGACAGCCTCCAGCATCAAAAACGAAAGCGGTAGTTTCAGGCAACACTCTGCGGAGCTCTGCATAAACTCTCTGAGGCTTCATAGGGTGATCATTTAATAGTGATTCACTTTCTAGACGGTTCTTTCGTCGCCGTATTAAGTCTCGAATCTTGTTTTTCCATTCTGTTTCTTGGACGGAGAAGTAATTATCTTTAAGTTCTAGCATGATCTGATTAGCAATAGCCTTAACATCGCCTAATATCCCAATTTCTACGGGGTAAAATCGACCGATCTCTTGCTGATCAATTTCTATTTGAATAATCTTAGCTGATTTAGGTATAAATCGGTTATCGTAGAAACTAGTGAAGTGACCCAGTCTACTCCCTAAGGAAAGAATAACATCTGCCTCAGCAAGTGCATGCGAGGCCTCTGGTGATCCTGCTCGGCCTACTGCTCCCATATACATCGGATGATTACTTCGAACAGCGTCATTATGTTCATAGGAGGTGACAATGGGAGCCAACATTACATCAGAAAGATTAGTTACCTCCTGGTCTGCACCACTCCACACAACTCCACCTCCCGCCAATATAACGGGCCTACGGGCCACTCGTAATAGTTTTACAGCTTTACTGATAATACTGCTATCACCTTGTTGTCTCTGTTCTGGTCGGTACTTTGAAGGGTTTAGTATCTCTACATCTAAGTTTTTATCGTTTAAAAGATCTCGAGGAAGATCAACATACACAGGGCCTTTTCTACCAGATGTGGCTACGCGAAAGGCATGCCTTAGTATTTCCGGAATTCGTTCAGATCGGTTCACTTGTATCACAGCTTTACAAACCGGCCGGAATATATTCATTTGGTCTAATTCTTGGAAGGAGTTTAAATACATTTGGGACATCATCGGAGCGCCACCGAGTATAACCATAGGAGTATGACATAGTAGTGCGGCTGCTGCATTTGTAACCAGGTTAGTGACCCCTGGCCCATTTTGGGCCAGGCAAACGCCAGGTTGTTGTGTTATTCTTGCATAACCTAAAGCCATAAACCCAGCCCCTTGTTCATGACGGCAGCCAACAAATTGAATATCTCTTCTTCCATACATAGCGTCCAGTATCTCTAGATACGAAGATCCAACTACACCGAATATATACCTCACCTCCTCAGAAATAAGTGCCTCCACCACAGCTTGTCCTGCAGATAATTTGGTCATTTGTTCACCTCCTTGAGTCAGGTAGTTTACTCAATTCTCTGACGTTACAATTGTTACACAGGATTATCCATACCAAATAATTAATTGTTCTTATAGCGATGATCAGAAATCAAATACGCAGAAATAACTTATGGAGTTTAGATCGGAGGATCACACAGTTTTTAAGAGTTGAAGTTTCATGCTTATTAAGGATGGTTTGAAGATTTCAATAAGATATCCTACGATATTTCACTTAACCTCATCAGGTAAATTGACGGTCATCTTATTTAATCGCACATTGACATCCAATACAATTTCCTTCCTCGCTGGAATCAAGAAATCTTCTCTTTTCTCTCTACCAACCGAATAAACGTCAATGCTTCCGGCAGGTAATATTTCTTTCACTTTTCCTAAATACTCACCGTCTTTGGTCCACACATCCATATCTATTACTTGAAAATGATAGAAGGTATCAGACGGCAAGTCCAAGACGTCATTCTCAGGTACCGTCAGATATTCGTCTCTAACCAATTCAGCTTCGGAACGATTATTGATTTGGGTTAACTTAACTAAAAGACCGCCTCGATAGGAGCGGGCAGATTCAACAGTTACTGCGGTCTTTTTGAGATACAGGATGCTACCTAATGAGAATCGTTGAGGGGAGTCGGTAATAACTTCTATTTTAACGTGCCCGCCGAGGCCCCACACTCCTCTAACACGACCGACTATGACGTCGGTGATTCGGTTATAATCGTCATGATGATTGTGTAAGACAGAATTATTTACTGGCAATGTAAAGAACTTAAGACATATATAGTTTTTAGACTATCTCAAGAGATGCCCTCAGACCTGCTTTTATGGCGGCTATTCTTATCAAAACACGTACAGACTGAGCTACCCGACCTTCGCGACCTATAACCTTACCTTTGTCTTCAGTCGCAACTTTCAATCTCAGTATCACTCGCCCATCCACCTTCTCTTCCGTCACTCTTACTTCCTCTGGGTGGGATACAATGGATTTGGCTATATATTCCACTAATTCCTTCATTTCTCTTTAACTCGATCCAATGTTCCTAGATTACGAAGCATCCTCGCAACTGCATCCGAAGGCTGAGCACCTTCTCTAATCCATTTCAAAGCCCTATCTTCATCTACAACTACTGTAGGCGGATCAGTCAATGGATTATAATGTCCTATCTGTTCAACAAATGCACCATCCCTAGCAGCTCTAGAATCTGCTATAACAACTCTATAGCTAGGCTGATGACGGGCTCCAACACGTTTCAATCGGATTCTCAGCATATTTATCAAACCCTTCTGAATGTCATTTCAATAAAAATTACCATCATTTATCCCTTAGTTATTGTTACTCTAAATAGCTAAGCTTTTTTGGCTTTATTCAATTGCTTCATAATGCGTGACTTTCGCCTAGAAGCATTGTTTTGATGAATAGCCCCTCTTCTGGCAGCTTTGTCTAAAGCAATCACAGCATCATTGACCGTCTGTTCAGCTAACTCAACATCGTTTTCAGCTATCAGTTTTCTTGCTTTGGTTATAAACGTCTTAGCCATACTCCTCAATGGAGCATTGATAACACGTCGGCGTTCAGATACACGTCTAGATTTTTCACTGGGCAAGTTACTAATTCCTCCTCACTTATATGAAAGATTACCTTCCAAAGTTCTAGCTCGTGTCACATTTATGACACCTTTTATTCCCTCTAATTTAGAGAATAAGCGATTTAGTTGATCTAAACCATTAGTGTAGACTGTTAAGGATATCACACTTACATCATCAAATTCTTCTGATACGCAGGAATGTATGTTAACACGTTCTTCATAAACAAGGGAGGTTATATCCCTTAAAAGACCAACTCGATCCCATGCTTCAATCTGTATCCTAACTGGATAAATGGTTTGTGACCGACCCCATTGCACTTGTGTTAATTCTTCGTTGTCGACAGAATTCTCGGTAACCTCGGCACAACTACTAAGATGAATTGACACCCCACGATTACGGGTTATGTAACCGACTATGTCATCACCGTATATAGGATTGCAACATTTGGCAATCCTGGTCAACAGATCACCTACTCCGAGCACCTCAATACCAGAAGCAGGGCCAGTACTTGGTATCGTAACTTGGGGTTCTTCTTCCGGAACCACCAATTCGGCGGAAAGCTTATCAACCACCTGCGAGATTGTTATAGATGCATCACCCAAAGCTCCATAAAATTCCCCTACACTCACAAATCCCATAAGCCTAGCCACTTCCAAATCAGTGATACCTATACTCAGACGATTGACCTGTTTAATAAAAAGATCTTGTCCTCGTTGGATATTTATTTGTCTTTCTTCACGATTAAACCATTGTCGGATTTTTGAACGCGCTGATGCAGTATTAACATATCCCAAGTTCGGGTTAAGCCAATCCAAACTCGGTTCGATTACAGCTTTACTAGCCATAATCTCTGTCGTATCCCCATTTTGCAAATTGTAGTGTAAAGGCACCAATTTACCGTTAACTTTTGCACCTATACAACTCATGCCTAAATCAGTATGAATCCTAAATGCGAAATCCAACGGTGTAGATCCTGCCGGCAATTCCTTTAAATCACCTTTGGGTGTATATACGAATACTTGATTTTTAAATATATCTGTCTTAAAAGATTCAACAAATTCCTCTGCTCCACTAACTTCACGTTGCCACTCCAGAATCTGCCTAAGCCATGTCATCTTTTTTTCAAACTCAAAATCTGAGGCCTCTCCTTCTTTGTACAACCAATGTGCAGCGACTCCATACTCAGCAAGATTATGCATATCACGCGTTCTTATTTGCACTTCTACAGGATGAGCATCTTCACAAAGTACAATAGTGTGAAGAGATTGGTATAGATTATCCTTGGGATTAGCAATGTAGTCATCGAATTGTCCAGGAATTGGGTGCCATTTATTATGGATTATGCCTAGGGCGGAGTAAGAATCTCCTACATCCCCCACCAAGACTCTCAAAGCAAAGAGATCATATATTTCTCCTATTTCTTTTCCAGCTTTTCTGTATTTATCCATCTTTTTATAGATGCTGTAAATGTGTTTAGGGCGACCAGACACTTCAGACTCAATACCAGATGTTTTCAATGCCTCATCCAGGATATTCTGAACACGATTAATATACTGTTCTCGTTCCGTCCTTTTTGATTTTAATAGACGTGATATT
>CAUZEB010000033.1:0-14515 GCA_963578655.1 Dehalococcoidia bacterium | reverse complement strand
AACTTGGATATAATGTTGAGCTGGTTGGGGGTTTTCCAAAGAATATTGAACAGGAAATGGTCGACTCAAGGAGATACTGCGTCCGGTTTTAACGAGCCCAGCTGCTTGGATTCTTTTATTATTGTCGATCAAGTTAATGGCACCTAAGGACCCATGTTCTCCCCACCTCCCCCAGTTCTTTCTATCTTTCAAATAGGATTCTACTTTCTTTTTCGATGGTATCGATTTATTGGTCATGTTGTTACTCCAGAAATCTTGTATGAACTTGTAAGCTTATCCTAGTTAAAAGAGGATGAAATAACAAGGGTAGTAGGTTTCACTAAATATAAAAGCGACAGTAGTTCTGGGAATTCATCTATATATTTGAATTTCGTTGGTTTGACACATCTAACAAATACCTTTAATTCGTCATAACATAGAGAACATAACTCCTTGTTACAGGTGTTTACGTTAAGCTATCAATCGTTTTGAACACTCAGCACAAGTACATCCAATATTATAGGCTCAGCCCATGTTTTACATGTGGAATTCAGGCAATCTACTTCCCACTTCTCTATATTTCTTTGGAAGCTGACCTTGGAAGGTTCATGCATCGCGTTGTAGCGTAGTGTTTAGGCATGCTATAATTTGTTGGGATTATTATCTCAAACAGAACTTTAAAGGGGAGTCGATATTGGTTAGTCAGCTAAAACGGAATTATGAGCTTATGTTGGTCATCAGTCCAGAGGCTAACGAAGACCAAGTAATTTCTACAGTGGATAAAATTGAAGAGTACGTTAACTCACATGGAGGATCCGTTTTGGAGCAAGATAATTGGGGATTGCGTCAACTGGCTTATCCGATACGTAAGTTCCAAGAAGGAACGTACATGCTAACTAAATTTGAACTTGACACTCAGAGTGTTAAAGAACTCGACAGAAGTCTAAATGCTTCCGGAGACATACTTAGATATTTGTTGATGAAGATTTAGTGTTCTATGCTAATCGTTATCTGTCAAATTCATTGTTAACTCTCAGAAAGGAGAGAACTAATGGCCGGACTGAATAAAATGTTAGTTATCGGCAATGTGGGAACCGATCCTGAAATGAAATATACACCTAATGGTAATCCAGTAACCTCCTTTCGATTGGCTACAGGACGGACTTACACCACTTCTGATGGTGAACGGAGACAGGAAACGGAATGGTTTACTATAGTTGCCTGGAATCAGTTGGGAGAACGGTGTAATCAATATCTCGCTAAGGGTCGAAGGATATTCTGCGAAGGTCGACTCAAGAGTCATTCATGGACGGGGCAAGACGGCCAAACACGTTTTAGAAATGAAATAGTGGCTAGTAACGTGTTATTCTTAGATAGAAGTTCTAACACGGGTTCATCGGAGGGTGATGACATCGGTACCAGTGTATCCGGTGATGGCATCGGTACCAGTGTATCCGTTGAAAATGCTGAAGACCTACCGTGGTAATGTAGGCGGTTTGAGTATTATATAGATAATTAGGAAATGAGAAATGACAACAACATCTAGTAGTGGAAGACAGGGAGGTGGAGAAAGATCTGGTTTTGGCGGTAGGACAGGCCCCCCAGGTGGCAGACCGGGCTTCTCAGGCGGTAGGACGGGCCCCCCAGGTGGCAGACAGGGCTTCTCAGGTGGCAGGCGTCCAGGTGGACGTCCTAGATATTATGCTCGAAGGAAACTGTGCCATTTTTGCGTCGATAAAGTTAAACATATAGATTACAAAGATGTAGATCGGCTCAGAAGATTCCTTTCCGAACGATTTAAAATGGAAGGTAGGAGAAGAACTGGTAATTGTGCCAAACACCAGAGGCGTTTGATATCGGCAATTAAGCGTGCAAGGATGTTGGCAATGTTGCCATTGAGTCAGACTCATCGTATGCCTGCTCAAAGCTGGGCCCCTCGCCGTAGGCCAGCCGTAGCTGAAGCGGCAACTACTGAGGAGGTTAATAATACCTCAGAGTCAGTGGAGTCAGCCGTAGCTGAAGCGGCAACTACTGAGGAGGTTAATAATACCTCAGAGTCAGTGGAGTCAGCCGTAGCTGAAGCGGCAACTACTGAGGAGGTTAATAATACCTCAGAGTCAGTGGAGCCAACTGTGGCTGAGCATGATATAGACGTATCAGAAACCGCAGGGAATGAGGAAACGAGCCAGATGTCTTCGGAAGCGGTATCTGATGAAAAAGAGAAAGGAAAGGCGTAAATATACTCATGAAAGTACAATGTGTCAATTCGTGAAGTTTGGGTGGTGACGGGTGGTAAGCAAGAGGAGAATACCGTTTAGAGGTGACCGTAGACGCGATCCCGATTTGAGAAAAGAGGGACAGCGAAGGCAACGTATTGCTCTTGGGCTTATAGGAATCCTTCTTCTGATGGTTATGGGCATAATAGTTGCCGGATATGTGGTCATTTTTGTCATGCCACCTCAGCAGTTAGTCGTTAAAGTTAATGATGTGGAGTATACTCGCGGTGATATGGTGAAATTACTACGCGTCAAGCAAAAGGGTGCAGAATTCTTTGGTGGTCAATTCAGTACAAGTTCAGAAATCTTTCAGTCGCTTCAAGTCATAGTTGAAAATGAGATCATAGCCCAGTCTGCACCCAGTTTGGGAGTAACTGTTTCTGAAGGCGAAGTGGACGCTCGGATAAAATACCTTATAGGACCTCGTCCAGATCCATACAAGACGCCTAAGCAAGCAGATAGGGAGTTTCGCGAAACTTATCTTCAGTATTTAAATGCCATCCAGCTCTCTGAGTCGGAGCATCACGATTTGATAAGGAAATCTATGCTAAGAGGAAAGTTTCGCCAATATATTGGCGAAACTGTTCCTAGTATAGGAAAGCATGTCCATTTATATCGCCTGACAATGCGACAAAATGATGCAATTCTAATCATGCAAGATAAATTCAAGGACAGTATTGGTGATGCCAAAGATGCAGATGAGCTCAGAGGTCTATATAAGGGTATTGTTAGAGAATTCTCTCGAGATGATCCAGAAACAATACGTAAAGGTGGAGAGATAGGCTGGATTACTCCTGGCATTTTCGAGAATTTTGACGATATTATCTTCTCGTTAGAACCAGGTGAATTAAGTTCTCCGACGTCAGATTATGAAAACCCTACTAATACGGACATCATCTTCTTTATGATTGCGGAACGCCAGCAGACACGAGCAATCGATGCAAACAGTAGAGAAAAGCTTAAGACGAACGCTCTTCAAGATTGGTTGAATAAAGAGCGAGAGAATCACGAGGTTTTTGCGCTATTTAATTCAGACATTTACAATTGGATGATAGCTCAGCTTGGAATATCATCTTCTATTACTCCTACACCTGCTCCAAAGAGCCCACTTCAGCAGCTAGGGTTTTAAGTTCTTGCTTTTGAGAAAGTGGGAGATATGTGTCCCATCGTTCACAAGATCATTGATCTAACAAATCTACAATTTAGATCTTACTTGATTGGATGGCATTAAACATGAAGAATTCCATTGGTATCGGTTTACTCGGTCTGGGAGTTGTCGGAAGTGGTGTGGTAGAAGTACTATCCAAAAAGAAAGATTACTTACAAAGTTTGATAGGTAAACCCTTGTCGATAAAACAAGTACTTGTGAAAGATCCTTCTAAGGATCGGTCTGTAAAATTACCACCGGATATTCTTACCATCACATATGATGATATTTTGAATAACGAAGACGTGGATATAATCATAGAAGTGATTGGGGGAGAACAACCTGCCCTTGATTTCATTATTAAGGCGATCGAATCTGGAAAACATGTTGTTACTGCCAATAAGGAAGTGATGGCAAAACATGGGATGGTTATAATGACTGCTGCTCGGGAGAAGGGTGTCAGGGTGTTATTCGAAGCGAGCGTTGCTGGAGGCACTCCAATAATTGGGCCATTATGCAGAGATTTACCTGCCAATGCAATCATTAATATATACGGAATAATTAATGGCACTACTAACTATATCCTGACAAAAATGGACAGAGAAAACTTGGATTTAAAGACAGCTCTAACTCAGGCTCAATCATTAGGGTATGCGGAAAGCGATCCTAGTAACGATGTGAAAGGTATCGACGCGGCATATAAATTGGCGATACTGTCCACCTTGGCTTTTGGTAGGGTTGTGAAAGATACAGATGTGTATTGTGAAGGTATAACCGAACTGACGTCGCAGGATTTTGTGTATGCCAGAGAGTTGGGATACGTCATCAAATTGTTAGCGATTGCTAGCCGTCGTGAGGACTTGATACAAGTTAGGGTCCATCCAGCTTTTGTGCGTTCAGAAGAGATGATCGGTAAGGTCAACGGAGTTCTGAATGCCATTGAAATAGAAACAGATCTAGCGGGTAAAGTGCTGTTCATCGGACCTGGTGCAGGGCCTCTCCCGACAGCGAGTTCAATAATTGCCAATATCCTTGATTTAGGCATAAGTATAAATGAGAAAGGCGGAATAAATATACCACAACGTATTTCAAACAATCTGAAGATCAGCCCTATAACTGATCTTCAGACTAAATATTACATAAGGCTTAATGTTGCCGATAGTCCAGGGGTGTTTGCAAAGGTGTGTAAAATATTGGGCGATCTCGACATAAGTATTTCTTCTGCAATACAGAAGGAAGCACACCAAAAGATACGTGGAGCCGAAATAGTTCTTATGACGCACAAGGCTAAGGAGGTTACATTGAGACAAGCAATAGCTGTGTTGAAGGAACTAGAAGTGGTTAATTCGATAGGTAGTATTGTAAGGGTTGAGGAGTAGAAATTGATTCTTCAGACAGATTCACACTTAAGATCACGAGATATTTATATGGAGAGCTTAGTTATTGAGATTGAGGAGACTCTCTATAATTAAACTTAAGCAGCTAGGACGTGTGGAATTGACAGTTCGGTTCTCTCAACGATTTAAATCTTCCGTTTATCACAAGATCCTCCTCCTCAATTCCGATATTGGAACTCATAATGTACGTTATGAGCGGATACGATCGATAGGATAGGAAGGAGCTTTGTATGCCTGTTGCGCGTTTTTATTACTGGAATAAATGAGGCTCATGTAAGAAAGTGAGAGCGTTGCTGTCACAAAACGAGATTAGTCTAGTAGAGAGGGACTTTTTCAAAGAACGTTTTACAGAAGACGAACTAAAAGAATTATCAAAAATAGTAGAGCCGGGAAAAATATTCTCTTGGCGGAGTCCTTCCTTTAAAAAACTGGGTGTTTCCAAGGATAACTTGGCAGACGGAGATTTGTTAGGCTTCATGTTTCAGGAGCCAAGATTGATAAGGCGGCCTATTGTTTACTATAGATGCAGAATAGTTATTGGTGCAGATTTGAAAGCTATACAGCAAATGCTCATATAGATGTTCTACATTCGTGGAAAACTTCTTATTTCGTGCGACATAAACTAATCAGCGGAGTAAAGAAACCACTTGAGAACCTACGAATTAGCTTGTCAATCAAGAAGTTTTCCCTTGGAGTCGGTTTCCTGGTGCCTATATTTTAACCTCGGCCGATGTATGGCATAGTTGTAGCCATAACTGTCATAAATTGAACATTGGTGTCTAATGCCAGACTTGCCATATATAAAACGGCTTTAGCAACGTTATCGACGTCCATGGTAGGCTCGATCATGACTGTACCGTTAGCTTGAGCAGTACCAGATTCAGAGCGTGCAGTCATAGCGGTGTGAGCGTTCCCTATGTCTATTTGCCCGCATGCAATGTTGTATTTCCGTCCGTCTAATGAAGTAGCTTTGGTTAGACCTGTGATGGCATGTTTGGTAGAAGTGTAAGGAGCTGAATTGGGACGAGGTACGTGCGCAGATATTGAGCCATTATTAATTATTCGACCCCCCATCGGTGTTTGGGATTTCATTAATTTAAATGCTTCCTGAGAACAAACGAATGAACCTGTAAGATTAGTGTCAACAACTGCCTTCCATTGGGTAAAATCGAGATCTTCGAATAAAATGTCACGTGGCGAACCGATGCCGGCGTTGTTAAATAAAACGTCTAGTCGTCCATATTCCTCTGCTGTCCTTCTGAATAGTTGTCTGATCGAGCCTGGATCACTTACGTCTGTGGGTACTAATAACGCCCTCGAACCATTATTTTTCGATTCCCTTTTCGTACTTTCTAGAGCTTCTAATCGACGTCCGGCCAACACAACAGTGTAGCCATCTTCTAGAAATCTTAGGGCGGTATGTCTACCAATACCACTGCCTGCACCTGTTATGATCGCTATCTTATTGTTACTTACCAAATTCACCTTTCTGTCCTCCTTAATTCGCTTTATGTAATAGAAACGTTTCTTAGAATAATATAGGATTAATCCTCATGGTTGGTTGATTATTTGGTAAATATGTATCAACCCTTTTGTAATTAGGCAACACAAAGGATTCGACCAATCCTGAGGACGGTAGTCAATAGTGGTCTTATTAATGTACTTAATTTGAAAACCAAGAACGTTATTGTAGCTGCAATTACTGCCCCTCCTACTATATCAAGAGGATAGTGAATACCTGCATATATTCGTGCCAGGCCATAGAGGCCGACGAATATCAGAGGCACAATACTAAGTTGCTTGTTTACTCCCAAAATGCCCATGGCTATACTACATGTCGCTGCTATGGCGTTGGAAGGGAACGATGGATCAGTTGGTTCGTAAAACAATAGATTAACATCGTGATCGATAAATGGCCTTGGCCTGAAATAGAAAGTGTTGAGCACAAGAACAGTAAGATTCGACAATGCCATTGATGTTAAACATACGAAAACTCCAATCTGATATTCTTCTCGTTTGTCTTGGCTTTTGCCTATGAACCACATGGATAGTAGCAATAACCCCAATGCCCCAGGTACAAGATAATCACTGATTATCAACATGACAATCTTGTCTACCAGGTAGGATCGACCTACTAATCCGTTGATCGCGACAAATAATGCTTCATCTATAGATGCCAATTAGACCGCCAGTATTTTAGGTTGAAGATTAGGACGTTAAAATAGTTCGTCTTTTTGAGGGAATCTAGACCCTGGCAAGGAGAAAGATCTTGTCTTTTCATATGCAAATTTATGATGGACGACAGAATTGCTGTAAAGACCCAACCTATTAAGGCTCCCAAAAAGAACAGCAGTGCCTGAATGTTCGAGTCTAATCCGCCAGCATAATCGTTAATGTTCCTTGCGTCTGTCGTGAAGAACCAGACAAATGATGCAATTGGTAAGCTCAAACCGACAAAGTGAATAAGGGCTACAGATTGGAAGAAAAGAAGGCCTTTAAGATCACCATATAGAGCTCCCAATTGGATCACGCCTATTGATGCAAGAATAATTAGAATTAGATAGTCAATAGTGAATGTAAACATTATTTTAAGATGTAGAACTGATTTTATATATTATATTTTCTCTATAGCCACTGGAGTACACCAGTCGAGATATTTCCCGTTATTACCTCGGATAATTTCAACATATAAGTTTCTTATCTCTCTGGTTATGGGTCCAACTCCACCATTTCCAATAGGTCTGCTGTCTAACTGGCCAACAGGTGTGATATGTGCGGCCGTTCCAGTGAGAAATACTTCATCAGCTAAATACAGTTCACTACGCCTGATGGTACTTTCTACAACTTTTATTTTAAGTTCATTTTGAGCTAATTTAATAGCACAGTCTCTGGTAATGCCAGTTAAGTTGTTATCTGATACCAGAGGTGTGTGCAGGATACCTTTAGAAATAAAGAAGAGATTTTCTCCAGAACCTTCGGATACTGACCCATCTTGATTCAGCATTATAGCTTCATCAAATCCAGCTAGTACTGCTTCCGTCTTTGCCAAAATACTATTCACATAATGTCCCGAAATTTTGACTCTAGGGGGAATTATAGTGTCATCCATTCTCCTCCAGGACGAAGTACAGCAACGAATAGCTCCATCTGTTTCTATATATGCGCCGAAGGGAACAATAACTAGTGTGAAATCACTCTCTAATTCCTGTAATTTTAGATTGGCTACACGTTCCTCACTCTTGTATGCTAGAGGTCTTATATAAACATCCTCTCTGTAACCACAGCTTTGAATTAAATCTGTGGTTATTTTACATAAGTCTTCGACATTATAGGGAATATCGAGCATCATTATGTTGCAGCCTTGCAGGAATCGTTCATAATGTTCTCGCATTCGGAAAACAAACATGGATTTCTGCTTCTCATTCCAGTTTCCCCTAATGCCTTCGAATACAGCTGTACCATAATGCAAGGCATGAGTGGTAACACTTACTTTGGCTTCTGATAGTGGAACAATTCTTCCACGAAAAAATGCGAGTGATTCAGCCATGAACTAGGCTCCTTTATCTTTGAAAGTGTAGCTAATTATAATCAATCACTTCTCATATTGACAATACGCTTGTGTGAAAGAGTCTGTTTGACAGGCTCTTAGCGAAAGGACAGTATCCCAGACAATCAGTGGTATAAGCATTTCGTCAGGAGTTAATCCTGAGTGGTGGTCTATTTTAACAGGGGTATATTTTAATTGGTGAGGTGCAGTGAAATTGGTCACTGCCGTCCCTGTAGAAATCACCATAAGATTCCCAATACGCTCTCTAATTATATCGATAATCCTCCCTTTCCGTAAATTCCCGAATATTCGTCTTCTTATCGTGTAATGAGGATGGATAATTCTCCAAATAGTGCCTTGAAGATTTTTTGGGAGTGAAGACAATTTTTCTCAATTACGTTAAAGTACAAAATCCTTGAGTCACCCCACTCAATTCCTTCTAATATGTTAACTAATTCGTCATTTGGTTTGATGTTGTGTATTATTTCTGATTCCGTATCTAGTGGTTTTGCAGGTTCACCTATTTAACTGGATATTCAACTTATAGAGCACTGACGCGTCAGTGTAACATACCAGGATGACTTAGGTAGACGTTTATCTATAGCAAAAATCTCTAAGTTATTTGTCTTTACACTTTGCAGACTTTATCCTAAACTTCCCAATAGGTGAGTACACTTTGTAGTTCTTCAAGGAGGAGTTTCGATATGGCTAGAGGACATGCCCCCAAACGGGAGACCAAAAAGCTTAAGAAAAAGCCGGGTAGGAAGGTGGAGATATATTCTCCTGTGGTTACTTCCCAGTCCGTAGAAGTAGTGGGGAAGAGACGGAAATCAAAAGAGGATGTGTAAGCGTTTTGTCTAACCCTGATCATACCTGGATTCTACTCAATTGGATACGACAAACGATGCATAATCTGACTGGGTTAGGATGTTTTAAGTTTTAACGATACAATATTGGTCACTGTGCTCTAAGAGTCTTTGAATGACCCTTGGCGATACATCTCTTGGATATGCTGTCATAGACCATTTCTCCGACAGGACTTCACTAATCTCTTCAGCACTCATTGGTTTGTTTCCTGCGGCAAGCAGCACCCGAAAGGTCGCTTCTTTCAGAGGGGTGTCAGGCAGAAGATAATCCGATTGCTGACTATCATACTCTACTATACGATTTATGTACTGTTTAGTCTTGTCTGGTGATGGAGTCGCTTCATCAAAAATTTGTTGGCTAACGTAACTCATCCGATTTAATATCATTAAAGCAACAGACCTTTTTAGGCTTCCTCCATCAGCAACATCTATTACGAATCTTTGCTGGACACAATTTTCCTCGTCGGGACGTTCTTCATTTTCCATTAAAATACTTCCTCCGGCCAGTCTAACATCTGAACTTCTGCAAACTCGCCTGCCTTTTTTATTGGTTGATCCTCAGGACATATGGCTAAACCGTTGGCATTGGCCATAGAAGTGAGTAGATTTGAGCCCTGATGGCCTGTTAATCGAGCGTGATAGACTTCATTTTTCTTTTCCACAATGACCCTCGCGTATACTCTGCGATTATCGGTGTTGTAGATCGGGTCCTCTAATATTGCTCTGATGGTAGGTTTAGAATATTTGGTCTTACCCATCATTTTAAACAGGGCTGGCCTGGCAAATTGCTCAAACGCTACAATAGCGCTAACAGGATTACCCGGTAGCCCAAGGACAGGTACGGGCGTTTCACAATGATTTCGGAGAACACCGAAAGCCAGAGGCTTTGCGGGTCGCATTTTTACCGACCAGAAGTCGATATTACCATGTGAAGATAGAACATCCTTTACCATATCATAGTCACCATTAGATACTCCTGCAGAAGTGATGAGTATATCAGACTCTAAGCCCTTGCACAGCATGGCTTCCATTGAATCTAAATTGTCTCTTGCGATACCAATCGACTTGGGCAGTCCGCCATAACGTATTACAGCGGCGGCAACACTAAACCCGTTACTATTATATATCTTTGAAGAATCGTAGGGGTCGCCTGGTTCCATAAGCTCGTTTCCTGTAGATAGTATTGCGACGATGGGTCGTCGTATAACCTTGATTTGCGCGTGTCCGAGAGATGCGAGGACTCCTATTTCGTATGGCCGCAAGATTGTTCCTTTTTTGAGAACTAATTGACCATTTTTTATGTCTTGACCGGCTGGACGGACATCGGAGCCCCTATCAACTTTCAATTTAACGGATATTTTCGACATATCTTGGTTGGTTTCTCTTCTAATTAGCTCATCAGTATCCTCAAATGGAACGACGGAGTCGGCACCCATGGGCAATGGAGCACCCGTCATGATGCGCACTGCCGTACCTGGAGAAACGTTAACTTTAGGTGAATCCCCAGCAGACACATAACCGATTACGTGTGATGCAGCCTTCACACTTTCTGCCTGTATAGCATATCCGTCCATCGCTGAGTTGGCCATTGAAGGGATGTCTTGTACCGACACCACATCTTCGGCAAGAACTTGCCCAAGCGTCTCAAGAATAGGTTTGCATTCCGGCTCTAGGACATGAAAGAAATTCAGAATGCGCGCTAATGCATCTTCGACGGTAAGCATTGCCTCACCATAATGTCTATGACTATGGGAATACTGATTCAATAAATATCCTCTAAAGATCCATTAAATTAAGTTACAGTGATCTCCTCACTTTATATGGTATGGATTTCTCCATTTGGACACTGACATTGTTCTCCATTTGGATCTACTAATCTTTCCTAGGTTAATTTTGTCCGCAGTCTGTAATAATCTATATTAACCAGCAAGTATATATGATTAAAACAAACAGGAAACGAAGGGTAAATCAAGGATAGACGTGGTCGGGGAGACTGGATTTGAACCAGCGACCCCCTGCACCCCATGCAGGTGCGCTTCCAAACTGCGCCACTCCCCGACTCCAAGGTAGAATATCACAGGGAAACCGAGCCTTCAACACTGGCAAGACGGCGTTAAACCAGCAAGGCATGATTAATGTTTGTCTTGAAGACGTCTGCTGTGAAATAAATAATGGTTAGCGTAGCCCGCATATTTACCGAAACGTTTCTGGGCCCATGGCCGCAACGCTGTCTTTGATGGAGCGGAATCGATTTTATTGAAGTACAATTCCCTAATGACACGGTCTATCCACACATCTACTGGGAAAGCATCGGTCTTGTCTAGAGAGAAGAGCAACACGCAGTTTGCCACCTTATCACCTACCCCAGGCAAATCTAATAGTGTTCCCAATGCCTGATTGTAATTCACCTCCCTTAGTGCGAACAGATCTAAATCCCCTGTTGCTATAATCTTGGCAACAGCGTGTATATACTTGGATCTAAATCCTAGGCCGAGCTGTCGCAGAATATCTTCTCCAGCCTTAGCCATGACTTCGGCATTTGGGAAAGTGCTTCTGACATGTTTGTCCATGACCAAAGGATTTCCTAGAGTTTTACAAATGTCTTCAATATTTGTTGTGATTCGGGGGATGTTTGAATTCGCCGATATAATAAAAGATATTAGTGTCTCCCAAGGATCCTGTCTAAGTAGGCGCATTCGCGGATAAAGCCGTATGGCTTGAGCTATATGTTCGTCCGTAGTAATAGACTGTTGAATTTCGCGAAGATTATCATCAAGGCGGAAATAGTGGTTTATCATAGGTGCTATCGTGGATTCGTCACTCGGCATAGAATAGAATTCTATGCCGTCAGGTACAGCGCGCAGCCTAATTATGTTATCGAATATTACTCCGTAAAACCAATCGTTCTTTCTACGCCAACGGAAGGCTTGACCACTTTCAAGAGTGTTATCCAGGTCTAAAGGATCGTCGCAGCGAATTTTCATTCAGGAGAACTCTAATAAAGATACGGTAGTATTATGAAGGCATGATTTAGAAAGCACTCTCACCAGTATGCATTTAAGATTCTCTGGCAGTGTACAACATATAGTATTTGATATACAAATACTATATGTTAATCCATTGAGTTATCAGTTCAGGTAACTGCTTGAGATCGCATGACTTAAATGTCCCTTGAGGAAGGGCATTAAGGAATGATCTACCATATTGCATCGAAGTAATGCGGCCATCCAATAGGATTGCTACACCTCTATCAGTGTTTGTACGAATAAGACGTCCGAAACCTTGTCTAAGTCGTAATATTGCCTGGGGTATGGTATAGGAATTGAATGGATTATCATACAATTCCGATCTGGCGGCGAATATAGGGTCTGTGGGCACGTTAAAAGGTAGGCGGGCCACAATTAGTACTTTAAGAGAATTTTCAGGTAGGTCAACTCCTTCCCAAAAACTAGCTGTGCCCAACAGTAGTGCACGAGGAGATTTTATAAAATTTGCTGTCAGCTGGCGTGGGGTCCCATTTACACCTTGGGCTAAAACATTTATGTCTTGGAGCTGTAGATCTTTTCGTATAGAATTGGCGGTTGACCGAAGGGCTGCATGTGATGTAAAAAGGACCATAGTATGCCCATTGGCAGATAATACAGCCTCTTTAACGATGCTTTCCAGGGTAGATTGATAGTCTGCTGAGTTTGGTACTGGCATATTCGATGGAACACATACTAAAGCGGCTTCGTGATAGTTAAATGGAGAGCCTAAAAGAATCTCTCGTGCGTTTCTAAAGCCAGTCGTTTCTACTATGTAATTAAAATTCTTGTTAGTGCTCAATGTGGCGCCTGTTAAGATTACAGTCTCCTTTTTCGAAAATAGTAATTTCTCAAGCTCGGATCCAACATGCAATGGGGCAGAATTGATATTGATATCGTCGTTGCCACTCCGATAGTTAATCCAGTATATGTTGCTGCTAGAAGGGCTATAAACGAATTCTTTTAAACGATCGCGTAATTGTAAACTAAACTGAAGACATGAATCTAACTCTACAACGATATTCTCATGTCCTAAGAGAATGGAGTCATCTAGATGCTCAATGAGTGACTTTAATTTAAGAAGTGAACTTCCTTGCTCCGAGAGAATCACATCAAGGTTCTCCCAGTGTATCTTCAGATCAGACCAATCAGACCTTTCCCTAACGTTATCTGTGACTCGGTAGTCTTGAGTTTTGACTCCTAGTTGTGCACGAGAAGTGACTAGCATCCTCGTCAGCATTTTGAAAAAATCAGCACTATGATCTTCTAAGCTCGATAGGGTCCCTACGATAATATCCGTATATTTCTTCATTAACTTGATTTGAGTGTCTCTAATTGTCGAATTAGCTGATTTGGTCCTGAAGTTTTGGACAATATCTACGTAATCTTTTAATTCTTGCAAGTGGTCAGTTAGAGATATTTGGCTCAATGTGAACCCAAATTGTTTGGTAGCTACCTCTTCGAGATGATGAGCCTCATCGATAATCAAAATATCGTGTTCCGGTATTACTGAACCTTCTGAAGTCAAGTCAGATAACAATAAAGAATGATTTACAAACGTTACATGTGAACTAGCAGCTCTTTCTCTTGATGTTCTTAAAAAACAATCACCTCCCTTGCTCAAACAGTTGTATGTCCCCAGAGCGGATATTCGATCCCAATTGGACGAATTAGAACGATTACTGAGATTGATTTCCCCTCGATCACCTGTCTTCGTTGTTTTTAACCAAACCATAGTTTTTGCTAAGAAACGAGCATCATCTTCATTAATTGATGGATCGTTAAGTAGGTGTGACCAGCGCTTTAGACAAATATAGTTAGAGCGACCCTTTAATTGGGCGAATTTTATTGCATCATCAGGTATATCATTTATTTGCCCCAAGAGTTTCTTAACTATTAGGGCATCTTTATTCAATAATTGTTCCTGTAAATTTATTGTGTTGGTAGAAATAACTATACGTTTTTTATTTAAAAGGGCGTAGAGAGTTGCCGGAACTAGATAGGCTAAAGATTTGCCTACGCCTGTCCCTGCTTCTATAATTAGTCTTCCACCATTGTTAATAGATTCAGCGACGGCGCCTGCCATTTCCAGTTGTTCCGACCTTTCTTCAAATACGGTCAGATATTCGGTTAGTGGACTTCCTTTATCAAACAGAGAGGTTACTAGGTCTATATCTAGTGTAATGTTATGATCATTAGACCTAAGAGGTTTCGTAGATTTAAATCTACCTTCAAGGGAACTTGGATTTGGTGCACCCTGCAGTAATACATTCCTGTCTA
>CAUZEB010000032.1:0-14566 GCA_963578655.1 Dehalococcoidia bacterium | reverse complement strand
TATTACAGGGTAATCTCTTCTGACAATAGCATCAATGACCAGTCGCCCCACACCCGGTATTGCAAAAACCTGTTCCGTTACTACAAGGCCAGACAATAATGCAGCAAAGCCGAGTCCGATAACCGTAATAACGGGAAGCGCGGAATTTTTCAAGGCATGTCTAACAAGAATTACTGTCTCCGTGAGCCCCTTAGATCTGGCGGTCCGGATATAATCTTCCCGTAAAACTTCGAGAAGGCTAGCTCTGGTCATTCTCGTAATATAAGCAATTAAAATTGTACTAGTGGCTATCGAAGGCATAATTAAGCGATGGAAATAACGCCACAGGTTTTCAGTCGGTTCAACATAGCCTGCAGGAGGAAAGATTCCGAGTTGTAAAGCAAACAGCCATATCATCATAAATCCCAGAAAGAAAACCGGGACGGAAAACCCCAAAGACGCAAACAGCATAACTCCACGATCTATCCATGTATTGGCTTTCCATGCTGCTAAAACCCCAAGAGGTACGCCTATACCCACTGTGAATAATTCTGTTAGAACCGTTAGGGACAGTGTAGGGACAACTCTGGACCATATTAAATCGGTCACTTTATGATGCGACGTAAGAGATGTTCCTAGATCACCTTTCAAAATATCTCTGAACCACATCCCAAGTTGTACTGGCAGAGATCGATTTAAGCCAAGGCCTTCTCTTAAAGCCTCTATACGCTCAGGGGTGGCGTCGTTGCCTGCAAACAGAGCAGCCGGATCCCCTGGTGCTATTCTCAACAAAGCGAATATTACCAATGCTACTATAAAAAGTACAGGTATAGCTGCTATGAGTCTTTGAATTATATACCGATGCAATTCGACTACCTTTATCTAATATAGAGCCTGCCTTACTCGAGTAAGGCAGGCTCATTAATCACCTAAGACCCCGTACTGTTATAAATACGTTTACCTATCTAGGTACGTATTAAAGTACATTGGGATGTGGGCAAAATCGAAGTTCTTCAACCAACTTCGATGCGGATAGATTGAGAACCACTGACCCAAGAAAACACTTGGTGGATTACTATACCATTCCCGCTGTAGCTCATCGATAACCTTCATTTTTGCGGCTGGATCCAATGCCTCAGCAAATTCTCTCACCAACTCTGGCATACGTGGATTTGTCGTGGCGTTAGGTCGATTCGCACTTACGGCCAAACGATTCCACGTCACAGGGTTAGCGTTGAATCCCCAGTGTACGCCCCATGTGGTGTACATATTAAACCCGTCTTTCTTACCCAGTCTTGGCACGATGCTAGACCAATCAAGTGCCGGCATTTCTACGTTAAATCCCGCCTGCTCTAGGTAAGGCTTAATTGCGTGACCGAGAGGAGTTATCGTACCGTAGTCTGTCGGGTTCAATATAGTTATGGGACTACCATCATAACCCGATTCTTTCAACAACTCTGCAGCTCTCACTGGGTCGCCAATGTCGTATCCCTCTGCACCTTCAAAGCTTTCTAGAGGGGTGCCACAGAAGAATAGTGCAGGACAAACCAACCACAAGTCGCTATCTCCTAAGGCAGCCATTACCACATCTACATCAATGGCAGCTGCAGCAGCCAATCGAGCAAGTTTTCCAGACTCTGAGCTATCGAATGGATACTGTAAGTTATTTATTCCTAATTCGGACCTATGGCCTGGCTTGTAGAGAGGCACAACCATTTCTGGATTGGCTTTTAATCTCTTATAAAAATCGAACGCCGCCCCATCGACAACATCCCACTCACCTGTTTCCAAACCTGCAATCTTTGTTTCTTCATCTGGAACTTCCAACCACTCTATCTTAGATATGTAAGCTATTGAGGCTCCAGTTACGAAACTGCCAGCTTCAGATCTCGGCTTATAGGCGGCGAATCTTTCAAGAGTAATCTTATGACCAGGGGCCCACTCACTGAATTTATACGGCCCAGACCCGATATACTCATCATCAGACTCTATAAATTCGTTGCCAGGCGTAGCTGCAATTTCACTCGGCATAACATATCCGGAACCGAATGGATATGCCAACGTGTTTATAACTTCGCCGTAAGGCTGGTTAAGATTAATTGTGAAAGTACTATCGTCTATTTCTGTCAGCCAATCGTCTGTAGTGTAGGTCTTGGTCATAAATGACATTGCAGGGCTGAAGGCATCGCCGGTTCGTTTAATGGATGCAATGACATCTTTAGACGTGAAGTCTGATCCATCATGGAATTGATTACCGTCCCTAAGTTTGAAAGTATAGGTCTTGTTGTCGGAACTAACTTCCCAACTGTCTACGACCCTCGGGTGAACTTCAACATTAGCGTCCCATCCAAACGGACTTTCGAAGATATGTAACGCTATAGCAATGGTCACATAAGAAGCGTTTCCGTGTATGTCTAAGTTTTTGATGCTAGCCTGAGACACCACTTTCAAAGTACCACCAAATTCCGGGGAGCCAGCAGGTGGGGGAGTAGGAGTAGCCACTGATACCTTTTCCACTATAACGGTCCTTACAACATCCTTTGTAACGACCTTCTCCACTTCTATCTCCTTGATCACTTCCCTCTCAACAATTTTTTCAACGGGAACTTCCTTGATCACCTCTTTTTCTACAACTATAGTCTCTGTTATCGTCTCGCCACAAGCGACGAATACCGTAATTAACGCAGACAGAGCTATAATGCCGATAATCGATTTGTACATAACGGTCTCTCCTCCATTCCTTCCTTCGATGATTACGCTAACATGTTAACGGATCTCTCGGTAAACGCCGAAGTATAATCATAAATCCTCGGCATCTATTATACGCCGCTACAAGGTACACCTATCGATTCCTTAATGTCAAATAACAGATAAAGAATGGGAACTTATACGGATTCGGATCTCGTTGGCCTTGATTCCTCAAAGGTGTACTTAGGCTTGCTAAGTCTAAGATCTATAAGTTATGGTTAGGGAGAGCTAGGAATAATGGCGTCCATAGCCAAAGCCGCAAACAGTCACGAAAGAGTTACTAGTCAGTACTTACAGTTTAGTAGGAGGCGCTGAAATGTCTAATGAATTGATCGCGTATATTGATGGTAATTACATACCCGAATCATCGGCAAGTATCTCAATTTATGATTCAGGATTCCTGCTTGGAGACGTTGTGACGGAATCCACAAGAACTTTTGGGTTACGTCCATTCAGACTAAAAGATCACATGATCAGACTAGAACGATCCTTAAAACTCACTCAGATAAAGCCAGACATCTCCATGCAGGAGATGGAAGAAGCTACATTGGAAGTCTTGGAGAGGAATCGCCACCTATTTGGACCAACAGATGACGCTTGGCTGGTTCATAACATTTCAAGAGGCGTTGTCCCGTTCGGCAGGCGTCCAGATCAAAAATATCCTTCAGCCACTGTAGTAATACATTGCTACCCAATAGATTTTACGGGGTTTGGTGCTCAATTCGATACAGGGGTCCACGTTGTTATCCCATCGACAAGGCAACTACCGACTCAATGCGTGGATCCTAAAATCAAGCATCGTAGTAGAATGCACATGAACCTCGCCACACTTGAAGCAAAACAAGTGGATCCCGAAGCTTATCCCGTGCTCTTAGATATAGAAGGAAACCTGTCTGAGAACACAGGGGGGAATTTCTTTATTGTCTCAGACGGTGTGGTAAAGACACCCGATTCTAAAAACGCCCTCGAAGGTATTAGTAGGGCTACCGTAATAGAACTCTGTCAACAACTTGGTATACCAGTCAGCGAGGAAGTTCTGCAACCATATGACGCCTACATTGCAGATGAGGCCTTCCTGACCTCCACACCATATTGCATGATCCCAGCTACGAAAATAAATGGACAAGCAATTAACGACGGTGAACCTGGCCCTATAACAAATCGTCTTCTAGCCGCATGGAGTGAACTGGCAGGGCTGGATATTGTGGGGCAAGCTCAATCGCACCTTGACGGTCCTCGGAACCAGTGACGTCAATGAGTTCATTTACTTAATTGTTAAGGCTCTGCGTGGGTTATCCACGAGCATGGTGTGTATCTGTTCCTTGGTAAAACCCCTCTTCTTCATTCGAGGTACAATGTTGTCCAGAAGATGAGCATAACCTGTACCTCCATAACTATAGTACTTTGCTTTTGTGCAAACATCATGAGAGAGGAGTATTTTATCCAAATGCCCGCTATTAACTAGAAATTCTATTCTGTTCAATCGTTCCACGTCAGTAACATTATCTTGGCCTCCCAAATTGGCACCACTGGTATTCTCACTCCCGAAATTGTCGTACTCCATGAAACACCCTCGATCCGCCAGGGCTTTCAACGAACCATAATCGTTTAGAGTATGGTCCAGATGTCCAATAATTATTCGGCTGGGATCTGCTTCAGCACCTATCAAAATATCCATAATGTCATGATGGGAATCATCGTTGTAACCAGGATGAATGAGAATGGAAGCTCCAGTTTGGTTTTGTGCCGTTGCTGAGGCACGCAGAACTTTTATCACGTTATCCGAATGAGGCCACCATACCCCTACCTCCCCTATAACGCCAGCACGAATCTCTGTTTCTCCCACGCCAACAGTCACATCCCTTATTATCTCAGAGGCAATTTCATCTTCAGTTCTCTGATCCATATCAGGCGGATGTGAAAACGGGACGTAATAGCTAGCACCCATAATGATGTTTAAGTCGGTAGCTCTGGATATTCTGGCCAGGGCGAGTGGGTCTCTGCCAAGTCCTATACTAGAGACATCCACAATGGAGGCTCCTCCCGCATACTTATAGAGGTTGACTTCCTGAATACATGCGTTGACATCCCAGAGCCTGCGATTATCTAAATTATATCTGAAATTCCTTCGTATCCTGTTCAACGTGTCTAATCTAACAGGAACAACAACGTCTGCCTTAAGGGTAGCTTCATGGGGCTCAATCGAATAGCAACCCAAATCGACTACTAAATGCTCATGAGTTATCGTCACACCTAAACGATCTGGTTCGATTGGTCCAAGAACAGTTTGCACCTTACCAGATGAACTCTGGTTGTTCATGAGTCTCTCCTTCAATATTGAATTATCAATTCACAATAGCACCCAAAATATTCTGTGACAACCATTTAGTACTTCCGGATCTCTTCAAATCTATAACGGGATCCTTATGATCCATTAATCCCGTGCAGGGTGTAATTTATAAAATTTTAAAGTTTTTCATGCGAAGCTGAGGGGACAATTTAATCATTAACCTTAAATCCATATATTCTCTAACGGCTAACCAGCCGTTCATCTTATGTCATCCTCTGAGAATCTAAAAACGCCTGAAGTATAATCGTGGCAGCCACTGCATCAATCCTTTGCTTTGATCTCGCCATCCGATGGCCTGACTCAATTAAACGTCTCTCAGCTTCAACAGTCGATAGTCTCTCATCAACGGGGAATATTGGGACATCCGTATATGCAGATAAGGCGATTATGAAATCGTTTACAGATTTCGTTTGATTGTTCCAACTTCCTGCCATGGAAATCGGAAGTCCCACCACTATTTTTTCAACGCCTTTTTCTTCCACAATTTGCAAAATTTCTTCTATTAGGGAACCTGCTTTCGTTACCTCCACGGTTTTAAATGGAGAGGCTAGAAAATCCGATGGGTCACTTACCGCTACTCCAACCCATCGCTCCCCAAGATCTAAAGCAAGAATTGTCAAAGTCTACGACTCTTTTCTCGCACCATATCTATTACGGACTCTAAAGCTTCATCCAGTTTGTCAGATCTCTTTCCTCCCGCCTGGGCAACTTCTGGATTCCCACCTCCACCTCCTTGAATTCGTTTCGCGGTATCCCTAGCTATGTCTCGTGCATCAAGTCCTTTTGCCACCAAATCGGGAGTGACCATAGATACAATTATGGGACGATCATTCGCAACAGAACCGAGTACAATCACACCAGTACTCAGCTGGTCTCTCAACCAGTCAGCAACTTCCCGCAATGTGTCGGCATTATTTGCAGAAGCACGCCCTACGAGGACTGTTATTCCATTAACGTTTCTTTTATTTTCCAAGAGCGCTTTTGCTGCTTGCATAGAAATCTGTCGATCCGCTACAACCTTTGAACGTTTTAATTCATCCAACTCAGTAAGAAGACTCCCTACTCTTTGCGGCAATTCTGATATAGAAGACTGAAGTGTAGCTGCTAAATGTTCAGTCTCCTTAAATCTGTCCCATACCAACTTCTCGCCAGATCTGCCACTCACTGCCTCTATACGCCGAATGCCGGATCCGATGCTGGACTCGTTAAGCAAATAAAATGATCCTACCTCTCCAGTGTTATGAACGTGTGTCCCACCACACACTTCAAAACTAAATGAAGTACCGTTAGCAATCTCTATCAACCTTACCGTGTCTCCATACTTATCGCCGAAAAAGGCAAGAGCACCTCTATTTATCGCTGAACTATACGTGTCTTCAGTACCTATGACTCTCGCGTTCTGCCTTATCTTTTCATTAACCAATAACTGAGTCTGCCAAATTTCATCACTGGTCATAGGCTGCATATGAGTGAAATCAAAGCGTAATCTATCAGGAGCGACAAGAGAACCTGCCTGGCGAACATGCGGTCCCAAAACTTGTCTTAGAGCCGAATGTAGGAGATGAGTAGAAGTATGATTCCTAGCAGTGTCTTGTCTACGAATTGGGTCTACATATAGGTCCACAGATTCGCCTATGCTAACGGTGCCTCGGGTTACCCTTCCAAAGTTTACGATTAGGCCAGGCATAACCGTTTGGCTATCATAAATCTCAACCTTAGAGTCCAGAGTAATCATTTGACCGGCGTCACCTATCTGGCCACCACCTTCTGGATAGAATGGAGTCTCCACCAATACTACTTCGACTTCCTGTCCTTCTGACACTACCGAAACAACTTGATCATCCACAATCAAGCCTATAATGACAGATGAGAAATTCAGGTTATCGTATCCACAGAAAGTGTTCGATTTAATACCTAGATTCTCATATATCCTTATTTTGGCTCTATCTCCTGAAAATTTTGCCGTTTCTTTAGCTCTTTCTTTCTGTTTAGCCATCTCTGATTCAAATCCGTCTAAATCGACACTTACACCCAATTCATTAGTTATTTCTTGAGTCATCTCAACAGGGAAACCGTAGGTGTCCCACAATTTAAATACAACATCTCCAGGCAATGCATCCATATGTTTCAATGAATCCATTAATACAGTGTACCCATTATCAAAAGCCTGTTTGAATTTCTCTTCTTCTAAAAACAAAACAGTCAATATGAAATCCCTATGATTCTTTAACTCAGGGAAGACATGACTCATATTGTCAATTACCACACTTGAAATTGCTCCTAGAAAAGTCTCATTAAGCCCCAGTCGTTTGGCATGCCGAATGGCCCGACGAATAACTCGCCTGAGTACATATCCCCTACCTTCATTACCGGGTACAACACCATCCGCTATGAGAAACGTAGAACTACGAACATGTTCAGCGACAACGTGCATAGCATACGTAACTTCTCTACTTTCCTTGTATTTACTCCCGGTCAATTCCTCAAGTTTAGAGATTAGAGGTCTGAACAAATCTGTCTCATATATAGTAGAAACATCTTGCAAGATCACGGCCGCACGTTCAAGTCCCATACCTGTATCCACGCTTGGAGCCGGTAAAGGTGAACGGGATCCATCCATGTCTTGGTAAAATTGCATGAATACTAAATTCCAAAGTTCAACAAACCTGTCACAAATGCCGCCCGTAGAATTAACGACGTTTCGACAATTCGGACCGCAAGTTGCCTTCATACACCCCTTGCCAGACCCGAAATCATAATGAAGTTCACTGCATGGGCCACATGGCCCTTCCGCTCCAGCGGGACCCCACCAGTTATCAGCATCCCCAAATTTAAATATTCTTTCATCAGGTATACCGATTTGAGACCAAAGTTCGCCTGCTTCATCGTCGCTATCATGAATAGTTATAAAAAACTTATCCTTGTGAAGACCAAATTTCGTGGTAACGAGGTCCAATGAGAAAAAAATCGCATCCCGCTTGAAATAGTCACCAATACTAAAGTTACCTAACATTTCAAACAATGTAAGGTGCGTGGAATCACCTACTTCGTCAATATCCACGGTCCTAAACGATTTTTGAGTCGAGGTAAGACGTTTATTGGGAGGAATAGCTTCACCAGTAAAATAAGGTTTAAACTGGACCATCCCTGCATTAGTTAATAGCAATGTCGGGTCTCCAACAGGAATCAATGAGGCACTATCTATCCTGTCGTGATTATGTTCGGCGAAATAACTTAGAAAAACTTCCCTTATTTCATCACTAGTCATTAAATCTCTCGCATCTACCTAAGACCAGATGTCCTAGACAATAGGGTGCGTCGGAACTTGACCGTCTACTTGCGATACATTGTTTTAACATGCTGAACTGTAATCACCTACACCGAGCACTACTTTACCAGGGCTCTCGGGAGGTTTCGAGGTTAGAACGTTCATTTTGGAGAATGGATCTAGGCTAGTGCATCTAATGGAGTAACTCGAAAGACTAAGACAAACCAGAGAGGAACACAATGAACCACGACCGGCAGCACGGTGATTACTTTACCTAAACCGGAGACACACGTCTCATTCAATCCTATACCCCAAGCAGTCGACTAGGTATTTTTGTCAACCAAACCTTCGTTTGTTCGTTCGCATTTATCTGTGGAGAGAAAGACACAACCACGAGGGCTTCCAGGGTACGCAATTGTAACCAATCCCAAGATCTCACATATCAAACACTTTCTGCACAGAACGAGCCTCTGGATCGCATCGTACTAGGAATACACATGTGTATTTAACTAGCCTTACCGATACGGAAGACAGTGGCACTACAAACCGAACACTTTCCCCTAGTGGCTGGCCTGCCATTCTTCAAAGTGACTTGCTGAGCATTCTGAACATCCCTATGTGAGCGGCACTTAAGACAATAAGCCTGCATTCGATTCCCTCCCAGGTGTATTTGTTTATTTGAGCATCCGCAACTATGCGAGCAATACATGAACTGGACACACCCATAATAGGCATGCAAGCAATAAATTGCCCTCAAAATCAATGGCTATTATATAGGCCATTGTGCCTTATGACAACCCTATCGAACACCTATAAATCTTAAATTTAATTTAAGCTAGAGATATTGCACCGATTATTCCCAATGTTGACGTGTCCAATACCGATAGAATGTCTTGAAGGACCTAAGTTATGTATAATGATCTGGTTCCCTAATTCTTAGTCCATACTTTGGGATTTTTATATAGGGTACTATAATCTTTAAAGATTCCATTTTATGAAAGGGAAGCCATGATACCAGAAAAAAGGAAGATACTTATTACGGGAGCATCCGGTTTAATTGGAACTATCCTAAGAAAGGCTCTGATGGAATCTTACGATCTCTATGGGATAGATGTGGAAATTATCACTGGATTCGACTGTTTAGTAGCAGATATGAAGGATTTAAGTACGATTAAACATGCATTCTTAGGCAAAGATGTCGTAATCGACCTTGCAGCTATTCCAGATAGGGATTCGCCTTGGGAAATAATTTATCAAAATAACATGGTCGCTACATACAATACCCTAGAAGCTGCCCGTCTAACGGGAGTGAAGAGGGTAATATTTGCAAGTTCTAACCACACTACAGGTATGTATGAGAACGACAAACCTTACTCAGACATTGTGAACGGCAACTATGAAGGTCTTGACCCAGAAGATATACCTCTCATAGGCATAGATAGCCCACTGCGACCGGACGGGCATTACGGTGTAGGAAAGGCTTTCGGAGAATGCATGGGGCGTTATTATTCGGACACCTTTGGAATATCAGTGCTTTGCCTTCGAATAGGGACCCTAAATAAAGAAGGGTGTCCCGTAGAAACACGTCAATTTTCGACTCTCCTAACACATCCTGACTTGGTGCAACTAGTCGAACGATGTATTGAGGCTCCTGACGATCTAGAATTTGGGATTTACTACGGGGTTTCGAACAACAAATGGAGATTCTGGGATATAGCAAACTCGCGCCAAGAGATAGGATATAACCCTGAAGGGAATGCAGAGTCATGGCGGGACGGTTGACCGCCGTTTCCAAGAGAGCATATAATTACCCGAAAGCAAGCTTTAGTCTACCCTACGAGAGGATACAGATGCCAGAACTTCGATTAACACCAGCTCCAATACTAGAGCAGCTCAAGAAAAATAACGTTACGCACGTTGTATGGCTGCCAGACAGTGAAACCAACTTTATGTACCAAAGGATGGTATCCGAACCATCCATAGACTTAGTGCCGGTTTGTCGAGAAGGAGAAAGTATGGCAATAGCTGCAGGTCTATGGGTTGGTGGCAAGAAACCTGTTGTCTTAATACAAAACACTGGTCTTTTTGAATCAGGCGATTCGATTAGAGGTCTCACTTTAGATATCGACTTCCCTCTAGTATTAATGATCGGATACCGAGGTTGGACTAGACATGGAGTTACACCCGACTCGGCGGGCCGATATACAGAGCCAATATTACATGCGTGGGGCATAAATCATTATTTGGTTGAAGATGATGAGGATGTAGGTAGAATTTCAATCGCCTTTGACGAAGCTGAGAAAAACCAAGGCCCTGTCGCCTGTTTAATGGGTTCCGAATACAGCTAGATTACGTACCGATGCCAAAGCACACATGAGATTAAGTACTTTTCAGTGCCTTTTGTCACGTCAGCGTGGTTCGTTCAAACAGACTTCAATCTAGTGTGACAGAATATAGGAAGAGTTATGCCATACTTCACAAAATCTAGTTAAACAATACGCTAGGGACCGCAGGGGCCCTGAATTTATGTGCTCTAAGTTTCTTACATAAACACACGGAGATATTACTTATTATGATGTTAATGGAAGATGTCCTTAAAGTGTTGGACAGACACAGAACAGATGAAATAGTAGTGCCCACTATGATGGGTTGGTTAGGCTGGACCGAACAAAGCGCCAATTTATCACTCGACATCCACGAGGGTGGTGTGATGGGAAAAGCCTCATCAGTGGGACTTGGCCTCGCAATGGCATGTACCGACAGGAAAGTGATAGTGATAGACGGGGACGGAAGTTTACTCATGAATTTAGGTTCTTTAATTACAGTTAGTAATAAATCTCCTCGTAATTTCTACCACTTTGTCCTCGACAACGAAATATATGCTGTTACTGGGGGTCAGCCAACTCCTAACTCCACAGGAAGAAGCATCAGGTTAATGGGAGCTGAAGCTGGGTATGCAAAAACATTTGAATTCCACGAATTAGAATCATTCAATGCAGGTATTACCGACGTTTTGAATTCACTCGGGCCTGTACTGGTAAATCTCAAGATATGTCAAGAATCCAATGCCGAAGAAATCGTTAATCGTTTGCCGCGGAATCTTAAAGAAATGAGGGATGCGATACCTATACTGAGAAAAGCATTGAATAGTTAGATTCGTTTAATGGAAGTCAAATTGTGATGACAAATTATCAAGCTTACGACACACTCGAAGATATCTTGAAAGTTGGCTCTGACGATCATCCTGCAATTGTAGTGCCTGACGGTCCTACAATAACCTACGAGTCACTTCGGCTACAGGTCTGCTCCCTTTCTAAACAACTAAATGAATGGGGTATATCTAAAGGTGATAGAATCGCAATTGTATTAGGTAACGGGATTGAAAATATTGTTTCATTCCTAGCCGCAGCCCTCTCAGGGACAGCAGCTCCACTAAACCCCTCATACACAAGCGATGAATTTAAATTTTATCTTAATGACACACAAGCTTCTGCTTTGATCACCCCAATGGGGGGTGCACAAGACGCTAGCAAATCAACCTCGGACGAAACTCTTCTTATTTCGGTTACCGTAAATAAGGACGGTCAAGTCAGATTTTCCCGTAACAATGATGTTAAGGAAACTAAACCCAGTCTAGGGATAACACCAGATGACATAGCCCTTGTTTTGCACACTAGCGGCACTACTAGTCGACCCAAAAGAGTACCCATCACACACCGAAACTTGGCCGTTTCTATTCAAAATATAATAACAACCTACCAGCTTAGTGCTCTAGATATATCGATGTGTATTATGCCCTTATTTCATGTCCACGGACTTGTGGCATCGCTCCTGTCCACCTTTGGTTCTGGAGGAACAGTTGTAGTTCCGTCGAATTTCGATGCTTTACGATTCTGGCCAATAGTTAATGACCACGATGTAACTTGGTTTACAGCGGTACCCTCTATGCATCAAGCATTGGTAAAGAGAGCTATTAGACGTTCTAACCCAAAAGTCCCCTTACATAAGACCCTCAGGTTCATTCGGTCCTGCAGCTCGCCATTAGCCCCTTCGACGTGCGAAACGATGGAAAATGTTTTTGGAGTGCCTGTGGTTGAAGCCTATGGCATGACAGAAGCTTCGCATCAAATGTCTTCAAATCCCTTACCGCCTGAAGTGAGAATACCAGGTACTGTAGGCACCAGTACAGGAGTATCAATAGAAATCATGGATGAAGCGGGAAGCATACTGGGCCGTGATCACATAGGGGAAATTGTCATTCGTGGGATGAACGTCATCAGTGGTTATGAAGGTAATGCCCAAGCGAACGAGGATGCATACACAAACGGCTGGTTTCGGACAGGGGATCAAGGCTACATTAATGAAAAGGGTTACCTGACTTTAACTGGCCGTTTAAAGGAATTGATTAATAGAGGTGGTGAAAAGATCTCACCCAGAGAAATTGATGAAACTCTTCTAAGTCACCCGAGTGTCTCTGAGGCAGTTGCGTTCGGTGTTGCCAGCGAAAGATACGGTGAAGAAGTTCAGGCCGCGGTGGTTTTGAGCGCTAACGTCTCCCAATTAGAGCTAAAGGAGTACTGCCGCGAGCGATTAGCCTCATTCAAGCTGCCCAGGACAATCCATGTGGTAGATGAAATTCCTAAGACAGCGAGTGGAAAGATACAACGCCGAGTCGTCGCCGAAAAACTGGCGAGAATACAATAATCTTAAGTTTTCTAGGTTTCATTTATGAAATTTGCAATAGCTGGAGCTGGTGCAATCGGAGCCTATCTTGGAGCGATGCTCCAACGATCGGGCGAGGACGTTTACTTCATAGCTCGTGGTTCCCATTTGGCAGCCATTCATTCCAACGGATTACGGATTATAACGGAAGATAAGGACTTCATAATACATCCATTGGCCACCAGCAATCCTACTGACATAGGACCAGTGGATGTCGTATTACTTACAGTGAAAGCGCACAGCGTGCCTGACATCGCACCCACCCTTCGACCTTTATTGCATAAGAATACTACGGTTATCTCTGCTCAAAATGGCATCCCATGGTGGTACTTCAAACGTTACAAAGGGCCTCTCCAAGGCACAACCTTGGAGAGTTTAGACCCACACGAGACTATCGACAAGACAATTGATCCGAGCAGGATCATAGGCTGTATAGTATATCCTGCAACAATTATCGAAACTCCTGGAGTTATTCGCCATATTGAAGGAGACCGCCTTAGTTTCGGCGAGCTCGACGGGTGCAAGAGCGCACGCTTACAATTGATATCTAAAGCATTTGCGAAAGCTGGATTCCGTAGTCGGATCAACACAAGAATCCGTGAAGAATTATGGCTTAAACTTCTAGGCAATATAGCTTTTAATCCAATTAGTGCCCTTACAAGGACAACATTAGCCGAGATGACTAGTGATCCCGCTATAACCGAACTCGTACGTCATATCATGACAGAATCTGAAAAAGTGACTACGAAATTGGGGTTAAACCTTCGTATGACTATTGACCAACGATTAGCGTCAGCTGGAAAAGTCGGTAATCATAAAACTTCCATGCTTCAAGATTTAGAATCAGGTAGACCAATAGAACTGGAAAGCCTGGTAGGAGTTGTATTGGAACTGGGGGGAATACTCGACATTCCTATGCCGTATACGAAAGCTATATATGCTTGCGTGAAACTACTCACTAAGGCATCCTCTAGATAATTCACAAGGATTACTTACCACCAGCTACCGCGGGGACAATACTTATTTCGTCACCGGATTTGGTCGCAGTTCCAAGCCCATCCATAAATCGGACATCCTCACCATTTACATACACATTAACGAAATTACGCAATTCCCCCTGATCGTCACATAAGCGTGCTTTTATACCAGGGAACTGTGAATCTAGTGAGTGTACAATTTCGTTTAACGTACTACCTTCTATCGAGACTTTGTCTAGTCCATTGGTAACTCGCCTAAGAGGCGTTGGTATCCTAACTATCACGCTCATATTATTCCTTCCTTATCGAAATTGATTCTGGCTATTGTATTAATATATCATAGCCAGGATCTCTCTTGATTCCCTGACTTATCCTTCAATAACATCGCCCCCTACAGGATCTATTCGCACTCCCGAACCTACAACCCAGGTCAAGGCAGTTTCTATTTCTTCTACAGGTCCTTCTAATTCCAGCACTACCCATCCTGTCTCATCTCGGATATCGGCGCGCCTGATATTAGTG
>CAUZEB010000031.1:0-14682 GCA_963578655.1 Dehalococcoidia bacterium | reverse complement strand
GAGCGAATTTGGTTTCGTGGTGATTATTGTACACGATAATATGGAATTGCCTGAGTAATCATTCCACCTGGACCAAAGACCAGCAAACGCAAACGGTCGGTTATTTTTCATCAAAATCCGTATCGGTATCTTGTTTTGTCCTGTATCTTGCCATTCATAAAAGCTATCAGCAAGTATGAGGCATCGGTTTGTTCGTATAGCTTTGCGAAAGCTAGGACGTTCGCAAAGTGTTTCTGCTCTAGCGTTAATCATCTTATTACCTATTGAGATGTCTTTCGACCAAGGCGGTATAAGACCCCATTTCATGTACTGACCTGTGTTGGTTCCATTCCTAGTTACTGTTAGCACGGGTTCAGTTGGCGAGATGTTATAATTATGGGCGTAAGATACTGGAGATATTTTGAACAAGAATCGTTTCTGAAGAAGTTCTAGTGGTGTTGATAATGTGTAACGTCCGCACATATTCTTACCCAATTATGAAAGTTTGGTGCCTGTCATATTAATAGGCATCAATATTATCTGAAAAGAAAAAGCTGGCTAATTTACCTGTTGGCCATGATACTGGTTCAGTAGCTTTTAAATAACCGTCCCCAGTCAGTATTCAAGGCAGCATTAACTCGGCTTCTACCTTTGACAGGTAGCCAATACCCGTTATGGTACAGATTTGATGCTAGGATACCTAATGCCACCAGAGGTGTACGTAGTAAAAACTTTTCTAACGGCCTAAGGTGACCCCAATAGACCAGTTTTTGGCCGAGGCTAGCGAATGTGTTTTCGGATCCAGTGAAATTCCAATTAACGTCAGATATATCTTCCCCTACGATCTCTATTTGGCTTATATCGCCACACCCTAATCCGGCTTCATGCGCTAAGCGGATAAATTTAATTGACATCGGATCGAAGCCCATTAGTTTGGCCGACACAGCATCTATGGCAACCTGGTCTGCACTCGCTAGCAGGATATTTTTTTTATGCCACCTCATTGCTCGAGGGCCTGGACCGTCTCCTGCTAGAGTGCCATCGCTGACGGCGAAAATTCCTGGGTGGATTTCCTTCTGAATATGCAGGAGGTCTACGAGCGTCTCATGAATTACTGAATGAGTCCAATGTCGCCGGTGATTCAATAATCCGCCGAATGCATTTTTCATTGCACCAGTTAGTGTTGTAAAGACATGCGTTTTAAGGGTCGGTAAATGGACTATATTTTTTCCAATCAACGGCTTAGGGATAAAGATACCTTCGGGATATATGCTATCCAGAACCTTCATAGATGCTTTGGGCTGGTATCGTATCCATTCAACCTCTTCCAAGTGCAAACTAGCAAGGTCGTATCTATCCTCCACAACTTTATGTTTGTTTTTAATCGCACCTTCTTTTGCATCTACTACAACCGTCCCATTGTGAGTTGGGATTAGATCAGCAAACCCCCCAGATCGCAGAGTGTTAATAACACCTTCTAATTGCCATGGCGTCGTTGAACAAGCTGGGTAATAGTGTTGCCATGAAATATTTATCTTGAGGAGCGTTGCAAGGCTATTATCTAAATGCTGATCGTAGTTCGCCAGATTCATGACGCGTGATATATCTTCAATCACGGTTTGAGGAGTGGTATAAGTCACCCCTACTTTTGATTTAGCAATGTTATCGTTGCTTGTAAAACCAGAAGCAGTCTTTGAAGCGATCACTTTGTGATTATTGCTCATAATAAGCTTTCGATTCCCTGAGGTTCCAACCTTTCCTTACTCTAAAAAGTCTCGCAATTTTTTCGAACGATTAGGATGCCTTAATTTTCTCAAGGCTTTCGCTTCTATTTGCCGTATACGTTCTCTCGTTACTCCAAAATCTCTCCCTACTTCTTCTAGGGTGCGGCTTCGACCATCTTCTAAACCAAATCTCAGTTGAAGGACGCGAGCCTCTCGCTCACTGAGAGTGCCGAGTATGTCCTCCACCTGTTCTTTAAGAAGTTGGTAGGAGGCTGCGTCCGCAGGTGCAAGGGCTCCTCTGTCTTCAATAAAGTCACCTAAATGACTGTCCTCCTCTTCCCCTATCGGTGTTTCCAAGGATACAGGCTCTTGAGAAATTTTTAGAATTTCTCGTACTTTGTCCGATTGTACTTCCATGCCGGAGCCTATCTCTTCACTAGTTGGCTCCCGTCCATATTCTTGGACTAGTCTTCTACTAACCCTAAGTAATTTATTAATTGTTTCTACCATATGTACAGGAATCCGTATCGTTCGGGCTTGATCAGCTATAGCTCTTGTAATGGCTTGTCGAATCCACCAGGTCGCATATGTGCTAAATTTGTATCCTTTACGGTAATCAAACTTTTCCACGGCTCTTATAAGTCCGATATTACCTTCTTGTATGAGATCTAGAAGCGACATACCTCTGCCAATATACTTCTTCGCTACGCTTACTACCAAACGCAGATTGGCTTCAGCCAGATGTTTTTGAGCTTTATTGCCACCGTTATTTATCTTTTCGACATAGTTGTTAAATATAAGTTCATAGGATTCTAGAGTCGCCATAAAGTCAGGGTCATCTATTCTGGATTCCAGTTCGTTGAGAGTACACTCCTCACCAGTTATCTCTAATATTTCTCTGGGAAGAAGTCCGCTATTTAAAGATAGTTCCTGAATTTCAGGTTTGATCTCGTCTGGCTCCTTGTTCAAAATTTCTGCTATGAAATTTAACATTTCTTCAGGGAGTTCTCCATCAATTAAATTTCGAAATTCCGCAAACTTCATTATTTCTGAGACAGTTAATTTACGGTCAATCCCTTTATAGCGGCATAGTGCATCAATCAGGGGCTGCGCGCGGCATGAGTTTTTTAACATTTGATGATAATAATTGAAGGTCCTCACAGGTCCATCAGTGTCGGTTGTGAGACTATGTTCAAGGGTGCGGAGATGTTTCGACGCCTCCATCTTTCTTGCTAGAGTTCGTTCTTCTACTGCCTTAAGCAGCCTGACCCTTCCTATTTCACGAAGATACATACGCACTGGATCGTCAATGATTTCAACATTATCTAATTCTTTATCCCAGTCATTTTCTTCTCTGTCTGAGTCATCTGCTTCCTCCTCGTCGGAAAATAACGGAGAGTCTCTATTGGCAGACTCTCTAGATTTTGTACCGATCACGTCTCTATCTTCCGATGAATAAAGCCTGCTTTCTCTCGGATCGTTCAAAGATTCCAGATCAGTAGATGACCTGGAACGTCTAATGAATCCTTTGAATACATCATCGGAATCTTCTCCGTCCATAGTTCTAGTCATATATTCATCCTTATTTTTTTATTTAACTCGCCGTCCAAAGATATCTTTTAGTCTGGAATTAACATCTGAAATTTGTCCCTCTAGCGCTCTAGGCGGTGGTGAACAGGTATCTAAAGATAATAATAGTTGTTCCTGAAGTATTTGGAGATGACGTTTCTCTAATCTCTCCATGCATTGTTTTAGGTCGGCTTCATTTCCAGAACTATTGCTGGGCACAAGTTCAGTACGGACCAATCTATCAAATTCATCTTGCAAGGATTCGTCAATTCTATCACGTAGGTCTTCCATTGTAGAACAGGTTAACCACTGCGTAAATACCTCTCTGGTTGAAGAATCGTTGAAATATTCAGGATCGAAGTCTAGTATATGCTTTTTTAGTTCGGGTCTGGATAATAGTAGAGCTAATACATGCTCTTCAAGGGGGTCACCAGCTTTTATGGATAAGATGGAACTCATTTCGCTAGAGACTTTCTGTTTTGGTGGCTTTCTATTAATTCTGCGGTTGGTAGCATCTAATGTGCCTATACTCGCCTTAAGTGTTTCCTCTCGGACTCCGAGCACACCAGAAAGCTTTCTCAAATATAATTCTTGATCAAAGAAATTGGCAGATTGAATAAGCGGAAGAAGTGCTTCTACGGCCTGAGATTTCCCATACCCTGTTTCCAGATTAAATCTAGCTGATACGACTGGTATCAAATAGTCGATCAGTGGAAGTGCCTCTTTTGTTAGCCTGTGCCATTCTGTCTCGTCATCTCTTATTAAGGAATCTGGATCTTTATTGAGGGGCAGGGCCACAATTTTGAGGATCATGGGCTCTCTTTGGTATAGAAGACCTGCGGAACGACTTTGGGTGGCCGGTGCTATGTTGCCCATTACCTTCCAAGAAGATTCTAGGCTTCGCAGTGTAGCTTCTTGTCCAGCATTATCTGGGTCAAGGGCTAAAAGAAAAGTTTTAGCTAATGGTTTTAACTGCGCAACTTGCTGTTCAGTTAGCGCCGTTCCCATTGATGCGACCACGTTGGTATAGCCGTATTGATGTGCGGTTATAACATCCATGTATCCTTCGACGATTACGCCTTCATTTTCCGATCTAATGGCGTTCTTAGCCAAACCTAAACCATAGAGAATGGCACTCTTATCGAAAGTGTCTCTTTTAGCAGTATTTAAGTATTTGGGATTGGTGTCATCTAGAGTCCGTGCCCCAAATCCTGAGATACGACCTGGCTTATCCTCAATTGGGAACATCAGCCGTCCTCTAAAGAAATCTCTAACTTCCCCATCAGTGCCCTTGTATAAAACTCCAGCAGATACTGCTTCTTCTAAGGGAATATTGAGGATAGACAAGTGTGATTTTAATGCGTTCCAACTTTTCGGGCTGTATCCTAAGCGAAATTGCTTTACGATATCATTAGCGACTCCCCTAGCTTCAAGGTATTTGGTTGCTATTCTCCCTTCATATGAGGAGAGAGATTGCTGAAAAAACAAGGCTGTGACTTCATTGATATTGTAGAGAGCTTGATATTTTTCTCTATTATTCGCTTTTTCGGATAATATCACGCCGGTCTTGCTAGCCAGAATTCTTAGTGATTCACTAAAATCCACTTCGTTAAATCTCATGACAAAAGCGAAAATATCCCCCCCCGTAGCGCAGGCTCCAAAGCAACGCCAACTTTGCCTTTCGGGATTTACAATGAAGGACGGAGTTTTTTCTGAATGGAATGGACATGGTGTCTTGAAGTTTCGCCCAGCTTTTTGTAAAGGTACGTAACTTGATATGATGTCAACAATATCAGATCTGGCCTTTATGTCTTCAATTACACTCATATACACCTGAGAGGCGATTAATACACCTAGGAAGAGATTAAGACCACCGATTTATATACATAGGGCCGCTAGTACTTATGTAGCGTACAAGCTGGAATCTTATTATCGATTCTATAGTCCAGTGGTCAATTATAGATGAATATGCTCTTTTTACTACCGGTATAATCCATATGTAAGTAAGTTCCCATAGATATTAACAGAAACCGATTTAATGTGTTTGCTATCTCTAATTTGGCTATTAGCGGAAATACCCCTAGAGGATCATCACTACGATGCTTTACGGTAGGCATAGCGTGCTATCTTACCAAGTGGACTCCGGATATTTTTTTGATGCCAACTAATGTGCTCAATATTTGATTTAATATCCACCAGGAGATTAGCTATAAGTTTCCAATCATTCGGACATTTGAAAACGTTCGAGACCTGATCTGATAATAAATTTTGGGCGCTAAGTAGATCACCAAGGTCCGTACTTATTTTTGCCAACTCCGCGTCTAGAGCTTCAGGAAGTCCCATTTCCTTAAACTTAATTACTATATTATGGGCAACATTGGCAGTTATTCTAGCTTGCTCTAAGTCGGGTTCTGCTTGATGATTTCGGTTATCATTGTTGTAACTCATTGGATGTTCCTTTCTCGGCCCCTGTGTTAATAATAGGCAATGTCATTTCCTAGGTATCTAATCTTGATATCAAGAAGCGTAAGCAGTAATTTTCATCTCATTATTCCGTAATGTGTTAGGTATGAAGTCCATAGTTCTCTAATGGAATCTAGGATTGTTTTCTGTAGGATAGGATTCATGAGGTTGATAAGTGAAAAAATCCGCTTCCACAAAAAGTCGACTTCTTTTTTCCAAGGATCATATTCCAAACCATGTGAATCTCGTTGCATGGCTTCTAAATGTTCATATATCAACTTAATGTAGTTTTTTACAGTTCTCGATCGTACTTGATCTGAAGGATTTATGTTAGTCATCACAAAAACCTTGATTTAAATACTTTTGCGATACCTGGTTGAATTGTTTCAGCAGCGCGAATGGCGTATTGATCGGTCATACCCGCTACATAGTCGAGGACAGATTGACTTCGGGATTCAGAAACGTTTCTATATTCGTTAGGAACTAAATCTGAGTTGTCTTCATAATGGTGATATAAGAGACGAATTATATTTCGTGCTGCCTTACCCTCGAGTCCCAGATCCTCAGGCACGTAAACCTTACGGAACATAAATTCTCTTAAAGTGTTAACTGCTATTCTGCTGTGATTACTCATCGTAATAACAAGCTTCTTCGGTTCAGGAGTTTGATGCCCTCGAGTTACTGCCCATGAACTTGAAACGATGTCACCCACCATTGTGTTCACACGCTCTGAGTGGCGTTCTCCAAGGGTCGAGAAAATGCAGTCTGGCACTTGTGAGGGATCAATAACTCCTGCTCTAAAGGAATCGACTAGGTCATGATTAAGGTAAGCTACTGCGTCAGATATTCGTACTATTTGCCCTTCTAACGTTAGTTCCTCAACTAGCTCTGGGTTCAGGAAATCCCCTCGAGGTTTTGAGTGGCGTTTTATACCTTGTCGTACTTCCCAGGTTAAGTTTAGTCCTGCTCCTTCCTTTTCTAACTGTTCAACTAGTCTCACACTTTGCTGGCTGTGCCTAAAACCATCACTATGTATTAGATTTAGTTCGTCTTCGCCTATGTGCCCAAACGGAGTATGCCCTAAATCATGACCTAGGGCTATCGCTTCAGTAAGATCTTCGTTAAGACGTAATGCTCTTGATATTGTACGGGCTATTTGAGCGACTTCCAAAGTATGTGTTAGGCGCGTAACAAAGTGATCTCCCGATGGGGCGATAAATACTTGCGTCTTATGTTTTAGACGTCGGAAACTCTTGCTATGTATAATACGGTCTCGATCTCGTTGGAACTCTGTTCGTATATTGCAGGAACTTTCCGGAATTTCCCGTCCCCTACTCTTCTTGGATTTGCAGGCATACGGAGAAAGTAATTCTTCCCTTTGTTCCGAAGTTTTCCTTATGTGAGAGGGTTGATCGGCTGGTGATGTCGAATGTTGTTGATTAGAATAACACAAGACGCATAGGCCTAACGGGTTTGATTTTAGTAATTAACTCTGAAAACTCTCTGGGATAAGTTGTTCCTCATGCGAAGCATTCAGGGGGTTCATTCTATCATAGATCTGTTTCGTTCTGATAATCTGAGACTGCCCATTACATGTCTCACTATAACACGATGATCTTATTACACAATTTGGAAAGGTGGCATCATTGTTGGAATAGTGACCTCTAAGAGAACGGGAGCGTCAACCTCCAGGGCTTTTCTGAGACCAGACTTAAAATTATCGCTGTCCGTTTTGATAGCCTTCACTCCAAAAGAATTTGCTAATTTTACGAAGTTTGGATTGTGTAGGTCTGTACCAATGTAACGTTCATCATATTTGTGAGTTTGATCCCATTCTGAGGCACCGTAAGAATTGTTATTAAATAACAGTATGATCACATTGATCCCATATTTAACTGCTGTTGAAAGTTCCTGAAAAGAGTACATGAATCCACCGTCGCCAGAAATCGCCACTACCTGACGGTCTGGGTGAGCTACCTTTGCTCCGAGTGCTGTCGGGAAAGAAAATCCGAGAGTGGCGAAGTAGGAGGACGTAATATAAGATCTTGGATGCCGTACTGGATAGCCTAGATGACTCCAGTATCCAATGTTTGTTATTCCGCTAATTAAAATAGCATCGTCATTAAGTTCAGACCTTAATGTGTCTATTATTTCCATTTGGTCAGGGGCGCATAGACGGATTTCCTTACTGAATTGGGTTCTATATTGATTTATTTCTTCGAATCTAAGTGATTTCGGTTGGCTCATGCCTTTCATTTGTTGTAACAATTGACCTAAGGCGTTCTTAGCGTCAGCTACTATACCAATCTTTGTCTGAATTGGATAATTCCTACCAATTTCTGATGTGTCGATGTCAATGTGAATTATTTTTGCTGAATCACTAATATGGAGATCAGACAGGAGACGTGTCCCAACTGCGAGGACTACGTCACATTTAGGCCCAACTAGTTTCGAAGGACCTAAAGTATAATAATTTACCCCTACAGAAAGATGGTGAGTCTCTGGTATTATTCCTTTGCCGTTTTGTGTTGTTATTACGGGAGCTTGAATAAACTCCGCTAGATTCGCCAGTTCTGTTGCTGCATTGGCAATTATTGCCCCCCCCCCAGCTATTATAGCCGGGCTCGTAGAATTAATAAGTATGTCGGCTGCTCTACGAATGTCACTTGAATGTGCGCGACAAGGAGAAGGGAGTACAGGCTCTATCAATTCAACTTCAGACGAATCCTTGAACAAATCGAAAGGAACTTCTAATTCTACAGGACGGGGACGTCCGGATTTTAATTGTCTAATTGCTTCATTCACAGAACCGGGAATCTCGGCAACTTTTTTTACGCGATGATTCCATTTTGTTATGGATTTAAATGAGTCGAGTTGATCGTCAATTTCGTGCGTTTCACCTTTTTTCAGACCTAAGGAAGAGCTTGGTATTTGACCTGAGATTAAGAGGACTGGCGAGGAAGAAGCATAGGCTGTTCCAATGCCAGCACTGGCATTGAGAGCACCTGGACCTGGAACAACCAAAGCGACTCCAGGTTCCCCTGTAACTTTGGCATAACCATCTGCCATAAAAGACGTTGCTTGTTCATGTCGAGTGTGTATTAATTTAATATTGTTCCGAACTTCGTAGAGCGCATCAAACACCTCCATGATTTGGAATCCGGGTAAGCCGAATATAGTGGTTACATTTTCTTTTAGTAATTGTCTTACCAGGCTTTGAGCTCCGGTCAGTTTAACCATAAAGAATTCTCCACAATAAGACGGATTATTACTTTCTAAGTGCGGGCGACGGTACCGGCATTATAGGCACTTGAACTTCTACTAACACTGGCGAATTTGTACTTAGGGCAGTTTGTAAAGTTTTAGATAGTTCACTTAAATTTGATCTTAATCCGATTGCACCAAATGATTCGGCCATGGCCACAAAGTCAGGGTTAAATAGATCGGTGCCTATGTAACGCTCTGAATAATTGTCTGTCTGGTCTCGCCTGGACGCTCCGTATGCACTATTATTAAATACCAGTGCAATGACATTAATCTTGTATTTCATCGCGGTAGATAATTCCTGCGAACTAAACATGAAACCACCATCTCCGGAAATTGATATTACGGGATTTTCAGGTTTTGCAATTTTTGCACCTAACGCAGTCGGAAAGGCATAACCGAGGGTTCCAAAGTAAGATGAGGTTAAATAAGATCTGGGATTATGTACTTCGTATGCTAGATGATTCCAGTAGGCTGCATTGGTGATACCGCCAACAATAATGGCATTCTTTGGCAGTTCATTTTGGAGTAATTCTACTATCTCTATTTGAGTCGGTGCTATGTCTCTTAACTCGTCCTTAAACTCCCTTTTCTGTTTCATTATTGTATCTTTACGCGATTGTCTCGACCTCCTACTAGATTGGAGGATATTGAGAATCTGGTTGATGACGGTTTTCGCGTCTCCTAATATTCCAAGATCGCATCGAGTATTCTTACCTAGTTCATCTGGGTCTATATTTATCTGAATAATCTTCGTTTCTTTATTAATGGTAAAATCAGTCATGAATCGGGTACCGATGCCAATTACAACATCGCTTTTAGGGATGACTCTGTGCCCGGGGCCTAATCCTGCAAAATCTGTTCCGAGACTTAGATAGTGATCACCGGGGATTATGCCCTTTGCCTGATTAGTTGTAATAATGGGCGCTTGAAGAAGTTCCGCTAACCCCAATAACTCGTTTGAAGCATCTGAGATAGTCGCACCACCACCGGCGATTATCGTTATATTTTCAGAGCAAGATAATAAATCCACAGCCTTTTGGATATGGTTTTGAGCACCTTCTTGAGGAGGATATTCAACGGGTGCTATTAGTTCGGTTTCGACTACATCAGTGAGCAGATCGTGAGAGATCTCTAATTCCACCGGTCTCGGACGTCCTGTTTTTAAATGATGCATTGCTTTATGAACTGCCGCAGGTATATCTTCAGTTTTAGTTACCCTGTGGGCCCATTTGGTAATAGGTTTGACAATATCTAGCTGGTCGTCTATTTCATGTAGCTCTCCCTTCTGTTTTCCCAAGGAGGTGCTTTGGATCTGCCCCGAGATGAGCAAAACAGGTGATGAAGAAGCATAGGCTGTACCTAGCCCTGATGTAGCGTTTAACAGGCCTGGACCAGGCACCACAAGAGCGACGCCAGGCTTACCACTGGCTTTAGCGTATCCATCAGCCATATAGGTGGTGGCTTGCTCGTGCCTAGTTTGAATTAGTCGAATCCTATCACTGAGTTCATATAAGCTATCAAAGGCGGACATTATTTGAACGCCTGGTAGCGAAAACACGGTGTCTATCCCTTCCGAATCCAATTGTCTCGCTAGAAGTTGCGCTCCACTCATAAGTACCATTCAATTGCTCCCAGGCTGATTTTACTCTTTGCCTATTTCGGCTTTTGCAAGAGGTTGATTACCTGCCCATACTCGTTTTATATTCGCATATGCGAATTCTGCTCTCCTGAACCATGTGTTCCAGGTTGTTCCTGCCATATGGGGAGTGACCACAACATTATCCATCCCTAACAAAGGGTTGTTTTGGTTTACAGGCTCATGCTCGAAAACATCCAACCCAGCTCCAGCGATCCTACCTTCCCTTAAAGCTTCTATAAGAGCTTGTTCATCCACGACGGGACCTCTACTGGTATTTATTATCATTGCCGTCTTTTTCATTTTAGAGATACGATCATGGTTTACTATGTGCAGCGAGTCTGGCGTTAGAGGGGTGTGGCAGCTGATGATATCCGAAGTCCTGAATAGTTCATCGATTGAAACACTCCGAGCATTTATGTCAGATCTACTTGAGTCATTTACGAGGTATTTATCGTAATATTGGACGTTCGCATCGAATGAACGTACCCTGTTTGCAACAAGTCTACCTATATTACCCATACCTATAATCCCAATAAGTTTCCCTGCCATCTCGAAAGTGTTCATGCCTGTTATGGGCGAATTCCATGTGCCACTGCGAACAGATCTCTCCGCTCTAATAAGCTGTCTGTACAGAGAGAGTATTAACAGAACGGTATGATCAGCTACTGCCCAAGAGTTCGCACCTCCATTATTAGCGCATGGTATTTGGAGTTCGGATAGGAGTTTCAGATTCATAGTGTCATATCCAGCGGCTAACAGTTGGACTAATTTCGCCTTCTTTGCCGATTGCAACACTACGTCTGAGGGTTGAGCTCTGTAAACGATGATAAAATCAGCGTCCGCTACTGAGTGTATTTGCTCAGATTCTGGTAAACTTCCATCCACGGAGTTCGTAACAAAACCTTGAGGTGTATACGAGATAATAATGTCTACAATTGGCTTTGGCAGTCCATGGAGAAATACTATTTTAGCAACAGTCATATTTTTAGAGTCCCTTTGTATATCAGGATAACATCCAATGGTTGGCTAATTTAATGGGCTAGCCAGGCATACCATTGTCTATCCACGCTTCGATTATCTGAATTTCCTCTTCGATCAGAAATGGTCCGTTCATTGGCATTCTTGGGATGCTCCCGAATCCTTTCTTGAGAGAGATTACTAGAGCGGTTTCCTCTCCGGGTACCCCAGGTTCAATAAATTTAGTTCCCATTGCCGAATCATTAGCTAATGCCTGTGGGCTATCCCAGTGGTAATCGTGAATACCTGGCAATCCTTTTCTGCCTTCTTTATTTTCCCACCTGGACATTATTCTGTTGAGGATATCTCTTATTTGTGGCCATCTAGCTATGTTTTTAGTCAAAGTGTGCACACCAGGAATCGAATTGAATTGGGGAAGTTGCCCGCCTATTCTCCGCCTCGTAAAAAGATTAATGAAGCAATACTATCTGTACCATTGAAAGACGTCAATCTTTTTCTATTAAAGGAATGTATAAGGCCTGAGTAAGGAAGAATGAATACTTGACCATAATAGGCTCTTACCTAATAATGTGTGAAAGAAATTAGGCAAACGATCCAATAATTCATTGAACAACGTAGATGGACATGAGAATAAAGGTATAAAAAACAGACAGTAAAAGAAAGGAGAATTCGATGGCTGATGATAGGATAGGATTGGTTGGGTTAGGTATTATGGGTAAGCCCATGGCCCGTAATATTATGAAAGAGGGCTATTCACTTGTGGTATATGATATTGTGGGTTCTGCAGTTGAAGAAGTGGTGGGAGACGGCGCGAAAGCAGCTTCATCTGCAAAAGAGGTTGCGGAACAATCTGATGTAGTGATTACGATGGTTCCCGACTCCATAGATTCTGAACGCGTAATACTGGGAGAAGGTGGAGTCTTAGAGGGAGCATCCCAAGGACTAGTGATTATAGATATGAGTTCTATAGCTCCATTAAGTTCTCAAAAAATAGCGGCAGAGTGTGAGGCGAATGGCGTTGGGTTTTTGGATGCCCCAGTTAGTGGAGGGGAACCGGGTGCTATCTCAGGGACTCTAGCCATTATGGTTGGAGGCAAGCAAGATGTCTTCGATAGCAAATATAAGCTTTTGACCTCTATGGGAGGAAGCATAGTTCTTTGCGGCGATTATGGAGCTGGGAACACCACGAAACTAGCTAATCAGATTATCGTTGCGGCAAATATTGAAGCTTTGTCTGAAGCACTGGTTTTGGCAACGAAAGCTGGATTAGATCCGACAACGGTTTTTCAAGCAATCAAAGGCGGACTGGCTGGTAGTAATGTAATGAATGCGAAAGCTCCAATGATGGCCGCAGGCAATTTCACTCCTGGATTTAGAGTCAGACTTCATCAGAAGGATTTACATAATGCTTTGCTTACTGGTAAGGAATTGGGGGTGCCATTACCAATAACTAGTCTGATTCAGCAGATGTTGGGAGCGTTAATAAACTCAGGAAAAGGTGATGCTGACCATTCAGCTATTGCAAATATCATTGAAGATATGGCAGGCATAAAGATTAGTGGAAAGTAAAATGTTTCCGTCGCAATTACGCGACAAATAAGTAGATATATGATTCATGTCGTTGAAGAATTTCAATCAGCGCTGAGGGCAATTAGATGGATATAGGGATTGGATTAGATGCTTCGCTAAGGTTATCTTTTGAGGATGAAGCGGAGATGGCTCACGAAGCCGCCAAACTCGGGTATACGAGTATTTGGACACCTGAGACGACAGGCCGAGACTCTTTTCAAGTTTGTGCCCATCGTTGGAGAGCTAGTCAACGGGAAATACCTACAGGTTTGACGACAGGTATATCCGTAGTGCCGGTGATGTACCGTTCTCCAGTTGCTTTAGCGATGAGCGGTGGAACCTTGAGTGAATTAACCGGTGGTAAGTTTGTCTTGGGAATAGGTGCTGGATCCGTATACCAATCTGCATCGCGTCTTAGCATGGGACTTCCGGACATTTCAGCTCTTTCGATGATGAGAGATTATTTAACAACCCTTCGATTGCTACTGTCTGGAGAGAAGTTGGATTATAGAGGTGAAGTGGTTACCTTAACTGATGTTAGGTTAGGCATAAGGCCTCCACAACGCACTCCGATATACCTAGGCTCATTGGGACCTAAGATGTTGAAATTGGCGGGAGAACTAGCTGATGGCGCTGCACTTAATTGGTGTACACCTCAACAGAGGATATGGAGCAAAGAAAGGATTGCAGAAGGAGCTGCCAGTGCAGGTCGCGATCCTTCTAAGATAAAAACAGTTGAATATATACGTATATGTATAGATGACGATGTGGAACTAGCGAGAAAAGCCTTTACGAAATCACTTATGCCCTATGCACTTGGTGCTCGTGTACCTACTACACGAGAGAGACGAATGGGATATAGGGCTCACTTTGAGCGGATCGGTTTTTCTGACACTCTTAAAGAAATAGATAAACTGCGAGTGGATGGGGCGCCTAGATCAGAGATCGTGGAGGCATTTCCACCCGAATTACTTTTAAGTGTAGGATATTATGGCAAGCCGGAAGGCGCGAGTAAGGCCCTTGCTGCCTTGACTCATGGTTTAGATACAGCAATTGTAAGGGTGGTTAGCGCACGTCCGTCGTTAGAATCTGTTAGAGCTGTGATGAAGGCGTGTAAACCCTAAGGAATGATAAATTATCCATGGAGTAAGATCCACAGATGACCGAAATTTTTGAAGGGAAGATTGCGTTCATAACTGGAGGTAATTCTGGAATAGGCAAAGCAACTGCCATAAGTTTCGCTAGAATGGGAGCTACAGTGATCTTAATGGCACGTAGGTCTAGAGAAGGTAAAAACGTCGTTAAAACGATTCGAGAGATCTATGGAAGGGACGCTACCTTTGTAGAGGGAGACGTGTCAAAAGATAAGGATGTGGCTCACGCAGTGAGAACCGTCGTAGATACCTTTGGAACGATAGACTATGCGTTCAACAATGCAGGATATCTAGGAGTGGACTTAATCACACATCAATATCCAGAAGACGAGTGGAATAA
>CAUZEB010000030.1:0-15055 GCA_963578655.1 Dehalococcoidia bacterium | reverse complement strand
AGCCTCTTCCCTTACAGGACGTTCGAATAATAACAATTGAACAATACGGTGCGGGTCCATGGGCGACTATGCTCCTTGCAGATATGGGAGCGGAAGTTATCAAAATCGAAAACCCATTAACAAAAGGAGATATCGGGAGATACGTGCCTCCGTATACTTCCAACCAGGACAGCATCTACTTCCAAAGCTTTAATCGTAACAAGCGTAGCATTACCCTAAATCTAACACATCAGGACGCGAAGGACGTGTTACACCCTCTTGTTCGAATGTCGGACGGCGTGTTCAATAATTTACGGGGTGACTTGCCGAGTAAATTGGGTATAGACTTCCCTTCGCTAAGCGGAATTAATAACTCGATTGTATGCTGTTCGCTATCTGCATTCGGTAGAACTGGGATTCGGTCTTCGGAACCTGGTTATGACTATCTCATGCAAGGTTACGCAGGTTGGATGAGTATAACGGGCGAACCTAACGGCCCTCCTCAAAAATCAGGCTTATCCCTTGTAGATCTAAGCGCTGGTACGATGGCATCTCTCGGGCTAATGAGTGCTTTAATGCGTGTAAAACAAACAGGTATTGGTTGTGACGTAGACGTTAGCCTATTTGATAACGCCATCTCACACCTTGCTTACATTGGAGCATGGCATCTTTCGAAGGGGTACCAAGCCCAACGATTGGCAGATTCCTCTCATCCATCACAAATCCCGTCCCAAGTTCTACCAACTAAAAACGGATGGATAGTTGTGATGTGTGCAAAAGAAAAGTTTTACAAGAATCTTGTCGAAATTCTCGGTTCACCTAAGCTAGCTCACGATAACAGATTTGATACTTTCGAAAGCCGTCTTAAAAACAAAGCTGTACTAGTACCAATTCTTAAGGAACTTTCTAGTAAGAAAACTACATGTGAATGGTTAGATTTATTGAAAGGTAAGGTGCCTTGTGCTCCAGTTAATACAGTTGAGGAAGCCTTTCAAGATTTTCAAGTAACGGAAGACGAGATGATCCTGGAAGTAGATCATCACGATTTTGGATCCGTACGCCAAGTAGCAAGCCCGATCAAGCTAAATGACTCCCGAATAACACACAAACGTGCTCCTAAACTAGGTGAGGATACGGACGATGTATTGACAAAATACCTCGGATTCTCCAGTCACCAGATTGCTAATTTGCGCAGTAACGGCGTCCTATAATTATAGACATGGACGCCACCCCATTCTACAGGTTTTCATCTTATAAGCTTCGCGTTAAAAGGTTTTAGATATAATTGGTAGAATTAATCTGGAAAGATGTTCATTATCGTGAAAAACAACTTGATTAGCCATTCTCAACCCCTGATCACACCAAAACTCTCGTCCGGTATTTTGATTTTGGTCGAAATGAAGGAAATCGGAACTCGATATATCTAACCTAAATTTATGTCCAATACCGAACGATACACTTAGCCTGAGTTAAATTAATCGTGTATTCATATGACAATCCAGGCTCTAGTAAAATAGGATTGTCATATCCAGAACGATACCTCTCCTCACGATACCATAGCTTAGATTTATACCTACACCTTCCGGGAAAACGTTAATTAATTTTTCGATTGTTCGCCTTAAGATTCGTCAAAGCCTCATTGGCAGCATTTTGCTCAGCTATCGACTTGCGATGTCCAATTCCTCTTCCTACAAGCTTGTCTGCGACAAGGACTTCTACTTCAAAAATGGGAGAATGACTTTCACCCTTGGAACTCACTACTTTGTAAACAGGAACTCCGGATCCCATCTCTTGAGAAAATTCTTGGAGAGTAGATTTAGGATTATTAATAGAAATGTTTTGGTCAACGAACGAAAGTCTTTCTGACATTACTTTTAGGACGAATTCGTTCACAGCATCGAATCCCGAGTCCAAAAACAAAGAACCAAGAAGAGCCTCAAAAGCAGCAGCTAAATTCGATTCCCTTGATCTTCCTCCATTGCTTTGCTCACCTCTTCCCAACAACAAATAACGACCCAATGATAAGGATTGAGCGACGTCAGCTAGTGTTTCGGTTTTTACTAATTCAGAACGCCAACGAGTAAGATATCCTTCTTGTAATCCAGGATGACGTCGGTAAAGTTCGCTCGCGATTATCAAACCAATCAGCGCGTCGCCCAAAAATTCTAGCCTCTCATTGGATTCTAGAACTAATTCAGAGTTTTCATTCAAATAGGAGGTGTGCACCAGAGCAAGTTTCAATAGTTCCTTGTTTTGAAATGAAAGGTCCAAAACTTCCTCTAATTCGTTCACTCTATACATGGAATTCCATCATACAAATTTAGGTCAATGCACCTTTTGGCCAAGGAGGCTGTGGACGCTTCAATTCTCCGATATACGACCTTTCAGAAGATATAGCCACGAAATGTTTGAATGCCTCGATAGAATCTTCTTCAGGGGGTATGAAAGTCTTCAAATAAGCCGCAAAGCCATTCTTGAACAAGAAGGTTGGAGTGCCAAACACCCCATGGTTTTCGACTGCATCTTTATGATCATTCCCAATGACCTCAAGCAATTGAGGATCCATTAGATCTCGTTTAAACTTGACAATATCTAACCCCACTTTTCCTGCCAAATCAATCATGGGCTCTATTTCATTCAAAGCTATTCTACCATTGCCTCCGTGGCGAGCTGTCAAGAGAGCTAAATGAAACTTTTCAAAGTGTTCAATACCTTGTTTTTTTGCTGCCTCGCCTGATATAGCAGCTATAAGTGAACGTCTTTGTGTTAGATCTTGTTGTTCCCAGACTCTCCAATCGGGATCCTCGGTGCTGTTTATTTGCTCTAGGCAGAAGTTCCTCCAGGTCACTACCAACCTACTTCCATAAGCATTTTTAACCCTATCCAGCCACACGGCTGCATTGTATACCCATGGTCAGGCATAATCACCAAAAACTGCGAAAGTTATTACATCCATTTTAGTATTCTCCTATATTTCATTTTACGTAGATTCTACGAACCTACAAGCAGAAAGTCAAAACCTGCTTGCTTATATTCTTTTATGAGTTGCCCCGTAAGGCTTGCTCCAAATAATAGTAGGGATTTTACAGGGCATGATGTACTTAAGTTATGATTTCATCTGGTCCATGATCAAGTTCTTGGAAGCAATTTGACCACATGTCAAAGTCATGGTACCGTCTGTCCAAGGAATTTGTACTGTGACTTAAGAGTATCTAAGGAGATTCTGCTATGCCAAATGAAATTATGACCGTTACAGGACCAATATCGGCCGATGATCTCGGTTTTACGCTAGCTCACGAGCATATATTCTTGGATTTGATGCCGGACGCTTGGGTAGGTGGCAATTACATGAATGACCTAGATGTCGCTGAACTGGAACTACAACGATATAAAGACGCAGGTGGTGTGACTTTGGTTGACCAGACTTCTGGGGGTCTGAGGGAAAACGATCACGACCTACTAATAGATGAAGACCTTAATCATCTGAAACACGCGGAAGCTGTCAAACAAATGTCGGAGAAGACAGGGCTTAACATTATACTAGGCTGTGGATGGTACCGCGAAACTTACTACCCACAAAGACTATGGAGAATGAAAACTGATGAAATAGCAGAGGAAATGCTGAGGGATTTAACAGAGGGTATCGATGGTACGAATATACGAGCAGGTTTCATAGGAGAGATAGGAGCTCACTTCAATTGGCTATCCGCAATTGAAGAACGGGTTTTGCGAGCCGCAGCACGGGCCCAGATAAAAACTAATGTCGCACTGGGAACACACGCAACCCGAGGCACCCAAGGGCTTGATCAATTGGATGTACTCGAACAAGAAGGCGTTGACTTACGGAGAGTGGTACTGGCTCACTCAGGAAGCTTTCCAAGGCATAAATACCATGCAGAAATCGCCCGTAGAGGTGCATATATTTCATATGATAGAATGGGCAATCTGAAAAATGCGAATCCCTATGATAAAAAAAGAACTCTCCAACACATAAAGAAGATTATCGACGCAGGCCTGATTAACAATCTGATCTTTTCTCACGACGTTTGCTACACTCATGACTGGCATACCTACGGAGGAACCGGTTATGACTTTCTGTCTACAGAAGCACTTCCGATGCTACAGGACGAAATCGGAATGACTGAAGAACAATTCAATACGATTATGTTGGAGAATTCCCGTCGCCTTTTATCTGGAGAAGGATTATAAACCAGGACCACTGTATGATGCTCAAATATCAGGAATACAGAATCCTCAGCACAATTAATGTAGGCAGTATGTCATGTCAATAATGGTTACAGGTGGAACCGGTTTCATAGGCGCCAGGATCATACGTAAATTAATCAGTCGTGGAGAAGATGTAGTTTGCTTTGACATTGCTCCCCCTGGTTTAAATTTATATGATCAACTCGACAAACTGCAAATCTACAGAGGAGATGTCACACAGATCCCACATCTGCTAGAGGCGATAATCACACACAAAGTTCACAAAATTATCCATATGGGAGCTTTACTACCACCAGCCAGTGAGGATCGTCCCCACTTTGGTATGCTGGTAAATATACAAGGAACAAACAATGTTTTTGAAGTTGCACGTTGGACTAGTATAGAAAGGGTGATTTACGCAAGCTCTATATCGGTTTACGGTCCCCAAGAATACTACGGTGAAAACCCAATCAATGAAGATGATGTTCCAAATCCGACTAACCTATATGGTATGACTAAATTCGCGAATGATTTCTCAGCGGCCAATTACACATCAAAATATGGTCTAGACCTTCGTGGAATTCGTATATGTACCGTATTTGGACACGGTCGAAAGACCGGAGCCACAGGTATGATAGGAGGTCTATTGATGTCACTACCAGCCGTTGGCAAACCAATCGATATACCCTTCGACCGTAGTTTCCCGTCTTCGATGATTCACGCAGAAGATGCGGCAGAAATATTTGTGCGCGCTACCTTTAGCAAAGCTTTGAAACATCCCGTGTATATAAGTGGTGGTCACATAGCAACGGTAGGTGACATGGTTGATACAGTGAAAAGCATATTGCCAGACGCCCAGATCACAACAGGCGAAAAATTGCTTCCTCACCTTTACAAGCTAGACAGCAGCCGTATGCTCGCTGATATAGGATACGAATTACCACCCCTTAGATCAAGAATCCTTTACCACATTAACGAAGCACGTAAAGAAGCTGGACTACAAACGCTCGATACATAATTCCCAAACTTCCTGCCTCACTTGCTAAGTCATCTCCAAACGAACATCTATAACTGCCGATCTACCGGATCTCACCTCACTCAAACCCCTCATTAGTGCCGACCTTACTTGCAATGGCTTAACGACCGTTTCCCCATATGCTCGACAAGCTTTTGCTAGTAAAGCGAAATCAACCGACGGCCCTAATCCCATTCCTACCCAGTTATTCGTTCTCTTAGCATAACTGTCTGGATAACCCGCATTCAGAGATTCTCGTGGAGCGTTATGGATCTGATTGTTATATATTATGGTGAGAAAGGGAGCATTATAAACATCGGAAGCCCACAGTGTTGAAGTCGGACAACCGTATATGAAGGCTCCATCACCCACTGTTGCTATAACCATACGCTCTTGATCAGCTAATTTAATCCCCATAGCTGCTCCCAACCCCCATCCTAAGCTTGATCCCCCGCTCTTAAAATAAGTTCCTGGTTTACTTCGCCTCACATAATTAGAAACATGTTTACCATTGGTGACGCATTCATCTATGACAGCAGCACTTTCTGCTGTCATTTCATTGATACAATAGCTGAGATATTCGGGAGTAATTTTGTTGTTTTTCTCGTGGCTTTGAGCTAGATGGATAGATTCCATATATTCTTTCTCGTGGCTCTCCCGTATAAGTTGATATCGTTCATCAACTCGAGCACTATCTGATGGTCCCATTTTGCGGTTGAGAACTTTTATCAATAAAGGGATAGCCTTAGACGAGTCGGCGTGCACAATATGATCGTACGGAAAAACCCAAAGTGGGATCGTTGGCTTTATTGGATCGATATCAATATGAAATATTTTTGCACCTTTCATAGGTGAACCGTTAGCTGGAATATACGGTACATCCTGATCAACACTAAGAATGACATCGGCTGTCTCGATATAAGGTTGAGAATTTATACCGGCGTACATAGGATGCGTACTGGGGAAATTCATATGTACTGGTTCAGAGACAACTGGGGATCCTACAGTTTCAGCTAATTCTATCATTGAATCCACTGTGGAATAATTTCTTCCTGATTGACCAGTTATAATTAACGGACTTCGCGCATTAATCAACGCGTCTGCTATTTCTTCTATTGCGGACGCGTCAGCTTGAGGAGTAACCAAAGAGTTAAACCGATTTGCTGATGGAATAACAACCTCTGTTATTTTCTCCATTAAAACTTCTCTAGGCATGGTTACATAGACTGGGCCAGGTGGTTCTGAAGACGCAACTTGAAAGGCTCGTTGAATGACATGCTGAATATTTTCCGGCCGCCTAGTTTCATAGTCCCATTTTGTAAAGTTACGAAGGATCCCTGCTTGATCCAGCTGTTCCTGAGTCCAATGAATATTCATGGAGCGTGTGCCTGGCATTTCCCCTTCAAAAGTCATAGGTGCTCTACCAGCACAAACTACGATACCGGCACGACCTCTCTGGGCGTCATGCATATTCCCACCCAGATTTAATGTTCCAGCATCAACATGTACTAGGACTACTTGAACTTCTCTCGTAGCAACGAAATATCCGTGAGCAGCTGCCACAGCGGTAGCTTCATCGGGGCACAAAACAACCCTTGGAATGATCTTGCCTTGTGCTTCAAATTTTGCAATTGTTTCCTGAATTGGGAAGGTGTCAGTTCCCGAGTTGATAAAGAGAACCTTAACTCCGTTCGCATTAAGCACTTCGATAAAGACATCCGCGCCAGATTCTACAGAAAGTTTCTGGCCGGACTTATCCTCATAAGGATGTCCGATAGTCATCGTATTCTCTCATCTCCCTTCTGTTTATTCAATATGCGCAATCACATCATTTCTTGGGTATCACTGGTAGGAGAATATGAGAAGGGTGTAAAGAATCATGAAATACATTTTGATGTGCGATCTGAACTTGATCATTTTCCGCGAACTTGTGACCTGTGTTCGGATTTCGATCGAATCGAGGGAAATTGCTGCTGGATATATCCACTCTAATACGATGACCCTTAAGGAAAACGTTACTTGTAGGCCAAAGATCAATGGTGAATTCATATGCTTCCCCAGGCGCAAGTAATTGTTGTTGAGATGTAGATTCCCGGTATCGTCCGCGTATAATTCCATCGCAAAGATTAACAGCATATCCATTTGGATGGACATCAACTAATTTGGCTGTAAAGTCTGTGTCTGTAACATTTGTACTGGCGAACAATTTTACAATTACCGGTCCTGTTACTTCAATCTCATCATCCAAGCAGTCTGATGTATAAACTAACACGTCGTTCCTGTATTCGACAGAACGTTGGTCGAAAGCTCCCCAATCTACAATCTCAGGATTACAGCAATTACATCCACCTTTAGTGGGAACAGGTGAATGTGGATTATAAACAAAATGATCTTGAGGTTCTTCTTCAGGCCCAGTTGTTGAGAGGGAACCACTACCCAAAAGCGAATTTGCCTCCCCGTCACTATGGAAATAAAAGGGAGTATATATTGTTCTATTTAAGGGCCATTCTTCTTCTTCACGCCATTTGTTTGTTCCCATTACAAAGAGTTTAAGAGGGGGGTCTTTTTCAGCTCCATTGTTCTTTCTTTTTAGCCAATGGTCGAACCATCGTAATTCAATCTGCATAATATCCAGCACAGACTCTTTCCCAAAATCAACTTCTCCAGCATGAGTGATTTGACTTGCTGTATGTACCCAAGGTCCCACAACGGCTCGCTGGTTGTTTTTCGCTAGGTCCGACCCGCCTTTTGCGCGCATCCCCGTGAAATTATTAAATGTGCCTGCCGTGAAGAAATCATACCATCCTCCAATTTGGAGGATCGGTATTTTAATGTCTTGGTAGCGTTCTTTATTAGCTAAGGATTTCCAGTAGTCGTCATAATCCGGATGATCTATCCAATCTTGAAAAAATTGGACGTCCTTACCAGCCGCCTTAGCTATATCTCTCAATGAGAGTACAGAGAAAAGTTGATCCCAATTATAGATGCCTATGTCTTGCCACGTACGGCCAGCCATACGAAAGGTCCAGGTAGCATTCCAGTTTAATTGAAATGCACCTCCTTGGTATTGTGGAGCCTCGTAGAGATTGTCTCCTATAACTCGTGGAACAATGGCTTTCAAGTATGTACTGCCACCAGCAGCAGCCTGCCATTGGACATTCCCAACATACGAGCTACCCACCATACCAACGTTTCCATCACACCATATCTGAGATCCAATCCATTCAACTGAATCATGACCATCGCTAAATTCATTAATCCACGGATAAAAGTTACCGTCTGAATCATTCCTTCCTCTGGTGTCCTGGGCTACGAAAACATAGCCATGTTGAGCAAAGAAAATAGCGCTATCTACCATAGCTTCGGCAGTATTATCATATGGAGTACGAGAAAACACTACAGGCAATGGTCCTTCCTCCCCTTCGGGGGAGAAAATGTCCGCGGAAAGTCTTATCCCATCTCTCATGGGCATTCCAACGTTGTATCTGGCGGTCACTCCAGCGGGTAAGAAAACATTCTGAGACATTCAATTTCCTCCTGAATATATATCTTGATAAATCATCGGCCGAACACCCACCATATGCGAATGTTACGCCCATCCATCGATGCTATATTTAGATACGGCATTTTCGTCTAATTCAATCCCGAACCCAGGTCGTTCAGGTATTATTACATTCCCGTTTTTGTGCTCTAGTTTTGTTGAAAGAACTAATGCAATATTTGTGATACTTACATCATTAAAATATTCGAGCCATGTTGCGTTGGGCGTGCTAGCCACCATATGAACATGCAGGTCCTGTCTAGAATGAGGCGCTATTGTGACGCCGTAAGCCGCTGCAAGGTTGGCGATTTTCTTAAACTCACTTACTCCTCCACATACTGCTACATCAGGTTGGATTATATCCACGCCTCTTTTATCCAATAAAACTTTGAATCCCCAATGTCCATTTTCTATTTCACCTGTCGCAATCGGGGTATCAACAGATGCAACCAGTGCTGCAAAAAGGTCGAATTCATCTGGTGGGAAAGGTTCTTCAATCCAACCAGGAGCAAATCTTTCAAATCTCTTCACATATGCTATTGCGGTCGCTACATCGTCCCAGGCGTTATTTACGTCAAGGAAGAGTTGTATGTTAGGCCCAATGGCATCTCTGGCCGCAGCCACTCTTTTAACATCTTCCTCAATATTAAGTCTCCCCACCTTGATTTTTACAGCATGAAAACCCATCTCTACATAACTTTCTACTTCCCTAGCAAGGTCCATAGGTGTCTTACCTTTATAGTAATATCCTCCACTTGCATACGCGGGAACACTGCCTGTTCGGGACCCTCCCAAATATTTATACAAGGGCAATCCTGCAGCTTTGGCGTTAGCATCCCATAGAGCATTGTCTATAGCACTCATTGCTCGTAAGATTAATCCACGTCGACCTTGTAACAAAGCATCTTTAAACATCATTTCCCATATCTGCTCTACTTGATTAGAATCCTGACCGACGACACTATCTCTCAGCAGATCCCGCACAGCTATCGTCCCCAGATGGCCGGCTTTGTTGCCTATATAGCAATAACCTATTCCTTCTACACCATCCTCTCTTATAACCTTGACTATCGTAAAATGTCTTTCAAATACGATACGAGTTGAAAAAGTGGTAGGTGTTTCTAATGGAATAGCCACAGTACAGGCTTTAATATCCACAATTTTCATTCGTTTGGATTCCCCTTTAATTCTGAATATAACCGATCCGCTAGGTGCCTATTTATAGATAATGAAAGGCCTGCAGGCCTTTCATTAAAAAGAACCCTGTATTCAGATGTAAATACTTTCCACAGTCACTGATAGATACACCAACAATATGAATTATTGGTTCAGTCTTGTTGTAATAAAATTGATTCAAGGTCTTGAAGGTATGAATCAATATGTTCATCCTTCATTGGCTGGGATATGATCATGCCCATAGTAGCACGCGCGAAATACCCCTGTACCATCATCGCAATGCCTATACGATCAGTTAACTCTCTATTCACTGTGCATGCAGATCGATAATCTGTCACTGGTTGATCTGTCAGATGATACCCGACTATGGATCCCTCTTGAAGAACTTGATGAGGTATCCCAGCTTTCATAAAGGCTGCTTTCAAACCTGCATAAAGTTGCTCGCCTAAATATTCCATGTACGAATAAACCTCAGGTGTCAGTGCTCGAAGTGTAGCCAGGCCAGCAGCCAGAGTAAACATATTTCCTGAATAGGTTCCACTTTGATAAAGCCCAGTATTCACGGTATTATCCAAAACATCCATCAAGTCTCCACGTCCACCTATAGCCCCCACGGGTAGACCACCACCAACGACTTTCCCAAAAATAGTAAGGTCCGGCATGACATCACAAACTCCTTGAAATCCCGCTCTACCAACCCGGAAACTTACAACTTCGTCCATGACTAAAAGGATTCCAAGTTCTTCGGTGATTTGCCTTAGCCAGCGTACAAAATCGTGGGATGTGTCATAAAACCCCGGTCTGCCATCATAAAAGACGGCGGCTACCTCGTCTTTTTGCTCTCTGAGTATTAATTCAACAGACTCCCTTTTATTATGTGGCAATACGACTACATCTTCCGACGAGCCATTAGACATTCCTTTCCATCCGTCTACTGAATTAGGCGTATCTTCAGGTCCAGCCTGATCAAGAGATGGAGAAACACTCACTTCTAAAGCATCGTGGCTGCCATGGTAATTACCTTCAAATTTAGCTAACTTAGATTTCCCACTAATCATCCTAACCATACGTGTAGCATGCAGTGACGCCTCTGTGCCTGAATTGGTAAAGCGTACTTTTTCAACGGAAGGAATTCTATCAATAAGCTCTGCAGAAACTTCTGCTTCTAATTTAGTTGGCCCGCCATGAGCAATACCTAAATTCAATGTGTTTTGGATAGATTCAACAACTTCGGGATGGCTATGGCCAAGAATAGTAGCTGTGTGATGATTTTCGAAATCAACATAACGACGTCCATCGAGATCCCATAAATAACACCCTTCGGCTCTCTCTATGTAGATGGGATAAGGATCGCTCCAATATGCTCCCTTTATCAAGCCACCTGGCATTATTGGTTTGCCAAGTTCCCATTGAGCCATAGACTTAGGAGTTATTTTTTTGTATTCTGCCTTCAAAGAAGTCATTGATCTAACCACGAAACACTCCTCGATTTCTGTTTATTAAAATATCATTCGTATGCCCTCACTCAAATGAGATCTTACACCGATCGTGTTATAAGTCAAGTTATTACATTCTCTTTTTAAGACCTCTAAACACACATTGACTGTAGTAGACTAAATGATTACACTTCAGGCTTAATTGAACCCAAATTTATATAAATGTAAGGCCTGCTATTGGGAGTTATTCGATGCTGGATCTATTGATAAAAGGAGGAATGATTGTTGATGGGAGCGGTAATCCAGGATATTACGGTGCCATAGGTGTATCGAAAGACAGTATCACAATCTTCCGAGGAGATGTTGCATCTCTAGAAAGTAGACGAGTCCTTGATGCTACTGGGAAAATAGTCAGTCCCGGTTTTATTGATGTACACGCTCATTCGGCTTTGATGATCCTGGATGACCCAAAGCACATGCCTAAGGTACACCAGGGAATCACAACAGAATTAATAGGGATCGATGGTAATTCATATGCTCCATTCAAATCACAAAAGGATTTGAATGATTTCATAGATTTGAATTCAGGGCTTGAAGGACGGCCTGAGTTAACGCAGACTTGGTCAAGTGTGTCCGAATATCTAGCTTTATACGACCGAAAAGTTTCAGTGAATATAGCCTACATAGTTGGAAATTCGCCGATCAGAATAGGAGGAGTTGGCTGGAGCGATAGAAAGCCTACAAACGCAGAATTAGAAAATATGAAAGCTCTTCTAAGAGAAAGCATGCAAGAAGGAGCATTCGGTATATCCACTGGACTGGATTATCCCCCTGGTAGCTATGCAGACACTAAGGAGTTAGTCGAATTATCGAAAGAAGTGGCGAGATTAGGAGGATTCTATCATACTCATGTACGTTATGGTTTAGGAGATAGATACCTAGACCCTTTTCAAGAAGCATTAGAAATTGGATGGCGAAGCGGTATTCCAATTCATCTCACACATGTGATGCGCCGCGTTACATATCCGGGTGGTGGAACTCGTATATTAGAAATGATAGAGAATGCGCGAGATAAAGGTATGGATGTAACCTTCGATTGCTTCCCCTACCCTGTGGGAGGCACCCGGCTCTTAATAATTTTCCCCCAATGGACACAAGACGGAGGCCCTGACAAGCTTAGGAAAGTCTTGTCTTCTGAAGAGTCACGAATACTCCTTAGAAAGGAAGTAGGGCCGCGAGGATTGACCTGGGATGAAATGTGGCTCACTTATTTCAACAAACCTAGAAACAAGAAGTTTGAGGGCAAATCCATCGCTGCTGTATCTGAGATGGTAGGCAAACATCCCGTCGACGCGATATGCGATCTTTTGTTGGACGAAAATTTACAAATATCTTATACCGGTTCAACCGCAGACGGTGGTACAATCCACGACTTCGTAACCCATCCATTACAGATGACAGGTAGTGACGCCCTTTTGCTGGGTGATTTCCCTCCTCCAATGGCCTACGGAACTTTTCCTATGATCCTGTCCCAAATAGTTAGAGACGAAAAGAGGATGAAGCTTGAGAAAGCCATTAGGAAAATGACGGCATTCCCCGCTCAAAGACTCGGCATCCGGGACAGGGGACTATTACACGATGGTATGAAGGCTGACATTACCATATTTGACCCTAAGACAATCAGCGCTCACTCCACCCGTCATAATCCTAAGCAATTATCTACTGGGGTTGAATACGTCATTGTTAATGGACAAATAGTTATAGATCAAGGATATCACACAGGTGTTCTGTCAGGTCGCGCATTAAGATACAAGTAGCTACAAAATAACAAGGCCCTAGAATAAATTTTCCATCAACTATAGCCTATTTCTAGAACCTACACAGTGATTGAGAAACAAATGAGAAAACAAGGCTACATCCTTTCAGTAGACCAGGGAACTACTGGAACAACCGGAATTATCATAGATGACTATGGCAACATTTTATGGCAAGCCTATCAACAAATTCACCAATTGTACCCCATGCCGGGGTGGGTGGAGCATAACCCTCTCGAGCTGTTCAATTCTTGTATTAACATCATAGAAGAACTTTTAGACGAGACAGAGATAAGCCTTGGCAAGGTTCTCGCGCTAGGAATCACAAATCAACGTGAAACTACTGTCGTATGGGACAGAACCACCGGTAAACCGGTCCATAACGCAATAGTCTGGCAATGCCGCAGAACAGCCAGAATTTGTGAAGATCTAAAGAATAGAGGGTTAGAAGAGAAGGTACGTTCTAAAACAGGTCTAACAATTGACCCCTATTTCTCTGCTACCAAAATACGATGGATTCTCGATAATATTCCCAATGGCCAGCTAAGAGCCGAAAACGGAGAGTTAGCATTTGGCACTATTGATTCGTGGTTAATCTGGAATCTAACTAATGGAACCGTCCACTCTACAGATGTAACAAATGCTTCGCGTACTATGATTTTCAATATAAACACTCTGGATTGGGATGAAGACCTTTTATCAGAGCTCAAAATCCCAAAAGCGATACTGCCTGAAGTACGTTCTTCCAACGAAATTCATGCCTACGCTGGTGGTAATTTCTTTGGAGGGCACAGTCCTCCCATATCAGGTGTCATCGGAGATCAGAACGCTTCACTTTTTGGACAAGTATGTTTTTCTCCAGGTATGACTAAGAATACTTATGGTACCGGCTCCTTCATTTTAATGAATACAGGTAAAGAGCGTCTAATCTCAATACCAGGCTTGATCAGAACTCCTGCGTGGTGTATCGATAACGACGTAACTTTCGCCCTAGAGGGCAGCATATTTTCTACTGGATCCAGCGTCCAATGGTTAAAGGACGAGCTTTCATTCTTCTCTGATGTGGGAGAAATAGAAGCCCTGGCGGAGACGGTAGCTGATAATGGAGGTGTATACATTGTCCCAGCGTTTACAGGTCTAGGGTCTCCCTACTGGGACATGAGTGCTAGAGGTGCCATTTTTGGGATTACTCGTGGTACTAATAAAGGGCATATATCTAGAGCTATTCTTGAATCAACCGCGTATCAAACGAAAGATGTTATAGATACAATGCTTAATGCAACAAATATAGATATCCCACGTCTGCGAGTGGATGGTGGTGGAACAAATAATGATCTTTTGATGCAAATTCAAGCGGAAGTACTAGGTTTAACCATTGAAGTCAGTTCCATAACGGAAACTACAGCCCTGGGGGCTGCATATCTTGCAGGACTAGGAATCGGTTTATGGAACACATACGATCAGATTACGGAATTATGGAAACCCAGTAGTTGTTTTATACCTTCTCAATCAAGCCAACTTAGAGATGTATTCTATACTAACTGGCAAAATGCAGTTTCTTCCTCGAGAGAATGGCGACCACTTTCATAACATTCATATTAGTAAACCGAACCTCCTTTGTGAATTGCCAAGAAACCACCTTCAGAAACAGAAAGTAGGCCTCACACTGGGAATCTGTATTTAGGAAAGGGCTGACTAAATATTTTGATTAATACTCCTTGAATATTTACGTTGACATGCCTATAACAGAACTGTACCATGAATCACTGGTCGTGCTAGGTGGGGAGATAGCGGTGCCCTATACTCGCAATCCGCTCTAGCGAGACTTAACTCCTCCCGGAGGTTTTTTTTCAGATCCTCTTTCCATGGAGGCCTGTGTTGAAAATCA
>CAUZEB010000029.1:0-15086 GCA_963578655.1 Dehalococcoidia bacterium | reverse complement strand
CCAATGGCCCGATAGAGATTGTGTCTCGAATTGATGATGCGGACCTTTTAGTAACGACGAAAAATTATTATAGACGTAGAACCCAGGCCCTTCTAATGGCAGAGAAAAGAGGTAAGCCAGTTTATGTGTTGAGGAAGAATACGCTTACACAAATCGAGCAATTCGTTAGGGCAATATCACGACAAAAGGGTAACAAAGTTTCAGAGGAATTGCTAACCAACGCTGTCAAAGAGGCTGAAAGAGCCGTTGCACAGATTGGCCAGGGAGATATAGAAGTTGAACTAAATCCCCAAGGTTCGTATGTGCGTCACCTACAACACCAAATTGCTGACCAATATGGTCTCAAATCTGCTAGTTCTGGTAGAGAGCCTAGCAGGCATGTTGTAATCTCTCGTCTTTAAAAGATACACCTCAAATAACACAAACATCTTTCTACCTCGCTATAACTTAAAATCAGACCAATTCAAGACATAAGTTAAATATTAAGTCAGACATGACGTTAATTTAATATTGAGAATAGTAATGATTAAATTTACATTCTTGGTAAAATTTTGGTTGTAGAGGCTAATATCCAAATGGGACTATTCATTGTTTTTGAAGGGATTGAAGGAAGTGGGAAGAGTACGATGTGCTCTAAGCTTTATGACACTCTTACGGAAATTGGTCGCACGGTTATAACAGTGAGAGAACCGGGAAGTACCCCGACCGGAGAAAAAATAGCGTGTTGGGTTAAATCTGGTAAGGATATTGTACCATTGGCTGAATTATTCTTATTTGCGGCTGCTAGGATTTCCCTTGTGGAGAATGTTATACGACCTGCCTTGCAGCAAGGGACAATTGTGATATGTGATCGGTATATCTATTCAACCTTAAGCTATCAGGGTTATGGTAGAGGACTCGACCGCGATATGATAGAAAATGTAAATACCCTGGCAACTAATGGATTAATACCTGATCTAATTGTGTTGCTGGATTTGCCTGCGAAATTGGGAATTGCTAGAAAATCGAACAGAGACTTAGACAGAATAGAACGTGAAGATGAAAAATTCCATGATAAAATCCAGGCTGGATATTTGGATCTTGCAAAAAGAGATCCGGATCGGTGGCTAGTAATTGATTCGTCTTTGCCCATCACAAGAATAACTGGAATTGTATGGACCAGAGTTTCTGACATGTTGTTGTAGAATACATTCCAATTTTGATCAAGAATGTTAATCAATCGATTCGAAACATTAAACGAGGTATTAAATAAATGACACCAGTAGATGTGGATACTTTTCTTAAAGAACCTATAATCACTAGTTTCGCTACCATAAATCACGATGGGTCGCCACAAGTGACACCAGTATGGCACCTTTATGACGGTGAGAAAATTAGAATTATGTCCGACTCTTCGGCCGTTAAGGTGCGCAACATACAAAGAGATTCAAGAGTAACTCTGTCTATTGCGAGCCATACGGAGCCCTACCAGTACGTCCTCATAAAAGGTAACGCTGTGAAATCATATAAAGGGATTTGGGATTTTCTTATGGCCATTTCAATTCATTATAAGGGCGAAAGTGAAGGTGCGAGATATGCGGAGAAAGCTATCAGGAAAACGGAATTCTGTATATTGACCATAACACCGACCAAGATCGATGGTTGGCGTTCGGAGGGATGAAGTGGCCTTTTATATGAATTTGTTGTACGCACGCCTTTAAATTGGATGTAATCATGATTAGACAAGTCGTGAATTAACCAAGTTTATTAGTAGTCGGGCAATGCTCTATATACCTGTACAAGATCCTGGCTCTCAATGATATTAATTATCAACCTTAAAACTCTGATTATTAAAAATATATTTCGGATTAGAAGTAACCATGTAAGAAGCGTCCTCTATTCCTAAGACTTTTTCTGCTCGTCTCAGACCATCTATGAGGTTAGGGCTTCTTAGGCCTGCAGGACTGTGAGTGTCTGAGGCTATTATATTTACCAAGCCTCGGCGTAGTATCTCCAGGGTCAATGATTTCACTTTGGGACCGAATGTTCCCACTATACTGCCAGCAGTTATTTGGGTTAGCATACCGAGGTTAGTGAAGGATGCGAGTAATTCGAGATCCATCTGAAACATTTCTATACGTTCAGGATGGGCTAACACTGGAACAAAGTGTTTGGCTTTAATTTCGTGTAACACCTCTTCAACGTAAGTAGGCATACCGAAAAAAGGAAGTTCTATAAGAATATACCTGGAATCATTTATCGGGAGAGCTCGCCCATTTGTTATTTCGTCGGGCAGATCGATATCAAGATGGTTCTCCATACCTCGATAAATTGTTAGATCTATGCCAATGGCGTTAATTTCTCTGTTAAGTTTGTCGATTAAAGTATCTATATGTTGTATAGACCAATTTTCTGTAACATCTTTTCTATGCGGAGTTGCAAGCATATGTCTAGTACCATGATTATATGCTTCCCGCGCAATATCAAGTGACTCAGCGATAGTCTTAGCTCCATCATCTACACCAGGGAGAATGTGAGCGTGTAAATCGTACATAGATTTGTTCACCTACCGGCGAAATTGAATACGGCGAAAGGCCTCAGCGTAGAGCATTCCTGCACTCTCACCCACTCGTCGAGCATTAGACTTTATGAAATCACCAGCATCAGTTCCCGACCCGCCGGTAGATACTTGACTGACGTGTTTTTTTAAAGCATTTATCTTCTGATTTAAGGTATCGGTAATGTCGATATAAGTGTCCGGGTTATCTGTGCCCCACATGAGAACATCCCCTACTTTGTGTGGCATTAACCCATGACTTAAGTGTTCGGGATAATTTAAGTGATCTCTCGCATAGGGGAATACTGAGTCCAGCGTTACTTGACCAGATATACGGTGATCCCTGTGCATGTAAAATGTCTGCTTAAATGGGTCAGTGCAAAACACCACGTCTGGCCTATGAGTTCTTATAGCGTTGGTTATCTGTTCCCTAAATTCAGAAGTGTCTTCAAGCCCACCGTCGGGATACCTTAGATAGATAACCTCTTTGATGCCCAAAACCTGTGCTGCTAGGCTTTGTTCTTTTTCTCTAATAGTTGCTAGCTTTGCGGAAGTCATTTCAAGATCAGAGGACCCTTTATCACCGTTAGTGCACAAGACATATACTACTTCTGTCCCTTGGGTTACCCATTTTGCTATCGTTCCGCCACATCCGATTTCGGCATCATCCGGATGTGGAGTAACAACCATTGCCCTTTCTGGGGACTCAATCATTTTCATAGCCCAATTTAAGATTTCGAAAGAATACAGCGTTAATAATATGTCGTACTGGCACTATAATCAAGGCTAATACTCCTAGAAGAGTCGATTAACCTAACCATTACGTTGTTAGGTTTTATTCCCTCTGATAGAATCTGAGGATAATTATTTTATAACGGACTAGGGTCTTGTGTAATTATGGCCAGTCTCAATAAACTCTTGGGGATTAGTTGGTGTCTTATTTCATACGGGAATTTTGTTGGGAAAATCTAGAGCGATATGTAAAGCTATATAATGAGGTTAGTAATTTAACCGACACCGTTAAATCGCTAGACACGGAGTATATGAGTCAGGTTTTGTCTCAGCCTTCCTGCATCCCTGAAGACAATTGCTTTATCGCGGAGAAAAATGATGGTCAGTTCGTTGGTTTCGCCCTCGTCTCTAACGAAAAGCGAATAGATCGAGCAGTTTCAACTGGCGGTGTCATTGTTTCTAATAAATATAAAGGCGTTGAAGAGGGACTGTTAGAAAGAAGTGTGAGACGTGCCACTGATTTGGGCGTTTCTTTATTACATGTCGAAGCAACCGCTGAAGACGAATTCTATCGTAAAGTACTTGAAGACGCTAAATTCAGAGGTGTGAAAAATTATTGGAAAATGATGTGGCAAGGAGAGAACGTTCCTTCCATCCAGATTCCTGACCAATATTCGTTTCGTTCATTTAAGATAGGTATCGATGAGCAACAATTAACTGATCTTCAAAACAAGGCTTTCGAAGCAAGTTGGGGATTTAGCCCCAATACTATAGAGGAGATAACCTCCAGGACGAAAATAAAAGACACTTCACCTGATGGGATAATATTTCTGGATCATCTGAATTATCCATCCGCGTACGTTTGGACACATAAAATGTCTGATGGCATCAGTTCTGCTGGGTGGATTGGCATGACAGGTGTACATCCCGATTACAGGGGACGAGGACTCGGAAGAGCTGTGGTGACTGCAGGAATCGTCTACCTGAAATCCCAAGGGGTTAGCACTATTGAGCTCGAGGTTGACGCTGATAATGTTCCAGCTCGAGAGCTTTATCTGTCTTTTGGATTTAACAAAACTGGGCAGACTGTTTGGTATGAAAAACATCTTTGAATGGCATGGTTTCACTAAGAACATTCCAAATTAATCATTTTCGATTATACAAGTATAGTAGCTCAATGCCTCTCTCGCTAAGTGTTTCCAACCCATACCTTGTGCGGTTGATCGGGCTGCAACTCCCATATTATTTCTAAGGTTAAAATTAGACAGTAACATTTCCAACCTGTGGGCGAAGGCTTCAGGACAACGTCTTGATATAAGATACCCTGTCTTCCCACTCTTGACTATTGCTTTAAGTCCACCCACTCTGGATGCGACAACCGGAGTTTGACATGCCATTGCTTCAAGTGCTACTAAACCAAAACTTTCATAATATGATGGCAGTGCAAATGCATCGGCGGCGCTATAATAAACGGGCAAACTTTGTTGATCTACAGGCCCGATAAACGTAACTATATCAGCAACGTTTAATTCAGTAGCCAATAATTGTAGGTTACTGACTTCCTGATTTTTGTCTAAATCACCACCTACAATAAGCAATCTTAAATTTAAGGTATTGTCCATGTAAGTTAGAGTTCTTATTAAAAGGTTTAATCCTTTAATAGGATCAACACGACCAACGTATAGGATAACTTTTTCGTCATTTAGCCCCAGACTTTTCCTTGCTTTTTTCTGAGACATTGGCTGGAATGTAGATAGGTTTACACCAGGAGGTATGACACGAATTTTTTCGTCCCGAGTATCATATAACTTAATCAGGTCCTTTTTCTCCTGATCTGTAGCTACCATTATACCGTGGACTTCATCTATAATCTTTTTCTCGGTTGATATACGATCGGCCGATTCTTTCTCACCAGCTCTTGCAGAAAGTTTTATTTTAGCTAGCGTATGGAAAGTAGTTATATGCGGTACTTGCCATTCTCGACTCAATTTCAGGCCTATATAGCCTGACAACCAATAATGACTGTGGATAATATCATAAGAAACACCTTCTAATGCCACGTATGTACATAAGTTTTCGACAAATTCAGAAGTGTAGAAGAGTAAGTTATGCTTTGAGGTTGAAAAGGGCCCCCCGTTTATGTGAATCAGCCTTGAATTTGGTCCCAATGCGATTATCTTAGGTTCTTTATTATCATGAGATCGAGTGTATACGTCTACTTGATAGCCCTGTGCGCCAAATTCCTGCGCAACTTGTCTTACGTATACGTTCATTCCGCCTGCGTCCTTAGTTCCTAGTTGTGCAGCGGGACATGTGTGAAAAGATAGTAAAGCCAATCTGTCCATTTACCTCTCCATCTAAGGTTAGACAAAGGTTAGTTTCTCCTGGAATGTCTATGAGGCAACGCTGTCTACTCCATCCAATTGACTAGGCAATCAGGTTTAAAGATAGATCTTATCTATAGCCGCTCGGTTATATATGATTTCTCATGAAATTACGTTATTTTTTATCATACGAGCTTGAGTAATAAAACTAAAGGTAGTATAGGTGATCGAATAATCATACTAGTTTATTATTATTGGAACCGATTGACATTACGTATCGGAGGAGGGCATAAATATTGAAAACGCTTTAAAAATAGATGTTCGTAACGTACCGAAAGATTAACTATTCCGCTCAATGGTCAATTCAAAAACGAAACAGTCTTTTCCTCCTAATTCATATTTATATCTTTCACTACCTCTTAGAAAATCGAAAGCTCGTCTGCCGTCTTCAATAGCATCTCGGACGCATAAAGCTTTATTTAGAAGGCCAACGCTCCAATGCGAATAGTTCATGTCATATCCGCTGTTATATAAGAGGTATGAGCCGGCATAATCGAAACATATACAAGATGCGACACGCACATTGTCGATATCCAAAAAATATAGTTTGAATTGGTTTTTTGGTAAGAGTTTTATAGCGGTATCCAGAAAAAAGTCCTGCCTTTCTGATGTCATGAATTCCAGTTTTTCAGGACTACTAGCTTTGTGCAAGCGGAAGAAGTCTTGCATATCTTCCTCTATGGAAGCTAGATCTTCACATATATATTGTTTCGAGTCCACAGTTTTTTCTAGTCGCCGTAATTTACGACGAAGCTCGTGTCGATGTTTCTTACTAAGTTCCATCATATAGTCGTCCCAAGTTTTGCACAGGCTAGCAATAGGGGCTGTGTCCTCCTTTGAGATCTTACAAGTGTACCCATTATTTTCTGCGAATATGGGTAAATATTGCAAAGTGGGGGAATCTTGTCTAATGGATTTCAATTTGATTGTTGACCATTCTAATTTAGATATATGGTCGCTTAGCGCTGTGTAAAAGGAATTTTCCTGTCCGCTGACTACAATGAAATCGTGATAATCAAACAAATCTGAGTCCCCGACAAAGGTAAGAGAATCGTCCTTGAGAGTTAAGGGGGCTATACCAATTAGTTCACTATCTTTATAAACGGAAATTATTTGCAGATTGTATCCTTCACCAAAATGCTCCCACCATATTTTTTGCCATAGAGGTGTCAGAAATATGGTATTTGCAGGACATTTTGGTAGGAGTGTTTCCCATTCATTAAATACAGAACTGAAATTGTTGGTAGTGGTTATACTGATCATCGTTAAGTGCCTCTAAGCAGTGAAAAGAACTCCTCTCGTCTGTTGGGAAGAGTTTGAAAGGAGCCACGGCTGGCGGATGTAACAATTTTACTATCTACTTTTTCAACTCCTCTGATGGTCATGCACATGTGAGAGGCAGTTATAAGTGCTATCACTCCATCGGGGTTAACAGTGTCGTGTAGTACATCTACGATCTGGTCTGTGAGGCGTTCTTGTAACTGTGGACGGCGAGCTAGGATGTCAAGAGCACGAGCAATCTTACTAGCACCGATTACTTTACCATTTGGGATATAACCTATGTGGGCTGAACCATAAAAAGGAAGCAAATGATGTTCACATATCGAGAAAAAAGATATGTCTCTAACAATGACGATCTCTTTATGGCTTTCTTCGAATCCTGTAGAAAGTACTGATGCTGGATCCTCATGTATACCCGAGAACAACTTTTCGTACATTATAGAGACTCTCTCGGGCGTATCACGCAAGCCCTCTCTGTTTGGGTCGTCCCCTATGGAGGAAATTATGGCTATTAAAGCTTCTTTAATTTTCTCTCTGTCTATCAAGTTAGTGATTAACCTCTTAATTAAGTTACTTTTAAGGCTCTTTCTATTGCGGCTAGGTCGGCAGGATACTCTTCCATAACTGTATCGATTTTCCTTGCAAGCTCAGGGTCCTTTAATCCTGAACCGGTTATAACACATACAACTTTTTTATTTGTTAAGTTCAAGCCGTCCCCAGAAAGTTTTAATAGGCCTGCTATTGAAGTGGCTGATGCGGGTTCACAGAATATTCCTTCACTACTTGCCATCATTTCGTAAGCTTCCATAATTTCTTGATCAGAAACCATATCAATAAGACCCTGAGATTCATCCCTGGCTTTCAGAGCACTTGCCCAACTGGCGGGATTGCCCACTCTTATTGCTGAGGCAATCGTTTCAGGTTTTTCAACGGGAGCGCCTCTTACGATAGGAGCAGCACCTTCAGCCTGGAATCCCATCATCTTTGGTCTATTTTGTGCCCACCTTTTTTGTAGTGCCTCATTAAACCCCAACCAATAGGCGGTTATGTTTCCCGCGTTGCCGACGGGTAAAAACAAGTAGTCCGGTGCTCCTCCTAGTTCCTGAATTATCTCGAACGCCGCTGTCTTCTGGCCATGGATTCTGTATGGATTTAATGAATTTACTAAGATAACTGGATGTTTGTGCGTGATTTCACGCACAAGACTTAGCGCATCATCAAAATTTCCCTTTATAAGCATGATACGTGCACCATAAGCTATTGCCTGGGCTAATTTACCCTGAGCAACGTAACCTCTGGGTACAAATACAGTCGTTGGCAGTCCGCAATAAGCTCCGTAGGCTGCTGCTGATGCGCTTGTATTGCCCGTTGATGCGCAGGCGATTGTTCGACCACCTTCTTCTATTGCTTTAGCTATCGCTAGTACCATACCACGATCTTTAAATGATCCCGTAGGGTTGCATCCTTCAAGCTTAAAATATAGATCTTCGCATCCAATAATCTCGGATAATTTGCGAGATTTGACCAACGGGGTATCGCCCTCGCCAAGAGAGACCTTAGGTGTTGCTGAAGTCACCGGTAGGTGATCCCAAAACTTATCCAAGACTCCGCTTTTCATATCTCTCCATTTGCAATCGTCTGATTAGCACAATCTAAACTACCATATTACAGGATAAAGGATAATCGTCAACTCGTCCATAATCATGTATATTGTGATGTTTTATTAGTGACAATAATATACAGCTTTGTTAGAGTACCGAAATAACATTCAAATCCCCCTATGTTTTAAGGAAACCGGCGGGATTTATCCTTTATTATCTAGTGGAAGGAGTAGATAAAAAAGCTAGTCTTGACAATAACCGGTAAAATGAGATTGTTGATAAAAATAACATGGGTTAAGCCTAATTACTTAAATGTAGGAGAGAGCCTTGAGCGTTCTGATGAAACAAGATCCGGAAATTGGTTCCGCAATTCTCGACGAAATTGAGAGACAGCGTAACGTTATTAACTTAATAGCTTCAGAAAATTACGCTAGTAGAGCTGTATTAGAAGCTCAAGGTTCTGTTTTGATGAATAAATATGCCGAAGGATACCCTGGCCGTAGGTATTATGGAGGTTGCGAATTCGTCGATGTGACGGAAAAAATAGCCATAGAGAGGGCCAAAACCTTATTTAAAGCTGAACATGCCAATGTCCAACCACATAGCGGCGCTCAGGCCAATATGGCGGCTTACTTTGCAACAATAAGTCCGGGTGATACAGTCATGGGAATGAGTCTAGACCATGGCGGTCATCTTACTCATGGTAGCCCTGTGAATTTCTCCTCTAAATTGTATAATTTCGTGTCTTATGGCGTAGATAGAGAGCTTGAACTCATAGATTTTCCTGAGGTTGAGCGGGTAGCTAAAGAGCACAGACCCAAACTGATAGTAACCGGAGCTACGGCTTATTCTCGCACAATAGATTTTGAACGCTTTCGCCAGATAGCAGATGAAGTTGGAGCCTTATTGATGGCGGATGTTTCACATATTTCAGGACTTATAGTTGCGGGAGAACACCCGTCTAGTATTCCCTATGCTCAGATAGTAACAACAACTACTCATAAGACATTAAGAGGCCCGAGAGGCGGGATGATACTATGCTCTTCAGAAATTGCAAAGACCGTTGATAGAGCTGTGTTTCCTAACGCACAGGGAGGGCCTCAGGAGCACAGCATCGCCGCAAAGGCTGTTGCATTCGGTGAGGCTATGACGTCTGACTTCACACGTTATCAGAAGTCTATACGAGAGAATGCTAGGGCAATGGCTGAAGCCTTAAGGGACGGGGGTATACGATTGGTTTCCGGCGGAACAGATAATCATATGGTTTTGCTTGATGTGACACCGCTTAACATCACTGGGAAACAGGCAGAGGAAGCATTGGAAAACATCAACATCGTTGTCAATCGTAACGCAATTCCATTTGATTCTAGACCTCCAAGGATCGCGAGCGGATTAAGAATAGGCAGCCCCGCAGTCACAAGCCGTGGTTTTGGAGTGAAGGAATCTCGACAGATAGCCCAACTAATGATAAAAGCATTGACTAATATAGGTGATGAAAGTGTAGCCGGAGAAATTAGAGATTCTGTAGGAGCTCTTACATCTAGATTCCCTGCACCCGGGTTGGATTAGAAGATTTGCAAGCAATAATTTTATCATTGGAGGTGCTCTATTAAAAGTAAAGTTCGTTTGGGAATAATTGGAGCCAATGTGGCTTATGGTTGGACTCCAAGAGCACACGCACCAGCTATACTTAAATTGCCAGATATAGACCTCGTAGCCGTGTGTACTGCTCACAAGGAAACAGCTATAGAGTCCGCGAAGAAATATGGTGCTCCCATGGCGTTTCATAATCACAATGAGATGCTGGAAAAGGCTGAGTTGGATGCGGTGGCGATAGTTGTACGTGTACCTCTTCATTACCAATTCACAGTAGATGCTATAAAGGCAGGGAAGCACGTTTATACAGAATGGCCCTTAGGTGTGAATTTAAAAGAGGCACAAGGCATGGCAGATCTGGTTCGTAAAGAAGGATCTTTGTCAATGGTTGGGCTTCAATCTAGGGTGTCTCCAGTATTAATGAGAACGAAAGATTTGATTAGAGACGGTTATGTTGGGCAAGTTCTGTCGGCTCATTTAGAGCAATTCAACTCTGGCGTCTTAAGTAGAACCTCCTCAAGAACTTGGCAGAAAGATAAATCTCTGGGAGCCACTACCTTATCAATAGCCTTCGGACATTCCGTTGATGCACTATGCATGTGTCTAGGTGAGTTCGGAAGTATATCTGCTACTGTACGTACGCAGGTCCCTGAATGGAGAGAAACTGATACTGGGAGGATAGTGGATGTCGATGCTCCTGACAATATCTTAGTTAATGGGGTATTGAAGAACGGGGCTGCAATATCGATCCATGTTGGAAGCATACCTTATAATGGGTCAGGATATCGCTTCGAAATTTACGGGAGTGAGGGAACCTTGGTGGTGAAGAGTAGTGGCACACCGGCTATAGATGAAGCCAGACTATACGGATTTCGAGGAGAGTCGCCTAGATTGACTCGTATGCGCATACCGAAACGATACACTTGGATACCTGATGATGTCCCTACTGGCGCTCCGTTTAATATTGCCCAATTGTGGTATGGATTTTGTCAAGCAATATATCGTGGGCGTGGTATGGAACCAAACTTTGGTCTCGCAGTGCGACGGCATGAGCTACTAGACGCCGTTCAAACAGCCTCGGACACTGGACAAACGCAATACCTATGATTGAATATGACATATTCGATTTGGGTGACTTCATTCTGCAGTCTCGGTGCACCCTTAAAAAAGGGCGACTGGCGTTTAAAACATATGGTAAGTTAAATTCCGCGGGTGATAACGTAATAGTTTACCCAACTTCTTTCGGATCTAGTCATGTTAATAATGAGCCTATGATAGGCGAAGATAAAGCGCTGGATCCATCAAAATACTTTATAATCATCCCTAACTTACTAGGGAATGGATTATCTTCTTCTCCTAGCAATTCACCAAAGCCTCAAGACAGAAGCGGATTTCCCAAATTAACTTATTATGATGTAGTAGTGGGCCAACATAGACTACTAACGGAACACTTTGGAATAAAGCGAGTAAAACTTGTATGTGGAGGATCAATGGCTGCTCAACAAGTTTTTCACTGGGGGGCATTGTACCCAGAGATGGTCGAAAGGATAGCACCGTGGTGTGGTTCCGCGAAAACCTCAGTTCACAATTTTGTGTTTCTTGAGGGGATAAAGGCTGCCCTTAAATCCGATTCTTCGTGGGATAATGGTTGGTACGGGCGTCCACCTCATAAAGGCCTGAGAGCAATGTCTCGAGTTTATGCTGGGTGGGGTCCGTCCCAGGAATTCTACAGAGATAGAATCTACCTACAAAACGGGTTTGCCACAATTGAAGAATATATTTCACGCGAATGGGAATCAAGATTCGTCCATGTGGATGCTAATGACTTGTTATCAATGATAAGTACCTGGCAGAATGGCGATATATCCGATAATCATATATTCCAAGGCGATATTGAGGCTGCATTGAGTTCGATAAAGGCTAAAGGACTACTGATGCCGTCTCAGACGGATCAGTATTTTCCAAAGGAAGATAGTGAAAACGAGGTTCTGTTTATGAGCAATGTAGAACTTCGTGTTATACCGTCTAAATGGGGGCATTTGGCCGGTGTTCCTGGGAGAAATCCAGTAGATACCCGATTCATAGATTCTGCCTTGAAAGAACTTTTGGCATATTAACCAGGTTTAGCGTCTTTTACCATGTAAACACTACTTGAAATTACGGTGTAATCGCAGTATTGAGTTTTTATCCACATGATATAATTCTGTAGGTGGACGATGAATGTAGAAGATAAAAATATGAACGTTCTTATTGCTGATAAGTTTTCGAAATTAGCCCAAGATGAATTAATTAAATTAGGATTTAGAGTAACGTATAAACCCGAAGTTATACTGAATACCCTTGCTGATGCTATCAGACAACATTCTACAGATATCTTAATCGTCAGGAGCACTAGAGTAACAGAATTAGCGTTAAGTGTTGACAGTCTTAAATTGGTGATTAGGGCCGGGTCCGGTTTTAATAACATAGACATTAACACAGCTAAAGATAAAAGCGTTTTTGTGTGTAACTGTCCAGGTAAGAACGCAAACGCAGTGACTGAACTGGCATTCGGGCTTATTATCGCACTCGATAGATACATACCTCAAAATGTATCAGATCTCAAGATTGGACTATGGAACAAAGCTGAATATAGTAATGGCTACGGACTTTATGGTCGGACCCTGGGGTTAATAGGTCTCGGCACAATAGGAGCGTCCATGATACCCAGAGCTAAGGCTTTTGGTATGAAAGTGGTGGGATGGAGTAGAGGACTGTCTCCTGAAAGAGCAATTGATCTGGGTATCCAAATGAAGTCTGATCCTATGGAAGTAGCATCCTCATCTGATATTGTCAGTTTACATGTCGCATTAAATCAAGACACACGGTCCTTGGTCGATAGCAAATTCCTATTTGCTATGCGCTATGGTTCTTATTTAATCAATACATCACGTGCAGAAGTCATAGATGAAACAGCTCTGGCCGATGCAGTTAAGAATCGTGGTTTGAAAATCGGAATAGACGTGTTTAATAATGAGCCTGCTTTGGGTAACGGTAAAATCCACAATTCTTTATTTGAGTTAGATGGAGTTATCGGGACTCATCATATTGGTGGTCAAACAGTGGAAGCTCAATTATCGATCGCCAATGAGACGGTTCGTATTATCACAGAGTATCGGTTGAAAGGCGTACCACCGAACTTAGTATATTAATTCTTAAATTAGCTAGATATGTATTTGGGAGTTAGGCAAACACAGAGGCGGTAAGTTGTAAAGACATTATGAACTGAGGTGCCGATAGGTTTGTATGGAGATATGCAAACGTTTCAGCGCCTCGGACAGATTGCAGGATTCGTAAAGAGTGAAACTGAGTCTCAAAGAATTTGTGAACGAATTTGACGGAGAAAATTCCATTCCAGGCCTGTAGAGAACTCCATGTTTACTAGCGTACTTAATTAAATCACTTGTATTGATTTCTTCTTTTAGAGTCAGCCAAAAAAAGAAACCTCCATCTGGACGGTAATAATCAAACTCTCCAGGATAATTAAGCAGACTGCTTGCCATCGCATCAATACGGGTGGAATAAGTATCCTTTAGATTCTCTATATTATCTCTTAAGAGGCCTGACGATAGTGTCTCCTGAACTAAAGTAGAAGAGAAATGGCTAAGTCCACCACCACTTATGGCCATACCAGCCGTTTTGAATCGTTCTATGAGATTTGGATGGGCGTGGATCCATCCCAATCTTAGCCCAGGAGCTAAGATTTTAGAAAAGGAACCTATAGAAAGGACACAACCCGATTCGGAGGTGTCAAATCCAGCTAGAGGCTTCGGTGGAGGAGATCCATAATAAAGCAATTGATATACTTCATCCGCTAAAATAAGAAAACCGTAATTTTGAGCGAGTTCAATTAGTCGTTTACGCCGGCATGAAGGCATGACCGCACCGGTTGGGTTTTGGAAAGCAGGAATGGTATACAGTAATTTAGGATTCTCTATAGAATTATCCGATAGCATAGTCTCTAGGGCGTCGACATTCAATCCCAAATGATCGGTTGGGACTCCAATTATATTCATATGATGATCCCTAAAGATCGAACTTATTAGATAGTATGTTGGATCTTCTACAAAGACGGTATCACCATTCATTGCGAATAAGGTAGACGCTAGATCGATTGCCTGTGAAGCACCGTTGGTAAGAAAGAGATGTCCCGGCGTTACCAAGCAATTATTGTATGAATCATCCTTTGCAAGGAATGAGGAAAGGGATTCTAGAAGAGGCCCAAAACCCTGAACGGCTCCATATTGGAGAGAAGTGCTGTCTTTAGACAATACTTGTTCTGCCGCAGTTTTCAAAACTTCGTTGGGATGCAATCTAGGCGAAGGATGGCCCCAGCCTAGATCGATAATACCTTTTGGTATGGATATAAGTAAGGAAGGTAACTGGGACTTCACAGAGCGATTTACCTCGATACGGTGTGTGTCTTATAGATAAACTAAATAATTCTGTTCATTAATGCATCTTCAGGCTGCTGAACCGTGTTATTTTAGTATATGTAATTATAAACCTTCTATTTGTCAAGCTATTATTCTCTAACTAGAATCATGTTAGATTACTCAATTAATTATGTGGCCTGCTGGTATGGAATTTAGATAAAGCCAAATTCCCCTATGTGTCCTGAGATTGATTACTTTAAGGCTCTCGTTTGGGTACTACTGTATATACAATGATCAACTAAGATATCTGAGGCCTGAATCCTATCCATGGATTGGCCTTTTCGAGTGCTGCGGAAGCAGCCAAGACTATTTCTTCTTCCCATTTGCGACCCACAATATGTAAACCTATAGGGAGGCCTTCAGAAGAAAAACCAGCGGGAATACTCGCGGCAGTGCATCCTACAGCATTGATTGGATAGGTGAAAGGGTGGAAACCAAAATACTTGTGAGGATAAGAGGGATAACCTGCTATTTCTGATGG
>CAUZEB010000028.1:0-15108 GCA_963578655.1 Dehalococcoidia bacterium | reverse complement strand
TACTCTGTTGACCGACAGTATGAGAATTTCGTGCGGCCATGGGTACAGCAGATACTCCAGCTGAACCTATCAGTGGATTTATTTTGTCGTTAAGGAACAAATTCATTATTTTTGCAAATACCAATCCACCGATAGTGCCCGCAGCAAATGCTACCAATCCCAATGCTAATATTAGAACTGTTTCAAGATTGAATACATTATCGGCTGACAATTGTGCACCCACGGTTATCATCAAAAATATAGTTGCTATGTCTAGTAATTCGTTTGAAGAAGCTTTACTTAACCTCGGGACGACACCGCTTTCTTTGAATAAATTTCCTATCATAAACATACATATTAGTGGGGCAGAATGCGGAACGAGTAGAATAATACCAATCATAGCAACCATAGGGAAAATCAGTTTCTCTAAACGCGATACCTCCCTAGGCGGTTTCATTTCTATTTCTCGTTCTTGTTGAGTGGTTAATAGTCTCATTAAAGGCGGCTGAATAAATGCAACTGACGCCATATAGGAATAGGCTACGACTGCTGTCACTCCCAATAAATGAGGAGCCAACTGGGCAGATAGAAAGATTGTCGTCGGACCATCCGCGCCACCTATTATGCCAATTGCGGCAGCCTCTTTAAGCGAAAACGGGTCTACCCCGGGTATCAGTCCCACGTATAGTGCTCCCCAGAATGCAACAAATATCCCAGCTTGTGAGGCGGCTCCCAAGAGGAGTGTTTTAGGGTTGGCGATAATCGATCCCAAATCGGTTAGAGCGCCTAGGCCAAGAAAGATTAAAGGTGGTAGTATGTTCCAAAAGGAAAGGCCGTAATGGAAAATTATTCCAAATAGACCAGATTGTTGAAATGCGTTTGGATCAGAGACAAAATTAGTTAGACCTGCCAAGGGTAGGTTTGTCAGTATGACACCTAGACCAATAGGCAGTAATACGTATGGCTCAAGGCGTTTGAAGATTGCTATGGAAATGAAAATAGCCCCAGCCACAATCATGAGAATGTTGCGCCAGTCCATGGATGCTAGCCCTGTATGGCTCCAAAGGTCTATAAGTTCTTGCAATTACATGCCTTTGACGTAATGATATTATATTTGACTTTATGGGAATACCATAGGATTGCTAATTTTCAAGTGAATCTCTTGCTAAAAGAGTCCCTACCGCTACAACGGCAGCCGTTGCCTTTTCACAGTCTCCTTCCTGACCGATTGGCATCGTTTCGGCGCTGTTGTCATCAATATGAAGGGTAAGGAACCTAATAATAGGAACGACTAACATTAATGCGATTAATGTCACGAATGCTGTACAAACTCCAACAAGTGTTAATACTAGAGCTTCGTTAAAAATAATTTGATCGATAGTATCACCTCGTTGTCCACCTTCAACTAAGCTCGATGATTGTACACCAAATACCTAATCTTCAGCTAGTATTTCTCCATGAGAAATACTCTAAGTTTTAGCATACTTCAGTGGTAAGTATATTGATATGCTTATATAATTGGCTATCGTTGAATCTAATGTGACTGAAGGAGAAGACTTAAATGTCGAAAAGAATTGATTTCAATTGCGATATGGGGGAAAGTTTCGGCATGTATAAATTGGGTTACGATGAAGAAGTTATTAAGCATATTACTTCCGCAAATATTGCATGTGGGTTCCATGCTGGAGATCCGCAATGGATGCGACGAACTGTTGATCTCGCAGAAGAGTATGGAGTGGGTATTGGTGCGCAACCCAGTTATCCAGATTTACAGGGATTTGGCAGAAGATATATGGCAGTTACACCGGATGAAGCGAAAGAGGACCTAATTTACCAGATTGGAGCATTGCAGGCTTTTACTAAGACAAAAAAGCTCCAGCATGTGAAACCGCATGGGGCGTTATATAATCGGGCAGTAAACGACGAGGCACTAGCCACCGCTATTTGTGAAGCTGTACTTGAAGTAGATTCAGATATGATCCTGTTGGCGTTGTCTGGCTCTAAGTGTGCAAGGATTGCTGAGAGTATGGGAGTTAGAGTTGCCAAAGAAATTTTTGCAGATAGGGCATTGAATTCCGACGGTACTCTGGTTTCCAGAACTCAGATCGGATCTGTTATCCATGATGTTGACGTAGTGGTTGAAAGAAGTATTCGGATGATAACTGAAGGTAAAGTTTTGACGATTGATGGCTATGATTTAGAAGTTGAAGCTGATAGTCTGTGCCTGCATGGTGATACTCCAGGATCCGTAGAAATGGCCTTGTTACTTAAGAGAGGATTAGGGTTAGCAGGCATTGAGATCATGAAAATTGGGCAGATGTTATGAATAGTATATTTGATAGATTACGCTTCCTACAGGCTGGCGATCAATCACTAACAGTCGAGGTTGGTGACACTATAAATCCTGAAGTAAATTCGAAGGTGCGTAAATTAAACCTCGCTATCCTTGACGCGAGTATAGCGGGTGTACGAGAGGTTGTACCGACCTACCGATCACTCCTAATATATTACAATGCCTTGGTAATATCCTCTTCGGACTTAATAGACCAAATTGGATCCATTGAAGAATGGACGGATTCACAATTAGTGTATCGGGCCCGCATAATCAGTATTCCTACTTTATACGATGGTAAATATGGTCCGGACTTGCAATTTGTAGCGAGACATGCCGGATTGACCACTGAAGAAGTTATTAACATTCATTCGGAAACAGACTACCGTGTGTATATGATGGGATTTAGTCCGGGATTTCCTTACTTAGGTGGGTTGTCTCCTAAAATAGCTACTCCTAGACTCGAAACTCCTAGAGCTGAAATTCCAGGAGGATCAGTAGGTATAGCTGAAAACCAGACGGGAATATATCCAGTTAGTAGTCCTGGGGGATGGCGTTTGATCGGATGTACGCCTCTAAACTTTTTTGATCCTTATATGGATCCTCCCGTTATAGTCAATCCGAGCGATACCATTAGATTTGTACCGTTGCAAAGCGAGAGTGAGTACCTACGTATTAAAAATGAAGTAGAGAATGGGTTGTTTGAAGTTCATGCCGAGGATATATGATGAACACTGATATATTTGAAGTTATTGAACCAGGACTCCTTACCACTGTGCAAGACCTAGGCAGATATGGTTTTCAGAAGTACGGAATTCCGGTTTCCGGTGCCATGGATACTTATTCACTCCGATTTGCGAACATATTAATTGGCAATGCCGAAGAAGATGCTGGATTAGAAATCACAGTATTAGGTCCCAAGTTACGTATTCTTTCTCACAGTTGCATCGTAATCACCGGTGCAGATATAAATCCAAAAATCGATGGTGATTCTGTAAGCCAATGGGTACCAATTGATGTTCATCCAGGGAATATCCTAACTTTTGGACCTGTGAGTGATGGTATGCGTTCTTATCTATCCGTGCCGGGTGGTATCGATGTACCGATGTTATTAGGAAGTCGATCTACATATACTAAGTCTAACATGGGTGGTTATCATGGGCGATCCCTGAATATAGGTGACATTATAAAGGCAAATTATTTGAAACCTAATGTTGAGATCAGTGTTAAAGCATTACCCGAAGAACTTGTGTTTTATCCATTTGGACATGTACACGATTTGAGAGTTGTGCTTGGTCCACAAGACAAGGCTTTCACTACGGAAGGTATCAGTACGTTTCTGAATTCTGAATATACCGTGTCTATTCAGTCTGATAGAGTTGGATATCGGCTAGAGGGGCCGGTCGTTGAACACAGTAATGGATTCGATATTATTTCTGATGGTAGCTCATTGGGCTCAGTGCAGATCCCCGGAGATGGTTCTCCTATTGTCTTGATGTCGGACCGAGGTACAACTGGGGGGTATACGAAAATTGCGACAGTGATCAGTACTGATATTTATAAACTGGCTCAAGCGATGGCTGGCGATAGAATAAAATTTAGTTTGGTTAATATCGACGAAGCGGAGAATCTTCTCCGTACGAGGGAGTCTAGGATTACACAATTTGCAAATAGTGTTAGATATCCTAGACCTGATAAGAAACTTAACGTTTTAGTAGATGAAACCTCATATAATGTAACCGATATGAATGGTAGGGAGATAGTTCTAATGAGTTCTAGAACAGGACAAGTTCGGCATATTATGACGGCGAACGTATCTGGTCGAAAGTTTCGCTTTGACGTTCAGATTGAATCCGAAGATTGATTCGATCAATATTATCCACTTAATGAGAGACGTATAATTCGCTGATAGATGATGCGGGAGAAATTATGAGTAAGCGTATAGCAATAATGGGCGTTGGAGCTGCCGGCAGTTATATAGGCGCCTATTTGACCAAATCTGGGTATGATGTGACGCTCATTGATATGTGGGGAGAGCACGTAGATATGATGAAGAGAGAAGGACTGAATGTGTCTGACTCAGATGGTACGTTTACAGTGCCTGTCAATGCCGTGCATCTCTCCGAAGCGGAATATCTGTATTCACCTTTCGACATTATTTTTCTCGCCGTGAAATCCTATGATACGGAGTGGGCTACATATTTCATTAAGAGATTTCTGTCTAATGATGGAGTCATCGTGAGTGCACAAAATTGTATGAATGACGGATTAATTGCTTCTATAGTTGGATATGAAAGAGAACTTGGATGCGTTATGTCTAGTATCACTGTCAGTCTCTGGAAACCTGGTTATGTAAATAGGAAACTTATGGATTTAAATAGAGGCATGTCGTCTGGAAAAGGACGCGAATACAATGTATTTAGAGTTGGTGAGTTGCACGGTAGAATCACGTCACGCGTCGAAGAAATTACTGAGATATTATCGACTATAGACAATGCCATAGCCACTTCAAATATTTGGGGTGAACGCTGGTCCAAACTCACCACGAATGCTTGTGGTAATCCAGTAACTGCGATGACTGGTTTGGGATCTAAGTCTATTGCTCAAGACGCTAAAGCACGACTGATACAGATACATATAGCAAAGGAATCCTCGGTCATTGGATTAGCCAGTGGATTCCAAATCGAACCAGTTCAAGGAGTGTCAGCTGACATTTGGTCAAAAGCAGACGATGGAGCCGTATATGAAGAACTTGACGCTATCCTTAGCGCTGGTGAAAAGGCGACAGACTGGAAGTCGTCGATGGCACAAGATGTGAGTAAAGGAAGAAGGACAGAGATAGAATTCATGAATGGACACATAGTCGAGATGGGACGTCGTTTGGGAATAGCGACTCCGATTAATAAAGCAATAGTTAATCTGGTGCAGCGTATAGATTCAGGAAAAATAGAAGCCCACCCATCTAATATTGAGCGTGTCTTAAGTGAATCGGGTCTCTATTTCCAATAAATGCTGAATTGAACGATTACCTGCATGTAACGGTATTTAGAGGATAAATGATTGATCTAATCGGCAATCTCTCCCATTGGATTTCGAGTTTTGCAGACAGTGAGTGGGTTTTCCTTGCTATTGGCATTCATTGTTTCACTGAGTCGATCTTTAACCCTGTACCTCCTGATCCATTATTAATCGCTGCTTCACTAATGAAACCTCAAATGGCTATATGGTTTGCAGGAATTGCTACCGTTACATCTGTGGCCGGTGCGATAGTAGGGCATTGGATAGGTAATAAGCTTGGTCGCCCATTTCTTAACAGAATCGCTGGTCCCAAAAGAATATCGTCAGCAGAAAAGTTGGTCAATAAATTTGGCGTGTGGGCGATATTCTTTTCAGCATTTACACCAATACCATATAAACTTTTTGCGATATTAGCGGGCGTTTTGAAGATGGATATGAGACTGTTTGTCTTGGTATCATTGGTGGGGCGAGGTCTGAGATTTATTCTACTTGGAGTTTTGATATTGGTCTACGGCGAGTCTATTACAACTTTCCTAGATCATCGCTTTGAACAGATTACCATTGTATCGTCAGTTAGTATTGTAGTGATTGCAGTCGCAGTATTTGTTTCATACAGGTACTTGGGCCAACATAAAGGTGCTTCATAAACTTGGGTCAGGGATTCGTTCTAATGTAGTGACCGATTTTGAACTCATATTCATCTTGCATAAGCAGCACGAGAACCGAATGATTTATTCTGACGCAAACTTCCTCAGCACATTTTCTGTGATTCGAGATACGTTGTTCATATAGTCATTTTCAGATAGGCTGCCGCACCAGGCTATGGAACCAACCGAAAAGACGCCCCCATTATTCGGACCCTCAAAATACACCATATCACCTTTAACTAATGGGTTAGTCGAGCCTCCTTGCATAGAGTCACTCATTAACACCTCTTCAATAACGTGTTGATAAACGTCTGAGAATCCTGTTGTAGTCGCCAATATTAAGGCATGAGGAGGTGTACCAAGGCTAATATCTGCACGATCAACTTCGAATCCGCCAGCCCCACCCATTACTAGGCCAAAATCGCCTATCACTTCATCTTTGTCGATTCCCTCAAAGATAAAGTGAGCTCTATCATCCTCACTGCCAGGTTGACGGTGATATGGAAGGCTAGAGTCGAAACCCTGTGCACTGAAACCAACGCCTGTTAGTTTTTGAGGTGCACGCCCCCTAAATCTCCATAATCCACCTAATTCACCTGAGGTGCTATGGTAAAATTCTCCGGGGTCAGCTTCCCACACCTCAGTTCCGCGCCACCGTCTGATCTCGACAACATGAGGTCTCCCCGGAGCGTAAGAAGTTACCCAGTAGAAACCGTTGCCTCCGAGGTACATTAATCGTCCCCCTTGTGACATATAGTCTTCCAATCCATCTAGCATTTGGGCCGACCAATACTCAGGATGACTTCCGGTTAGAACAACTTTGTACGGTTCTAGGATATCAGCTCCTTCAAAATGTAAATCCTCATCCGTTATTATGTCGAATTCATAGCCCTTTGCTTCTAGCCAATCTGTAAGATGGAGATCCGCACTTAATTGATGAGCGGCTCCTTTCCCTAGATTAAGTGTTTGGGATACAGCCTTAGGCCGCATGTTCATAATAGGTCTCAGGTATGAAGAGTAGCCCACACCTGAATTGTCAGTATGACGGTCGTACATACTATGTAATCTGTTATCGACAACGTATTTATCTTGGGGTCGAACAGGATATTCTGCAGCTTCCACTCCCATCAACTTTGACAACCTAGCTCTTGTATGAGGATTTGACCACGTATGAGAATTCGCATACGCAAGATAGCTTGCTGTGGGTGCCAAAAATACAATGGGAGACGTGGTTGTTCCTCTTCTGGGTCTCACGAAGAAAGGTATGTGGTCTTCGTTTGCATCTTCTTCCCAGTTGTCAGTTCTTAATCGGGCAGCATACACTCCACTTTTAGTATGCTCTGGTACTATAAACTCAAATCCGACCTGCCATTTGGCGTCATCAAGGTCGTCGTCATGGAAATAAATAGCCCCGTACTGACCAGGTGCATTGTTGTAGTTTACGTCGGTGCCTTTCCAATTATGGCCAGTCATAGCCCTAGCAGGCATGTTGACAGCTGTACCGTGGAGGCGATAACGAGAAATATCTGTCACTAATTCAGTGGAAAAATCTCTACTGAAATCCCATGACCCTATTAGGTCTGAAGAAATTTCGTTAGGATCTTTCCCATCCATGAGTCCTTTAATTTCAGAAGGACTCAATGCTGCGTTAAATATCTTCGGACCTTCTATCTTCCCATTGAAATGTCCGCAAATGAGGGAAGATTCAGACGTATTTCTATTAGAATAGGCGCCTATTACGAATGGTTCAAGCGTAGGTGATATATTAGAGATTGGAGTCGGCTGTTCGATGATTGTGTTTGTGATGTCTTTTGGCCAGTGAACAACCGGCTTTTGATATAATATTACTCTCTGATTAGTAGAGTCGAAAACTGCTGCTACGAAATACCATCGATTGTTTTCCATTGGGGTACCAGTCTGTAGTTTATCCGTATTCCCATCAGTGTCACCAAGTTGGAGGGAAAGGCTACCCTCGACGTCGAGGTATAGTCCGTATCCACTTCCATTATGACCTGAGCATTTTGTTATTATGCCTTGAGTTCCAATACCTACAGTTGTAGGGTAGATCCATGCTTGCAGGGTAAGGTCTCCGTTGACATTTAATGTGGGGGTGTGGGGTACAATCACGTACGATCCGCTCCTGATCGATTGTTCATAACCAGGATATTCTCTGCTAACAGTTGTTCTTATTTCCTCTTCCTTAAATCCCGGCCCTTCAGGATGAGTATCCCCGTGTATTAAACGTACTATATCTGCTCTGTACGACGGGGATTTACAACTAACCATAAATCTAATAGTTTCACCAGGTTGAACACTGAGGCGATTTGCATATCCAACTACATTCATTCGCTGACCTCCTATCTATGAACAAACAAGTACAAGCCCTGACAATTAAAGGCGGCCGAAACGAAATTGAGTGTACCCGGGGTGTTTCGAGATGTCAATCAACATTCTAGTGGTAAATATTAATGAATCAATGGCGATGTTAACTCCTTCATACATAATCAATATATGGATGTTAGATGATAGTGTAACTGCTTATCGATATCTGACTGATCCCATTATCTAATCACAAGGTAGATCACCTAATATGTCTGGTGATCTACTGGCACTCAGCACTTGACAATCTCTAGTCGATTGTCCTAAACTTTTCAGGATGTCCCATTCTTGGGACTGATAGCTGTGTTTGGTGCGAGTTAGAAGAATTCAAGCCAAGCAACAAAATGAACGGGAGGAATAATGAAGAAGGTAATAGGAATACTCTTGTCGTCTATGGCCGTTTTCGCTTTGGCTGCTTGCGGGGGGGGAGCTACTCCTACTCCTGTGACAATCATCAAAGAGGTTGTTGTCGAGAAGGAAGTGGTAAGGACGGTAGAGGTCGAGAAAATAGTTGAAAAGAAGGTTGTTACAACGGTAATAGTGGAGAAGATCTTAGTAATTACTCCGACCCCGGCACCGATTAGTGACGACCCGATATTTGGTGGGACCCTTAAGATTACGTCTCAATCAAGTATTGCGAACCTCGATCCTCTTTATGTTGCTGCATTCGTGACTGTCCACATCGCTTCTCATAACTATGAGTCACTTTTCGGATTAGACGAATCCCTGAATCCGCAGCTTCAATTGGCGGAGAAATGGAACGTCAGTTCAGATGGATTGACCTATACCATGAATTTGAGAGACGGTTTAACTTTCCACAATGGTAAACAGGTAACAACAGATGATGTTGTAGCTTCCTTCGGCAGATGGCTGCCTTCACAAAGAGGTAAGCTATGGTCCAGGTTTGCTTCTGATGTTGCTATAACTAAAATAGATGATTCGACCTTCGAATTTAACTTCGACCAAACCTTCGGACTTGTTTTGCCTGTACTAGCCCGACCAGCTGGTGGCGTCCAGATATGGCCTGCTCCACAGGCTTCTAAGCCTTGGAACGAGCCGATGGATGGATGGATAGGAACTGGACCGTACAAGTTTGAAGACTGGGAGCAGGGTAATAGAATGATTTTTACTCGCTTCGATTCTTATAATTCAAGGAATGAGCCAGGCAGTTTCTTTGCTGGCGGAAAAAATGCTTATCTCGACAGGATAGAATGGCTAGAAATTCCTGACGAAGAAACAAAGATAGCCGGTATAGAGACGGGTGAATGGGATATCGTTGACTACGCTGGATTGGACTTTTTCCAACGACTTGATAAAAATCCAGATATTGACGTGATGATTAGCACTCCTGGTAACCAGTCGTCAATCACAATACAGTCTAATGTCTTCCCTACTGATAACAAATTGGTGAGACAGGCAATTGGGGCTGCAATAAATGCTGAGGACCATATGGCTTCATTGGGTGATCCAGCTCTTTGGATGCTATGCCCAGCAGTCTTCTTCTGTGGTACACCGCTTGAGAGTGATGTCTCATCAGAGTTCTACAATGAAAACAATCCAGAACGTGCAAAAGAACTGTTAGCTCAGGCAGGATATAATGGTGAACCGATCGTTATAATGAATCCTACAGATTACCCTCAGTTGACTCCGTTGGGGTTTGTTCTAAAGCCACAACTAGAGAAAGCAGGATTTAACGTTAAGATGCCGACCATGGACTGGGCATCTATAGTAGGTAAGTTGAGAGAGAAAGACTGGAACATGTTCACCAATTTCTGTGCTTCATGGTTCTGTGGTGACCCGCTATTACACTTTATGGTTAGTGAAGGTCACTATATGGGCGGAAATCCAACTTTAGTACAACTACAGCTGGATTTTGCGATGGAACAAGACACAACAAAGCAAATGGAAATTGTGGAAGAGATACAGAGGGTGTGGTATGACAATCAGCATTTCGTAATATTGGGACAGTGGTTCCCTATGTACCCACATCGGACGTATGTCAAGAATTTCCGACCAACATTTGTGCCTATCTATTACAATTCTTGGCTGGTAGCCAGATAGGACACGCCATAAAAATTAGTGAGGAAGAGGCGAATAGGTTATAAAGATCTATGAAACAGGAATGGGAGCCAGGACATATAAGATGAATAGCATCTTCTATGGACTGGTTCCCTTCCTCTGTCAGAATGCTTTTCCAGCAGGGATTTGTAATGCGGTGGTGATGGACCGAGATTCCATGGACTTCATCGTCGATTTCAAATATAAATTCTTCCGCAGGAGGATTTGGTGCAAGGATACATAATACGTCGTATGATCGCTACCATACCTGTGGTGATGGTGGTAATGTTGTTTACCTTCACATTATTGCGCATCGCCCCTGGAGATCCAGCAGCGCTTATTGCAGGTGTTGAAGCTACCGAAGAACAAATAGAAGCAATAAGAGACTCTCTGGGTCTAAACAGACCAATACACTTACAATTATTTATATTTTTCCGTGATTCATTAATCGGTGACTTCGGTAATTCCATAACCTCAGGAAAGCCTGTTTTAGAGTTAGTAATAAAAAGATTGGTCCCGACCTTGTCCTTAGCCTTTCTCAGTGAAGCATTTGCGGTACTATTAGCAGTACCTATGGGGGTTATAGCGGCGTGGAGAGCCAATACATGGATAGATCGTTCAGTCATGGCGTTTTCCACTATAGGATTCTCGATCCCGTTGTTTTTCTTAGGATTTCTAATGATTATTTTGTTTGGTGTGAAACTACATTGGTTCCCTGTGGCGGGCTATGTCGCACCAACTGAAGATTTCTCACGTTTTCTTCACCGTCTCATAATGCCGGCTTTTGCAACAGGAATTGTAGTAATGGCATTAATTGCTCGCATGACTCGAGCGAGTATGCTGGAGATTTTGCGAGAGGATTATATAAGGACAGCCAGAGCTAAAGGATTAGCAGAAAAAATGGTGCTTATCAGACACGCTCTAAAAAATGCCGCTCTCCCCATCATAACTGTAATTGGACTCGGTGTAGCTGGATTGATGTCAGGATTAGTAGTTACTGAATCAGTATTTGCTATACCTGGTGTTGGGCGCTTGGTTGTGGATGCAATGGTTAGAAGGGATTACCCTGTGATACAAGGGGCAATTGTATTAATTTCCACAACTTACGTTATAGTGAATTTGCTTGTGGATCTTTCCTATGCCTATTTTGATCCGAGGATTAGATATTAATGAGTAGTGATTTAACAACTCAGAATAGTAGTGCAATTTTGGAACTCAACCGTAGAGAAAAGAATATTTGGGAAAAGATGATGCAGATTTTCGGCAGTAATCCTAGTATGGCTGCAGGAACTATTGTATTCATGTTTATGGTCTTAATTGCTATATTCGCTAATATTTTGTTCACGGGCGATCCCAATGAACCGCACGTGAAAGATCGATTGCAAGCCCCTTCCTCTACTTATTGGTTTGGGACTGATTTTGTTGGTCGAGATGTCTATACTAGGACAATTTTGGGAACCAGGATTTCTTTATTGGTTGGCGTAACCGTATCATTGATATCCGTTTCGCTAGCAGTAGTCATAGGATTGCTAACTGGATATTATAGGAAAGTAGATGCAGTAGTAATGAGGATAATGGATGGTCTTATGGCCATACCCAGTATTCTTTTGGCTATGGCGTTAATGGCATTGCTAGGTGGAAGTGTGCAGAATGTTATTGTTGCATTAACAGTGGTTGCAGTACCAAGGACTGTGAGAGTCGTACGGGCTTCCGTTCTTAGTCTAAGAGAGCAAATGTTTGTTGACGCGGCAAGAGCGGTTGGAGCACGAACAAGTAGAATCCTTTTCATTCATATTCTTCCTAATACAATTGCTCCATTAATAGTCTTGGCAACATTTCTGTGCGCCGAATCTGTCCTGATTGAGGCGGCACTCAGTTTCTTTGGTGCAGGTACCCCTGCAGACATACCTAGTTGGGGTAGTATCATGGCGGATGGTCGAAGATATATTTCTATAGCCATGTGGGTTGTAGTCCTGCCCGGCATATTCCTTACATTAACAGTGTTAGCAATTAATTTGGCAGGAGACGGACTACGAGATATCTTAGATCCCAAACTCAGGCATAGACTGTAATTCGCGGGTTGCGGCGTCTAACCGGGCACTGCACTGAGTAACTTCAACCCTCTCTTTTGTGGTTAGCTTAATTCGATCTCTCCTACCCTACACATAGGGCGGGGAAATTCACCTAGAAACTAATAACCTACTGACCCAATCAGGTTACGTCGTAGTCTGTCACATACCTGATTAAAGTTCAGACTCCAAGGATCCAAGAGCACGATCGACTCCATTCACAATCTCGTCTACTTCACTCCTTGTGATACACAGTGGGGGAGAAATATTCAATAGTTGACCGTTCATTCGCAACAATAAGCCTTGTTCGCGAAACTTTTCGTCTAACTTTTGTGGTACGTTGAGATCGGGTGAAAAGCCTGCTTTGGTGTCATGGTCACTTACTAATTCAGCAGCTACTAGTAATCCTAGTCCGCGTACGTCACCAATAATGCTGTGCTCTTTCTGCAATTCTCTTAGCTGATTAAGTAAGTATGCTCCAGTTTCAGCTGAATTTTTTACCATATCTTCATTCTCTAGTATTTCTATGTTTTTGAGAGCTGCCGCTGCTGCAACTGGGTGTCCACCAAAGGTCAAGGCCTGCCTAAAGATATTGTCCTCACCAGCGAATGCATCACATATTCGCCTTGTGGCTATGGTAGATGCTATAGGTAGATAGCTACTTACGATACCTTTTGCTACAGTCATGATATCCGGTACGACGTCCCAATGCTCCATTGCAAACATCTTACCTGTACGCCCAAATCCGCATATTACTTCATCTGCTATAAGAACGACACCATACTTATCGCAGATTTGTCTAAGCATAGGCCAATATTCGTCTCCAGGAACCGCGGCACCAGATGCCGAGGAGATAGGCTCAGCTATAACTGCTGCGACAGTTTTTGGGCCGTGGAAGACTATTAGATCTTCTATGGCTTGAGCACACCGTATAGCGCACTCTGAAGGTGTCGTCCCTCCTAATTCGCATCTATAAGGATTTGGTTGAGGCCCGTATATATAGCCAGCAGGAGATGGTTCGTAGTCGGAACGATCCGTTTCTGCGGTTCCACCAAGCCACATCACACCGCCAGTAGCCCCGTGGTACGAACCACGCCTACTGATTATTTTATATCTGCCGGGGTCTCCCATGCGTCTATGATATGACCTTGCTATCTTTATTGCAGTTTCATTAGCTTCAGACCCTCCAGTTACAGGCCAGCTGCGCTCTAAGTCACCGGGTGTAAGTTGGGCCAATTTTTCGACCAACTTTGCTAATGGTTCGGTGGTGGTTCCTTGCGGGTAGTATACTAGCTTCATCATTTGATCACGAGCTGCTTCAGCTATTTCTGTGCGCCCAAACCCTATATTGACCGATTGATACCCACCGTTACAGTCTATCCAAGTTTTACCGTCCGTGTCTGTCACTCTTATACCATGACCTTCGTCTAATATAAGAGGTTCTCCTTGCTCTGCCATTTGGACCCAATCTCTGTTATGCATCCAAAGGTATTCAAGAGCATCATCTCGCAAGGTTTTTGTGTCTTCAGAATTTGCCATCACTATCTCCTTGGCTTTCGTCTGATTAATTGTTAATCCCTAGTTCCGATTCAAGTTCGCCTAATGACAAATCTATAGCATGGACAATCTCATCCACTTCATCAGAAGTTATACACAAAGATGGGCCTATTAGAATAAGATTGCTATTAACTGTAAGAATGAGACCGTGCTTACGGAATTTCTCGTTTAATCTCTCCGGAAGCTTCACTTCTGATGAGAATTTTGTTTTAGTCGCGCGATCTGCGACCAACTCGATTGCCATTAGCAACCCTATCCCCCTAACATCTCCAATACTAGGGTGGGACGCAGTCAAATCTTCAAGTTGTCCCTTGAAATACCTGCCCATCTTCGCAGAGTTTTCAACCATATTTTCATTCTCTAGTATTTCTATGTTTTTGAGAGCTGCCGCTGCTGCAACTGGGTGTCCACTAAATGTTAGAACATGGTTTAAATGATTGTCTTCACCACCAAAATAGTCTGCTATTTCCTTTCTAACAATAGTCGCTGCTAATGGAAGATAACTACTAATAATCCCCTTCGCAACTGTCATAATGTCGGGAACCACACCCCAATGTTCTATTGCGAACATCTTCCCAGTTCTTCCAAAACCACATATAACTTCGTCTGCTATAAGGAGAACGCCATATTTATCACATATCTCTCTAAGCATTGGCCAATATTCATCGCCAGGTACAGCCACACCAAGCGGGAGGGCTACAGGCTCAGCTATTACTGCCGCAACGGTCTTTGGCTGATGGAAGAGAATTAAGTCTTCTATTGCTTGTGCTGCTCTTGTCGCAACTTCCGATGGCGTGGAACCTCCAGCCTCTGGTCTGTAGGTGAACGGTTGAGGGGCATGGATTAATCCAGGGTATACCGGTTCAAAGTCTTCTCTTGGCGTCGCAGGATTTTGTCCCAATGAAACAACACCACCAGTCATTCCATGGTATGAACCCCGACGGCTAATTATCTTGTATCTACCAGCTTCACCACGGCGTTTATGATAAGCTCTAACTATCTTCAATGCTGTCTCGTTAGCTTCTGATCCGCCACTGACAGGGAATACGCGGCTTAAACTACCAGGGGT